>JAGOCP010000199.1 GCA_017998715.1 Thermoanaerobaculia bacterium | reverse complement strand
GGCAACGAGATGAAGGAGAAGTACTACAACCAGCTTTCGGGCCCCAAGGGCTTCCTCGCCCAGGGCAGCGAGTTCGGTTTCGGCGTGCCCTACGCCCGCGGCATCAACGACGAAGTCCTGGTGCCCGGCCGCGATCGCTTCATTCAGATCGTTTCCTGCAACACCCACAACATCACCACCCTGATCAAGACGCTCTGCGACGACGGCGGCGGCAAGTACGCGCTGGAGCGCGGGACGTTCGTCTGTATGCGGCGCGCGAACGACATCTCGCAGACCAAGGACTTCGCGCCGGCTCCTCAGGTGGGCAAGCATGACGACGCCGAGTTCGGCACCCATCACGCCCACGACGCGTTTCACGTTTTCGAAACGCTGAATCAGAAGTTCGACCTCTTCTCGAGCGCGGTCAAGCTCAACACCCAGTACATGCACTCGATCTGGTTCGATCTCGCGTTCAATCGCGACATCACCAAGGAGGAGATGATCGAGCGCCTGAAGGGGAATCTGCGAGTCGCGGTCACCGACAAGCGCAACTGCAACGAGATCTTCAGCTTCGGCCGCGATCACGGCTACTACGGGCGCATCCTCTCGCAGACCGTCGTCGTGTTGCCGACGCTCGCGGTGCGCCGCAAGCGGGAGCTCTACGGTTTCTGCTTCACCCCCCAGGACGGCAACTCGCTGCTCTCTTCGGTCGCGGCCGCGCTCTGGCTGATCGACCCCGACCAGGAGAGCGTCAGCAAGCGTCTCGAACCGCTGCGGCGCTTCATGTACCAGGAGATCTGACGACGGGCCGCGCGACCTCGAGCCCCGGCGTCGCCGCGAGCCTGCCGCCCGCCTCGCGCCTGCAACTGGGGGAGATGTCGATCGAAGGGCACTCGGTCGCCGGCGAAGAGACCTGGTTCCGCATCCACCCGCCCGGCCTCGCGCTCGATGTCGGGCGGGGAACCCCGACCCAGGCCGGTGCGCGGGATCTCTTCGTCAGCCACGGTCACCTCGACCATGCGTTGGGAGTGCCCTACGTCCTGTCGCAGCGGACGCTGCATCATCAGGCGCCGACGCGGGTCTTCTGTCCCCGGCCGGTGGCCGGCGCACTCGGCGAGTTCGTCGCCGCCAGCGAGCGGATGGAAGGGGTCGAGTACCAGTACGAGATCGTCGGGCTGGTGCCCGGGGAGCGCGTCGAGGTCGGCCGCGATCTCGCCATCGAGGCTTTCGCCACCGATCATGTCGTCCCGAGCCTGGGCTTTCACCTGCTGCGCCGGCGACGAAAGCTCAAGGAGGAGCTCCGGGATCGCAGTGGGGCGGAGCTCGCGCGCCTCAGGGCCGAAGGCGTCGCGCTCGACGATGTCTGCGAGGAGGTCTGGCTCTCCTATTGCGGCGACACCGGACCGGCGGTTTGGGGGCTCGCCCCCCGGTTGAGCTCGAGCCGGGTGTTGATGATCGAGTGCACGTTTCTCGGCGACGAGGTCCGGCAGCACGGCAGCGCCTACAAGCACCTCCACTTCGACGACCTCGTGGAGCACGCGGCGGACCTGGAGCGACACGAGGCCGTCGTTTTGCACCACCTGAGCCGCAGACATACGGTAGACGGGCTGCGGCGCCTGGTCGAGGAGCGTTTGCCGGCGCTCGCCGCGCGGGTGCACCTGTTCGGGGAGGTGCGCGGATGAACGTCCGGCCGGGACGACAACGAAGGGGACCGGCGAGCCCGGTCCGGGGAGACTCATGACCTACGATCGCCCGACCGCGGGCCTGCGGCTTTCCGAGCTCGAAGAGCTCGAGCTCACCATCGAGAAGCTCGTGGCCGGCGGCGACGGCCTCGGCCGCTTCGAGGGAATCCCGATCTTCGTTCCGCGTTCGGCGCCGGGGGACCGCGCGCGCGTGCGCCTGTTCGAGCGCAAACCGGACTACGGCCGGGCCGAGATCGTCGAGCTCCTGGTCGCCGGTCCGGGCCGCCGCGAGCCCCCGTGCCCGTATTTTGCCCGCTGCGGCGGCTGCGATCTGCAGCATCTGGAAGACGGGGTGCAGGCGCGTCTGAAGGGCGAGGCGCTGCTCGAGACGCTGCGCCGCATCTCCGGCGTCGCCGTGCCCGAACCGAGCGCCGTCGTCGCCGGCCCGGCATGGGCCTACCGCCTGCGCACGCAGCTCCACACCCGCAGTGTGCATGGCGGCTTCGAGGTCGGCTACTTCGCCCGTCGCAGCCGCGATCTGGTCGCGGTAGCGAGCTGTCCGGTGCTGGTGCCGACGCTCGAGCGCGAGCTCACGACGCTCGCCCGGCGTCTGCCGGAACGGGTCCCTTCGCGGCTCGACCTCGCCTGCGGCGACGGCGCGCAGGTCTCCTACGCTCCGCTCGTCGAGGGTCTGCCGCACGGCGAGCTCAAGCGGCGGATCGGTTCGTTCGAGTACCGCTTCGATGCGCGCTGCTTCTTTCAGGGCCACGCCGGACTCCTCGAAGAGCTGGTCGAAGTCGTCGTCGGGCCGTCGACAGGGGGCAGTGCCGCCGACCTCTACGGCGGCGTCGGCCTGTTCGCGCTGCCGCTCGCCCGGCGCTACGACCGGGTCGTCATGGTCGAGGGGGACCGCATCGCCACGCGCTTCGCGCGCAAGAACGCGCGGGCGAACTTCCCGGAGGCAGCCGACACGGCAGGCGTCAACAAGGGTCTGGAGATCGTCGGCCAGGCGGTCGAGACCTGGGTGGCCGCGGGCCTCGCCGAGAGCTTCGACCGCATCGTCGTCGACCCGCCGCGCGACGGACTCTCCGCCTCGGTCCGCAAGCTCCTGGTCGAACGGCCGCCGCGCCGGCTGACCTACGTCTCCTGCCATCCGGCGGCGCTCGGGCGCGATCTCAAGGAGCTCGCCCGGGTGATGGAGATCGAATCGCTCGTGCTCCTCGACCTGTTTCCGCAGACCGGCCACATGGAGGCGGTGCTCCAGCTCACCCGCAAGTGAGGACCGCTGCTGCGCGCACCGCCGATTGCAGTAGGATCCCGTCCGGTCCGATGTCCGAGTTCGATCGCGAGAAGACGCCGCACCTGCCGGTGGCGGAGATGATCCGACGCGAAGAGGAGTCGCGGCGCGCGCTGCTGCGCGTCGATGTCGGCGCGCTCTCGCATACAGGTAAGGTGCGCTCGCGCAACGAGGATCACCATCTCGCCCTGCGCCTCTTCCGCTCGCGCGAGACCCTGGCGACCAACGTCCCGGAGAACGATCTGCCGCCGCGGTCGGATCAGGCCGCTTACGTGCTGGTGGTGGCCGACGGTATCGGCGGACGTTCCGGCGGCGAGCACGCCAGCCGGCGGGCGATCGGCGCGCTGATCGGCATTGCGACCCAGATTCCGGACTGGATCCTGAAGCTCGACGACGCCATCGCCGGCGAGCTCATGCGGCGCGCCGAGGCCTACTTTGCCCAGGTCGACGCGATTCTCGAGGCGGAAGCTGCCGCGGATCCGGCGCTCTCGGGCATGGGCACGACGATGACCATGGTCTACCTGCTCGACCGCGATCTGCTGGTCGCTCACGTCGGCGACTCGCGTGCCTATCGCTACCGTGAGGGCGTGCTCTCTCGCCTGACACAGGACCAGACGATGGCGCAAGCGCTCGCCGACGCGGGGGTGATCCAGGCGGAGGACGTCAAGTCGCACCGCCAGCGCCACATTCTCACCGGGGCGCTCGGCGCCAAGTCCGGAGCGCCGCGGGTCGAGCTCGGGAGGCACGATCTGCGCGACGGCGACCGCGTCCTGGTAGCGACCGACGGGCTGACCGAGCTGGTTTCGGACGAGGCGATCACGGCCATTCTGCGCCGCGAGTCCGACCCGTCGGCAGCCTGTTCGGCGCTCGTCGAGGCAGCGCTCGACGAAGGGGGGTCGGACAACATCACCGTGCTGGTCGCCGACTGCCG
This sequence comes from Thermoanaerobaculia bacterium, assembly GCA_017998715.1. Taxonomy (GTDB): domain Bacteria; phylum Acidobacteriota; class Thermoanaerobaculia; order Multivoradales; family JAGPDF01; genus JAGPDF01. Next base: position 2,763 of record JAGOCP010000199.1, on the reverse strand, counting down.
TTTGCGCGCCGAAACCTGAGAACTTCCGCCGCGGCCGCTCGCTGCGCACCTCGTTGCCAGGTGCCCGGTGATGTTCGCGCATCGCACGAGGAGAGCATGGACGCCCCGAAACCACGCCACGACTGGACGCTCGAGGAGCTGCGCGCGCTGCACGACCTGCCGCTTCCCGAGCTGCTCTTTCGCGCTCAGACGGTGCACCGCGAGCACCACGATCCGACGAAAGTGCAGCTCTGCACGCTGCTGTCGATCAAGACCGGCGGCTGCCCGGAGGATTGCGCTTACTGCCCGCAGAGCGCTCACCACGACACCGGGCTCGAGCGTCAGAAGCTGCTCGCCCTGGAAGAGGTGCTGGTCGCCGCGCGCGCGGCGCGTGCCAACGGTTCGACCCGCTTCTGCATGGGCGCGGCCTGGCGCGAAGTGAAGGACGGACCGGAGTTCGATCGCGTGCTGGCGATGGTCGCCGGCGTCGCCGAGCTCGGCCTCGAGGTTTGCTGCACGCTCGGTATGCTCGACGCCGGGCAGGCGACGCGCCTCGCCGCCGCCGGGCTGACGGCCTACAACCACAATCTCGACAGCGGCCCGGAGTTCTACGATCGGATCATCACGACGCGCACCTACGCCGATCGCCTGGCGACGCTGGGGCGAGTGCGCGAGGCCGGAATCTCGCTGTGCTGCGGCGGCATCCTCGGCATGGGGGAGTCGGTCGACGACCGACTCGGCATGGTGCGCGTGCTGGCGCAGATGGATCCTCATCCGGAATCGGTACCGGTCAACGCCCTCGTCGCCGTGGCGGGAACGCCGCTCGGCGGGCGCCCCGCTGTCGACGGCATCGAGATGGCGCGTCTGATCGCCACCGCCCGGATCGCGTTGCCGCAGTCCAGGGTGCGCCTGTCGGCCGGGCGCGTCGGTATGTCGGACGAAGCCCAGGCGCTCTGCCTGCTGGCGGGCGCCAACTCGATCTTCACCGGCGACGAGCTGCTGACGACGCCCAACCCCGGCGAGGACGCCGACAGCCGTCTGTTCGCCAGGCTCGGCCTCGAAGCCCTGCCGCAGGTCGCCGGCGGCTGAGCGCGGCGCCGCCGGTGGACGCTCTCGCGACCTGGGAGGGGGAGCTCGAACGGGAGCTCGCGGAGCTCGCGAGCCGCGGCTCGCGCCGAAGCCTGGACCTTGCCGCCGGCCTCGACTTCAGCTCGAACGACTACCTCGGCTTCGGGCGCGATGCCGCCCTCGCGCGCGCTGTTGCCGCGCGGGTGGCCGCAGCCGCCGAGCTCACCCCGGCGACGCTTTTCGCGCCGGCCTCCCGGCTGCTGCGCGGCGAGACGGAGCTCCATCGCGACGTCGAGGCGCGCCTGGCGCGCTTCAAGGGGACCGAGGCGGCGCTCCTCCTGCCCTCCGGTTACCAGGCCAACGTCGCCCTGCTGACGGCGATCCTGGGGCCGGGCGACCGCGTGCTCTCCGATGAGCGGAATCACGCCAGCCTGATCGACGGCATGCGCCTCGCGCGCTGCCGGCGCCAGGTCGTCCCGCACCTCGACCTCGCGGCCTACGGGCGCGCGCTTGCCGAGGACGCGCCGGCGGGTCGGACAGTGGTCGTCGTGGAGTCGCTCTTCAGCATGGACGGCGACCGCGCTCCGCTGGACCTCCTCGCCGATCTCTGTGACCGCCATGGCGCCCTGCTGGTGGTGGACGACGCCCACGCCGCCGGCCTCTACGGCGGCGCCCGCGGCTCAGGACTCATCGAGGAGCACGGCCTCGAGCGCCGCGTGGCGGCGAGCGTGACCACCTTCGGCAAGGCGCTCGCCGTCTCCGGCGCCTGCATCGCCGGCTCGCGCACGCTCATCGACTGGATCGTCAACCGGGCGCGGCCGTTCATCTTCTCGACCGCGGTCGCGCCGGTCGTCCTGCACGCCCTCGCGGCGAGCCTCGACCATCTCTCGTGCCATCGCCAGCGCGGCGCTGCCGCCCGCCTGCGCGCCTTTCTCCTCCGACGGCGTCTGGCGGAGCACGGCATCGCCGTCGCAGGAGACGACAGCCCGATCGTGCCGGTCGTACTCGGCGCCAACGAGCGCGCGCTCGCGGTCGCCGCCGCCGTGCGGGCGGACGGCTTCGACGTGCGCGCGGTGCGGCCACCGACGGTGCCTCACGGCACGGCGCGGTTGCGGATCTCGGTGCACGCCGATCACTCGGAGGCGGAGATTGACGCGCTCGCCGCCGCGGTAGCGCGGGCGATCGCCGGAGTCCCGGCGTGAGTCTCTTCGTCACCGGCACCGACACGGGAGTGGGGAAGACCGTTGTTTCGGCCCTTCTCCTCGGACGATACGCCGCGGAGCTCGAGCTCGCCTACTGGAAGCCTGTGGCCAGTGGCGCGGGCGGGCCGCAACCGGAGCGCGACAGCGCGACGGTAGCGGCGCTCGTCCCCGAGTCGGTCGAGATCCGGCTCGAGATGCACCTTCTGCGCGATCCGGTTTCGCCCCATCTCGCCGCGCGCCGCGAAGGGGTCGTCATCGATCTCGACGCGATCGCCGCAGCCTGGGCGGGATGGCAGAAGGTCAGCCCCGAGCGCGGCGTCGTCATCGAAGGGGCCGGGGGAGTCATGGTGCCTTTGAACGAAAGGCAAAGGATCGGCAAAGGGGGTCTCCCGCTCGGCGGAGGTGCCTTTGCCGGTTCGCCATTGGGAGCGGCACGTTCGGCGGGCGGGGAGCTGATGATCGATCTGATGGCGTTGCTCGAGCTGCCGGTGCTGCTGGTGGCGCGTTCGACGCT
>JAGOCP010000198.1 GCA_017998715.1 Thermoanaerobaculia bacterium | reverse complement strand
TTTTCCTTTACCGAGCCTGTCTTCCCGATCTGCTGCAAAGTGGCGGACACCTCTTCGCCCTGCTCTCGGTGGCGGCGAAGAAGGGTTTCCCGAACTGGTCGGCCTACGCCGCCAGCAAGTGGGGCCTGCGCGGCGCCGTCGCCGCTTTGCGCGAGGAGCTCGCCGGCTCGGCGGTCCGCGTCACCGAGATCTATCCCGGGGCGACCGACAGTCCCCTCTGGGAAAAAGTACCGGGGGAGTGGAACCGCGCCTCGATGATCTCGCCCGAGGCGATTGCCAAGGCGATCGTCTGGGCCCTGGAGGCGGATCCGACGTCGAGCGTCGAGGAGATCCATCTCCAGCCGCGCGGCGGCAACCTCTGAGTCGCCGATCGAGTGTCGTCCGCGCGCGCGTTGACAGGCTTCGCCTTCAGTTCGTAGACTTCTCATTTGAAAGGGGTTAAACGTGAACTCGGGGGTTCCTGACAGCCTCTCCCTGGACGGTGCCGGGCGGCGCTTCGGCATCGTCGCGGCGCGCTTCCACGGCGCCATCGTCGACCGCCTGCTCGCCGGGGCGGAGGCTGCGCTTTCGGCCCACGGAGTTGCGGCGCAGGATGTCGAGGTGGTGCGCGTACCGGGCGCGTGGGAGATTCCGGCGGCGGTCGATGCGCTGGCGCGCCAGGGAGGGTTCTCGGCGCTCATCGCCCTGGGAGTGCTGATCCGCGGCGGCACGCTGCACTTCGAGGTCATCGCCAACGAATGCAGCCGCGGCCTCGGCGAGATCGCCCTGCGACGCGAGCTGCCGGTGACCTTCGGCGTGCTGACCTGTGAGACGATGGCGCAGGCCGAGGCGCGTGCCGGCGGCACCGAAGGAAACAAGGGCGAAGAGGCGGCACTGGCGGCGCTCGAGATGGCGGGCCTCGTGGCCCGCCTGCGCGGCTGACATTCCAGACCGAACGGAAACACGGAGTCTGCGATCCGTCCGCAGGGACGGAGAGGCTCTTTGAAGAGGGGTCCTATCAGTGGGTAAGCGCAGGATGGCGAGAGAAATGGCCCTGCAGATGCTCTTCCAGCACGACCTGGGCGCGTCCGCCTTGCCCGAAGTCCTGCGCACCTTCGACCCGCAAGACTACATCCGGCAGCTGCGCGCCGATGAGCACGACACGCATGAGTCCGAGCCCGACTCTCCGCCGCCGCCTGCCCGGCCCACGCCGCGCTCCGACGAGATCCAGGACGCCTTCGTCTATGCCTCGCGCCTCGTGGAAGGGGCCGAGCAGCACCGCCAGGCGATCGACGAGCGCATCCGCGCCCAGGCCGAGAACTGGCGACTCGAGCGCATGCCTTCGGTCGACCGCAACATCCTGCGCCTGGCGATCTATGAGATGTGGTACCAGAACGATGTGCCCAAGCTCGTCGTCGTCGACGAAGCGGTGGAGCTCGCCAAGCGCTTCGGATCCGAGCAGTCGGGCCGCTTCGTCAACGGCGTCCTCGACGGCCTGATGAAGAGCGAACCGATGCCCGGGTCGCTGCGGTGAGAACGTCTCCCATCGCGGCCGGCCTCGTCGCCGCGGGCCTGGCATACGCCGGCGCGCTCGGCGCGGCGACTCATCTGGTCCAGGGTCGCGACCGGGCGACGATGCTCGTTCCGGCGGGTGTGCAGATCGACTCCTACGCCAACGCGGGCTATCGGATGGTGGTCGAGGATGCGGTCGCCGAGGTCGAGGTCGACCTCGCCCCGCTCACCAGTCGCCAGGGCTTCGACGAACGGCGCCTGCCGGCGGCGAAAAGTCCCGAAGCGCGGCTCGCGCGCGCCGTCGCTGCGGGCTCGAAGACGCGTTTCGAAGCGGTGTCGCGGATTCTCGGCTGGATTTCGGCCAATATCCGCTACGAGCTGGACCGCAGCCTGGCGCAGGACTCCGGCGCGGTGCTGGAGCGGCGTTCCGCCTATTGCACCGGCACCGCCCGCCTCGCGGTGGCGTTGCTCGACAGTCTCGCCATTCCGGCGCGCGAGATCGCCGGCTACGTGGTCGAGGAGATCCCGGGCGGTCAGGGTGCCGGATTCCATCGCTGGATCGAGGTCTTCTACGACGACCGCGGATGGGTGTTCTCGGATCCCCTGGCGAGCCAGAATTTCGTCGCCGCGACCTATCTCCGGCTGGCCTCGAGCGTCGTGGAGGCCGATCTGCCAGGCCCGGCGCTGCTGCTCTCGCGCGATCGCGAGATCGAAGAGATCGACCTGCTCGCGCCAACGCCGGCGCGACTCGTCCTGGCGCGCGCCAACAGCGGCGCGCGGCGCACGGCGACGCTGCGGGTGATCGCGCGCGGCTTCCCGGGCGCGGAGGCGGCGTTGATCGGTCCCGGCAAGCGGCGGCGGGTGGAAAGCGTGCGCGAAGGAACGGCGCTCTTTCTCGGGCTGGTGCCGGCGACCTACGAGGTGCAGATTCGCGAGCGCGGACGGCTGGAAGTGACGCGACAGATCACGATACACGGACCGGTGCTGGCGGATCTCGAGATCGCCGAGTTCTCCGGTTCCGAGGGGAGCGGCGGCGGGCGATGAGCGGCTACGAGCACAAGCAGGTCGAAGCCAAGTGGCAGGAGCGGTGGGAGCGGCAGCGCGTAGCGGAGGTCGACCTCAAGAACGCGCGCGAGAAGTACTACATGTTGATGATGTTTCCTTACCCCTCCGGCGACCGCCTGCACGTCGGACACGGGCGCAACTACATTCTCGGTGACGCGCTCTACCGCTACCTGCGGATGCGCGGCCGCCGGGCGCTGAATCCCATGGGTTGGGATTCGTTCGGCTTGCCGGCGGAGAACGCGGCGATCCAGCGGGGCATTCATCCCCGCGACTGGACGCTCGACAACATCAAGGTGATGAAGAAGCAGTTCCGCAAGTGGGGGATTCTCTACGACTGGTCGAAAGAGATCACCTCCTGCCTGCCGGACTACTACAAGTTCAACCAGTGGCTCTTCCTGCAGATGCTGGAGAAGGGCCTCGCCTACAAGCGGCGCGCGCCGGTCAACTGGTGTCCGAGCTGCCGCACCGTGCTCGCCAACGAGCAGGTCGTCGAAGGCGCCTGCGAGCGCTGCGGCACCGCCGTCGAGCAGCGCGAGCTCGAGCAGTGGTTCTTCCGCATCACCGAGTACGCCGACCGCTTGCTCGCCGGGCTCGACGGGCTCACCGGCTGGCCCGACAAGGTCAAGGCGATGCAGCGCAACTGGATCGGGCGCTCGCAGGGTGCGGAGATCGATTTCGCCCTGGCGGGACGCAGCGAAACGCTCACCGTCTTCACGACGCGGCCCGACACCGTTCACGGCGCCACCTTTCTGGTGCTGGCACCGGAGCATCCGCTGGCGGCGTCGCTCATCGCCGGTCACCCCGAGCGCGAAGCCCTCGCCGCCTGGATCGAGAGGGTGCGCAAGACCCCGCGTATCGAGCGCGAGGGCGAGAGCTCGGCGAAGGAAGGGCGGGCGACCGGCGCGATGGCGGTGAATCCGGCGACCGGCGAGCCGATTCCGATCTGGCTCGCCAACTACGTCCTGCCCGACTACGGCAGCGGCGCGATCATGGCGGTCCCGGCGCACGACACCCGCGATCTCCTCTTCGCCCGCCAGGAGGACCTGCCGGTCCGTCTGGTCTATCACCCGGAGGCGGACGGTTCCGGGGCGACGGCCGAGACGCTCGCGGAACCCGTCCTGCATGCCGGCCGGATCCGCGGTTGCGGGGAGTTCGACGGCCTCGAGAGCGGGCCCGAGACGATCGCGCGATTCGTCGCCTGGATGGAGAAGGGCGGTTGGGGGCGTGCCAAGGTGACCTTCCGGGTGCGCGACTGGCTCATCTCGCGTCAGCGCTATTGGGGCACTCCGATCCCGGTCGTCTACTGCGACGCCTGCGGCGTCGTGCCCGTGCCGGAGAGCGAGCTGCCGATCGAGCTGCCGTACGACGTCGAGTTCACCGGTCGCGAGGGGAATCCCCTGTCGCGCAGCGAGGCTTTCGTGAACACCGTCTGCCCGCGCTGCAAGAAGCCGGCGCGCCGCGAGACCGACACGATGGACACCTTCGTCGACAGCTCCTGGTACTACCTGCGCTACCTGTCGGCACGCGACCCGCAGCGTATCTTCGACCCTGAAACAGCAGCTCGCTGGGCGCCCGTCGACCAGTACATCGGCGGCATCGAGCACGCGATCCTGCATCTGCTCTACGCGCGCTTCATCTGCCGGGTGCTGCACGACATGGGTCTCGTTCCGTTCGAGGAGCCGTTCACCAACCTGTTCAACCAGGGGATGATCACCCGCTACGCCGAGAAGACCGGCCGGGTGGAGAAGATGTCGAAGTCGAAGGGCAACGCGGTCTCCCCCGACCCGCTGATCGACGAGATGGGCGCCGATACGGAGAGGGTCTACACTCTCTTCCTCGGACCGCCGGAAGACGAAGTCGAGTGGAGCGACGAAGCGGTCTCCGGCGCCTACCGGTTCCTCAACCGGATCTGGCGCGTCGCCCAGCGGCTGAGCGAATGCCCGCCGACGGCGCCTTCGGACGATGCGCTCGAGCGCCTGCGCCACGTCACGATCCAGCGCGTCACCCGGGACCTCGACCGGTTCAAGTTCAACACCGCTGTCGCCGCGCTGATGGAGTTCCTCAACGGTCTGACGCGCGCAGTCGAAGACAAGACGGCGTCGAAGATCTGCTGCGAAGCCGCGCTCGACACCCTGGTGCAGTTGCTGCACCCGATGGCGCCCCACATCACCGAGGAGCTCTGGGAAGCGCGCGGACACGGCGAATCGCTCCTCGATTCCGACTGGCCGATGCTCGACGAAGCCAAGCTCGAGCGCCAGCAGTTCCTGCTCGTGGTTCAGGTCGACGGCAAGCTCCGCGACCGCATCGAGGTCGAGAGCTCCTGGGGCGAGCGGGAAGTCCGGGCGGCAGTGTTGGAGAGCGCGAAGGTGCAGGAGCACCTCGCGGGCAGGGCGTTGCAGAAGTTCGTGTTCATCCCCGGACGGCTGGCGAATCTGGTCACGAGAAAGGACATTCCCGCATGAGGCGTCTTCGCTTTCCCGCCCTGTTGATGTGCGCCGTCACCCTGGTCGGATGCGGATACGCGCTCGTCGGCCGGGGATCGAACATTCCGGCCGAGGTGCGCCGGGTGCAACTGGTACCGCTCGTGAACGGCACACCGCGCAGCCAGGTGGACCAGATCCTCACGCGAGCGCTTTCCAGCGAGTTGGTCAACCGCCATCGCTTCGAGGTCCTGAGCGCCCCGGAGGGGGCCGACGCCGTGCTGACCGGCAAGGTGAGCTCGTTCACCCTGAGCCCGGTGACTTTCGACTCCGAGGGCCGCGCGACCGAATACGAAATCGCGATCGTGGTCAGCGTCGAGTTCAAACAGGTCGCGCCGGAGACCCCTCTGTACAAGAACGAGAACTACCTCTTCCGCAGCAGCTACGAGGTCAAGGCCTCCGAGCTCGGCTTCCAGGATCGCGAGACTCCCGCCATCGAGGCGACGGCGAAGGATTTCGCGGAGTCGTTGGTCACCGACCTGCTCGAGGGGTTCTAGCCGGCGAGAACCCGCCCCAAACGCGAAACGCCTCCAGAGAGCCTGGAGGCGTTCGTGCCGCGCAATCCGGTGAGGTGGAAGTCCGGCCCCCTGTGGGGCCGAAGCTCGAGGGAGCTACTGGGCCTTGCGCAGGGCAGCCACCAGGCGGGACTTGGTCCGCGCCGCGGTGTTGCGATGGATGATCCCCTTCTGCGCCGATGAATCCACCACCTTGATGGTGATCGGCAGGAGCTCCTGCGCCTTCTTCTCGTCGCCCGAAGCGACCGCTGCACGCAGCTTCTTGACGGCCGTACGCATGCGCGAGCGCATGGTGCGATTCTTGATTCGCTGCGCTGCAGACTTCTCGGCGCGCTTCTTGGCCGACTTGGTATTCGCCATGGTGATTCCTTTCGCTTCGATCTAGAGAATGCCCGCTCCGGGCAAAACCGGATTCTACTATTTCTTGGTTCCCGGATCAACGCCAAGGCTCTGCAGGCGCTGTTTGGCCAGATTCGCCTCGTCCGAGGCGGGGAAGCTCTTGGCGACGTTCTGCAGCTGGGCGACGCCGTCCTTGCGTTGGCCTTGTTCGAGCAGCGCGAAACCCTTCTTGAGCAGGGCGCTCGCGGTCTTGTCGCTGCGCGGATACTGCTTGAGGACCCGGTCGTACTCGGCGATGGCGTCGACGTACTTCTGCTGGCGGTAGAAACACTCGCCGATCCAGTAGATCGCGTTGTCCGCCAGATCGGTCTCGGGGAAGGCCTCCAGGTACTGCTTGAAGCCGAGCATTGCGAGGTCGTAGTTGCCTCGCAGATAGTCGCTGTAGGAGGTCTGATAGAGGGTCTCGGGGTCGGCCACCGTGGCCGCCGCCGCCGGGGTCTCGCCGGGAGCGCCCGGCAGGGCCGGCGACGTACGCGATGCCTTGAGGTCCTGGTTCGTCGCGGCGATCTGCTGCGAGACCTGGGCGAGCCGGTAGTTGGTGTCCTCGAGCTTGTCCTGCAGCTGGGCGATCTGCGACGAGAGGCTGTTGATGTCCAGCCGCATGTCCGCTTCCGCCTTGAGGAGCGCCTCGGTCTGGCGCTGAATGGTCGCCTCGAGCTGCGCCACCTCCTGCTTGCTCGACCCCTGCTGCTGCAGAAGCGCCGCCTGCCGCTGTACGTCGGCGATCTG
>JAGOCP010000197.1 GCA_017998715.1 Thermoanaerobaculia bacterium | reverse complement strand
CCCCGCGGAACGGCCTGTTGCGGACTTTCGCCGTGGGGCTATGATGGCAAGTTCCGATGTCTCGCGACGCCGCTTCGCAGCCAACCGTAGCGACCGGGAGCTCTCCCGAGGCAACGCCAGCGGCCGGACACGACGTCCTCGCCGTGCCGCGCGCCATCGAGGTCGAGGCGGCGCGCACTCACAATCTCAAGTCGATCTCTTGCCGCATTCCGCACGGCCGGCTGACCGTCGTCACCGGCCCCTCGGGAGCGGGTAAGTCGTCGCTGGTGTTCGACACCATCTATGCCGAGGGGCAGCGGCGGTTCGTCGAGTCGATGTCGACCTACGCCCGGCAGTTTCTCGATCAGATGGAGCGGCCGCCGGTCGGCGACATCCGCAACGTCCTGCCGGCAGTGGCGCTCGAAGCCCGCAACTCGGTGCGCAACGCGCGCTCGACGGTGGGGACGATCACCGAGATTCACGACGTGCTGCGCCTGCTGTTCGCGAACCTGGGCGAAGTGAGCTGCCCCGCGGGCCACGGCGCGGCGCGCCGCTTCACCGCTGGCGAGGTCGCCGAGGAGCTCGCGGCCGGGGTCGCGGGGGAGCGATTCCTGCTCGCTGCCCGGCTGCCGCGCCCGGTCGAAGACGCCGACCTCGCGCTCGCCGAGCTCGTCGCCCAGGGTTTCGCGCGCCGGCTGGAAGCCGGCGAGGTGGTGCCGCTCACGGCGCAGGAGGGCTGGCCCGTCGCGCGCGATCCGCTCGTGCTCGCGCTCGGTCGGTTCCGCGCTTCGAGCGACGCTTCGGCGCGCCTCGCCGCCACGGTCGAGGACGCCTGGAAGCTCGGCCCGCGCACCGTCGAGGCGATCTCCGACCAGGGCGTGCGCTACTACTGCCGGGATCTCTCGTGTCCGGTCTGTGGTCTCGCCCTGCGTCCGCCTTCCCCGGCGCTGTTCTCGTTCAACTCGCCGCTCGGTGCCTGCCCGACCTGCGAGGGCTTCGGCCGGGTGATCGGCATCGACCCCGAGCGCGTCGTCCCCGATCCGCGCAAGAGCCTTCGCCAGCGGCCGATCGCACCGTGGAACACGCCGGCCTACGAGGAGCTCTACGATGGACTGCTGCGCGTCGCACGCCAGCGCAAGGTGCCGCTCGACGTGCCGTGGCGCGAGCTCGCGCCGGAGCACCGCGAGTGGGTCTGGCGCGGCCCCGGCCGCTTCACCAACCTCGACGCGTTCTTCCGCTGGCTCGAGGGCAGGACCTACCGCGTCCACGTGCGCGTGCTGCTGGCGCGCTACCGCGCCTACAACACCTGCCCCGATTGCGCCGGCGGCCGGCTGAATGCCGAGGCGCTGGCGGTACGTTTCGAGGGCCGGACGCTGCCGGAGATCCTGGCGCTCTCGGTCGAAGACCTCTCGCGCTGGTTCGCCGCGCGCCAGCTCGCGCCGCCGGCGCTCGCCATCGGCGGGCACCTGCTCGAAGAGATGCGCGAGCGCCTGTCTGTCCTCCACCGCGTGGGGCTCGACTATCTGTCGCTGGATCGCCAGGCGCGCACCCTGTCGGGAGGCGAGACGCAGCGGATCCATCTCGCGGCGGCTCTGGGCTCCGGCCTGACTTCGACCCTCTACGTCCTCGACGAGCCGACCATCGGGCTGCACCCGCAGGACAACGAGCGACTGCTCGCGCTGCTGCGAGATCTGGCGCGGCGCGGCAACACGGTGCTGGTGGTCGAGCACGACCGCACGATCGTCCTCGGCGCCGATCACCTGATCGACCTCGGTCCGGCGGCGGGCGAGGGCGGGGGAGAGGTCGTCGCCGAAGGCACCGTGGCCGAGGTCATGGCGCACCCGACATCGCTCACCGCGCACTACATGCGCGAGCAGAATCCCACCGCGGCGCGGCAGCATGTGGCGCGTTTCCGCCGCGAGCGCGGCCGGCTGAGCGTCGAGGACGAGCTCGCCGGGCGCGGCCAAATCCGCATTCGCGGCGCCCGCGAGCACAATCTGCGCGGCATCGACGTCGACTTCCCGCTCGACGCCCTGGTCGCGGTCACCGGAGTCTCGGGCTCGGGCAAGTCGACGCTGGTCGAGGACGTGCTCTACGGCACCTGGCGGCGGTCGCGCGGTTTCGCCGACGTCGAAGCCGGGCACTGCGACGAGATTGTCGGTCTCGAGCTGCTCTCGGATCTGTCGCTCGTCGACCAGGGCCCCATCGGCCGCTCGTCACGATCGAATCCGGTCACCTACATCAAGGCCTACGACGACCTGCGGCGGATCTACTCCGGCGCCGAGGAGGCCCGAAGGCGCGGCATCACGCCGGCACACTTCTCGTTCAACGTCGAAGCGGGGCGCTGTCCGGAGTGCGAGGGGACAGGCGTGCTCGAGGTCGACATGCAGTTCATGGCGCCGGTGGTGGTGCGCTGCGAGGGCTGCCAGGGGCGCCGCTTCCGGCCGGAGGTCCTCGCCGTGCGCCATCTCGGGCGGGACATCGCCCAGACCCTCGAGCTCACCGTCGACGAGGCGCTGGAGGTTTTCGCCCGCGAGCGTCCGCTGGTGCGCAAGCTCACGCCGCTCGCCGAGGTCGGGCTGGGGTACCTCCGCCTCGGCCAGCCGACTTCGACGCTCTCGGGCGGCGAAGCCCAACGCCTCAAGCTGGCGAGCTTTCTCGGCCGGCCGTCGGCCGCCGGCCGCCAGCTCTTTCTCTTCGACGAGCCGACGACCGGGTTGCATCTGGCCGACATCGACCTGCTGTACCGGACGCTGCGCAAGCTCGTCCAGCGCGGCGACGGCGTCGTCGTGGTCGAGCACAATCTCGATCTCCTGGCACGCGTCGACTGGATCGTCGACCTCGGGCCGGGGGGTGGCACGCACGGCGGCGAGCTGCTCTTCTGCGGCCCGTTCGCCACCTTTCTCGACGAGGCGGAGTCGCCGACGGCACGCCTGTTGCGGGCTCAGATCGCGTGGCACCGCCCCGACCCGGCATCGGGTACAATCCGGGCAAGTTCAACCCCCACCAAGCGAAGAACGACGAGGGCGTCTTGAGCCAGGTGAATCAGGTGAGCCAGACCGGTTGGCAGATTTTCGTGGAGGTTCCGGGCAAAGCGCCGATCGAGCTGCCGAACGGCGAATCGGTCATCGGACGCAGTCGCGCCTGTCTGGTGCAGATCGCGGAAACGACCGTGAGCCGCCAGCACGCCATCTTCGTCGTCGCACCCGGGAAGGTCCGGCTGCGCGATCTCGGATCGAGCAACGGCACCTTCGTCAACGGCCAGCGCGTCGATGGCGAGATTCCGCTCGCCGATGGCGACCGTGTGGTGGTCGGCGAAGCGGAGCTCGTGCTGCGCATGCTCGCCCCGCTCGGCCCCTCCGAAGCGACCGCCAGGCTGGTGATCCCGCCGTTGACCGCGCCGGAGCCGGCGACGTCCCCGCAGGCGGCTGCGAAGGCACCGACCCCTGCTGCCGGGACGCCGATGCGTCCGGCGACGCTGCCGGCGATGCCGTTGGCGCCGGCAGTCACCGCCCCGCCGCCGCCGCCGGTTTCGGCGCCGCGCGGCAGCGCCGCTGCCGGCTCGCACGCACCGTGGAGCCCGACGCCGCTGTCGCGCATCCCGGCGGCTCCGGCTGTCTCGGCGGCCTCGCCTCCGGCCGTGTCGGCCGCGGGACCGGCGCCTGCGGGCGGCGAGCTGCTGTCGTCGATCCGTGACATCGATCTCGCACCGGTGCCGCCGCCGATTCCGCGTCCCGCCGTGGTCGCCCCGCCAGCCGCGCGCGCCGCGACGAGCAGCGGGAAGATCGAGCCGGCGGGCTTCTGGCTGCGGGTCGCAGCCTCGCTGCTCGACAGCGTCCCCTTCCTCCTGCTCGCGGTGACGCAGTTCGTGGTGGCGTTCTATGTCTCGCCGAGCCTTGCCGGCCTCGTGACCCTGGTGCAGGTCGCTTACGGCCTGCTGGTGATCCTCGTGCTGCCGGCGCTCAAGGGCACGACGCCCGGCAAGTTCCTGATGAAGCTGTGGATCGTCTCCGAGACGACGGCGCCAGGAATGGGGCTGGGCTGGGGCACCGCGGCGTTGCGCTTCGTCGGCTACCTCGCCTGTTCGGTCACCTTCGGGCTCGGCTATCTGCTGGTCGCCTTCAGTGCCCGCAAGCAGGGCCTGCACGACCTGATCGCCAAGACCAACGTCGTACGCAAGCGCTGACGCCCGCGCCGCCGTTGGCAGCGCCGCCGCCCGGCTGCTAGATTCTCCGGCGATGACTGCGCCGGCTTCACCCGCCGCGGGGGCCTCTCCCGCGGATCTCGCTCCAGACGCACCCCGCCCGCCGGCACGCTCCGGATGGCGGGGGCGCATCGGCTTCCTCGGCGCCGCCGTGCTCGGTGTCGTCCTGCTGATCGCGGCTTACGCCAAGGCGATCGATCCCGAGGCCTTCGCCCAGCAGATCGCGCGCGAGGGTCTGGCCCTTTTTGGCGCGCCGTTCTTCTGGGCAGTCGGCATGGTCGCGGTCGAAGTCGGGCTCGGGGTGGCCCTGCTCCTGAACCTGCGTCGCCGCTCGGTGCTCGTGCCGGCGACCTTCCTCGTGGCGCTGTTCGTCTTTCTCACCGCCCGCACCTATTGGCGGGTGACGCACGGCGACCTCTCGGCGGCCGACGCTGCGAGCTGTGGCTGCTTCGGCAACCTGGTCGAGCGCACGCCGGCGGAGGCTTTCTGGCAGGACGTCCTGATGCTCGTGCCGGCGCTCGCGCTGGCCTGGGTCGGCCGGCCGGCGGTGATTCAGGCGCCGGATCGGCGCCGGCGCGCGTTGCGAACCGGTATCGCCGCGACCGCCGCGCTCGCCGCCGGCGCGATTGCCGCCCTGGCGCCCGGCCTGCCGTTCGATGACCTGGCGACGCGGTTGCGGCCGGGCACGAATGTGGCGGAGATCTGCGCCGGCAGCGGTGACGCGCGCATCTGCCTCGACAACCTCGTGCCGGGGCTGGGCCGAGGCCGCCGCTGGGTGGTGCTCGCCGACATCCGTGCCGCCGGCTTCGCCGAGCTCGCAGCCGAGCTCAATCGCTACGAGCAGCGCGCCGCTGCCGGCGCGCTGCCGGCGGTCGCGGTGCTCGCCGACTTCACCCAGGAAGAGCAGATGGAGCTATTCTGGCGCCTGGCACCGGCATTCGAATTGCACGAAGTTCCCGCGGCCGTGCTGCGACCGCTCTATCGTCGGCTTCCCCGGACCTTCTTCGTCGAAGAGGGCCGCGTGACCCGCACCCACCCCGGCCTGCCGGCGGAGATCGCCTCCGCGGCCGACCCGACCCACCGGAAAACGGACGATCCCAAACCATGAACACTCTTCGCCATCGCGGGTTGCATCGCACGCTGGCCCTGGTTTCTCTCCCCGCTGCCCTGGCTGTCAGCCTGGCGTGTGGAGCCGACGCGGCAGTTCCCCCTGCCACCCCCGCCGCCGCCCAGTCGATACCCTCGGACGCCGTGCTGCGCAATTTCGAGATCTCCGGAGACTTCATCCTGCTGATCGACGGCAAGGAGCAGCCCAAGGCCGAGGTCTACTTCTCCGAGACGGCGCGCTCGTTTCTGCTGATCGCGTCGGAGTTCCCTTCGCCGATCCTGATCACGGCGGCGACCCAGAGTGTCGATACGGTCGATCTGATGAAGGTCGCCAAGCAGGCCACCGGCACCATCGACCTGCTCGCCGATGCGGTCATGCAGCCGGCCGGAAAGTACGCCGTCGACGGACCGAACATCGCCTTCACCTATTCCGGCAAGCAGCTCCGCGTCAGCCCGCGCCCCTACCTGCTGGGCAAGCACACCGGCGCCGAGCTCCTGGCGCACAGTCCGGCCTACGTCCGCAAGGCGAACGCCTATACCCCCGACGCCGCGATCCTGAAGCGCCTCAAGGCGCAGAAGGAGCCGGTGCGCATCCTCACCTTCTTCGGCTCCTGGTGCCCGCACTGTTCGGCGCACGTGCCACTGCTGCTGAAGGTCGAGCAGGGGCTCGCCGGAAGCAAGATCCAGTTCGAGTATCTCGGTATGCCCAAGGGGCCGGCGTTCGGCGAAGTGCCTGAGGCAAAGCAGTACAAGATCGACGGCGTGCCGACCGCGATCCTGTTCGTCGGCGGCAAGGAGATCGGCCGCATCCCGAACTCGCAGTGGTCGAACCCCGAGGTCGCGCTCGACCTCCAGCTGAACGGACCGAAGACGGCAAAGTAAGTCGGGGCCCGAACGCCACCCACTAAGGTTAGGATCCCCCGCACGATTCACCGCGCAGGAAGCGGCGTAGAGTTGGGTGGGGGGCTCGAAGATGAACCGACGAGTTTGGGGATGGTCGTACGCAACCTGTCTGGTCGCCGGCGTATCTCTTCTCGCCGCCGCTTCAGCAACTGCCCAGGAGCCGGCCGAAGCGCCGATCGCTGCCGACTCGGCGGCGGATTCGGCCCCGCCGGCAGAAGATCCGAACGCTTTCAAGGTGCACTTCGGCTTCGAGGGCAAGGCTCACTATCGCGACAGCGAGAGCTTCCGCATTCGCAGTCCCTTCAACTTCGGGAACCTCCTGCCGCCGGGGGCGCCGCCGATCTTCCTCGAGACGGTGAACGAGGGGCAGCACTTCGAGCTCTCCGTCCTGACTCTGTTGGCCACCGCGACCTGGGGGCCGGGCATCGAGGCGCACGCCAAGGTCGATTTCATCGACCTCTACGACCGCAATCCGACCTCCAGTGACAAGCAGGTCGATGTC
>JAGOCP010000196.1:3107-6752 GCA_017998715.1 Thermoanaerobaculia bacterium | reverse complement strand
GCCGCCGGCGCGACGAACGTCCCGCTGTCGACCAGCTTCAGCTGGGCGGCGCAGGTGGGAGTCGCGTCGTACCAGCTCGAGGTCGCCACGGACGCCGCCTTCACCAACATCGTCCGCACGGCCACGACGGCGTCCACTTCGACGACGGTCTCGCCCGAGCTGCCGTCGAATGTGCAGCTCTACTGGCGTGTCCGTGGCACCAACACCTGCGGTAACGGCAACTTCTCGCCGGTGCGCTCGTTCGCGACCGTCGCCCTGCCGGGCGACTGCGGTATCGGATCGACCGCGAGCGAGGTCTACGGCTACGGCTTCGAGGCCGGAGCCAACGGCTGGACCTCTTCGGGAACCGGCGACACCTGGGCGACGTCGAGCCTCAACACGCATACCGGCACGGCTTCCTGGAGGGCCTCGAGCCCGACGGTCGTCTCGGACCAGCGCCTGCTTTCGCCCGCCATGAACTTGCCGGCTGGCGGCTCGGGTCTGACACTGCAGTACTGGAACTACCAGGAGATGGAGGACAACGCCGTCACCGCTTGCTACGACGGCGCGATTCTCGAGGTCACCACCAACGGCGGCGCGACCTTCACCCAGATCGGCGCAGCGGATCTCCTGACCGACCCGTACGACGGTTTGGTGAACTCGGGCTTCTCGAATCCGATCGGAGGCCTTTCCGCCTGGTGCGGCGACCCGCAGGCGATGACGCGCACGATCGTGGACATCAGCGACCTCGCTGGGCAGACGGTGCAGTTCCGCTTCCGATTTGCCTCGGACAGCTCGGCCAATCGCCCGAACGGGGCCTGGTTCCTGGACGACGTCAAGGTGCAGAACTGCGAGGTCGTCTCCCCGGATATCTTCAACGACGGCTTCGAGGCGGGAAATACGACGGCCTGGTCGGCGACGGTCCCCTAAGATCGGGAGCTCAGCCAGACCCGGTTCCTGCCCGGAGCGCGACGAGCGCTCCGGGCAGTTGTTTTTTGTGCAAGGAAAATCCAGCGCCGGGCGGCTCCACCCGGCCCGAGCGACCGACTCAGCGGCAGAGGCGCGCCAGGGCCGGGGGCTGGTGGACCTGGATGTGGTGCGAGCTGTCGACCGAAAGGTAGCCCTTCTGGCGGAACTCGACCATCACCTGATTGACGCGCTCGCGCGAGGCGCCGACCAGCTCGGCGAGGTCGGTCTGGGTGAGGCGAAGGTTGATCTTCACCCCGCCACCGTTGCCCTCTTCTGCGCTGCCGTAGCGCTCGGTGAAGGCGAGGAGCTGGCGCGCCAGGCGCCCGGCGACGTCGAGCGAAGAGAGCGACTGGATCTGCTCGTTGGCCATGCGCAGCCGGCCGGCGAGGAGGCGCACCAGGTTCTGGGTGAACTCGGAGACGTTCTTGAGACAGTCCTGGAAGGTGGCGCGATCCATCCACAGGAAGGTGCACTTCTCCATCGTCATGACGTTGGCGGAGCGCCCGGCCGAGTCCACCAGGCTCATCTCGCCGACCGTGTCGCCGGCACCGAGGAAGGCGAGGATGACCTCGCGTCCGTCCATCTGCTCGATGAGGATCTTGACCGTCCCCTCGAGCAGAACATAGACCACCTCGCCCGGCTGCTCGGCGGTGATCATGTTGGTGCCGGCCGGCACCGACTTCTTGTGCATCACTTCGTTGAGGCGCTTCAGCCGGTCGGCGGGGATGCCGTGAAAGAGCGGAATCTCGCCGAGCAGGGAAGGATCGTTGAGGGCGGTCAAGGGGCCTCCATTCGGAACGAGCGCTGATTGTACCCGCTGTTCGGTTGCACCGCGCCTCGCGCCCCGGGGAGGTGCCCGGCACCGGGGGTCCCGCGGCGGCCCGGATTCCCGATACGCTGAGCGAACGTCGCGCCGCGCCGGCCCCCGGGGCCTCCCGCTCCCGCGCTCCGCGACCGCCCGAGGAGTCGTCATGAAACGCGTGCTCGTCCGCATCGTCGTGCTGCTCGCCATCGCTGCCGCTGTCTTCTTCTTCTGGCGCAAACGCGTCGATGGCAAGGGCGAGCTGGTGCTTTCGGGCTCGATCGAGGCCCGCCTGGTCGAGGTCGGCTCGCTCGTCGGCGGCCGCGTGGCGGAGGTCCGCATCGAAGAGGGCGCCGAGGTCGCGGCAGGGGCGGTGCTCGTGGTGCTCGAGTCCGACCTCGTCGACCGCCAGATCGAAGGCCAGCGGGCGGCGATCGCCGAAGCGGCCGCCGCGGTCGCGCTCGCCGAGGCCGGGCCCAGGAGCGAGGCACGGGCGCGGGCGCGCATCGCCTGGGAGGCGGCCAAGACCGACCTCGGTCGCGTCGAGCCGCTCTTTCGCGAAGGGGTCGTCGGCCGCGCCGAGTACGACCGCGCCCTGGTGCAGGAGGCGACCAGCCGCAAGAACTGGGAAGAGGCCGACGGCGGCTCGCGCCGCGAGGACCGCGACGGCGCGCGCGCCGCCCTGGCGCGCCAG
The DNA here is from genome assembly GCA_017998715.1 of Thermoanaerobaculia bacterium. GTDB lineage: Bacteria > Acidobacteriota > Thermoanaerobaculia > Multivoradales > JAGPDF01 > JAGPDF01. Next base: position 4,308 of record JAGOCP010000196.1, on the reverse strand, counting down.
GAGGCGCAGCTCGCCTACCTCGAGCGCCAGCGGCAGGAGCTCACGGTGACCGCCCCCGCGGCTGGGCGGATCGAGTCTTTCGACCTTCGTCCAGGAGATCTCGTGGCGCCCAACCAGCCGGTGGCGACGCTCCTCGAGCCGAACGAGCTCTGGGTGCGGGTCTACGTTCCCGAGACCGAGTTGGGGCACGTGCAGGTCGGGCAGGCGGCGCGGATCCGCGTCGACAGCTTCCCGCAACGCGACTTCGCCGGGCGCGTGGTCGAGATCCGCCATCGCGCGGAGTACCTGCCGCGCAACGTCCAGACTCTCGACCAGCGCGCCGACCAGGTCTTCGGCGTCAAGGTGGCGATCACACCGGCGCCGGAGCTCAAGCCGGGGATGGCGGCGTTCGTCAGGTTGGACGCGGCGCAGTCTGATCTCACGCCGGCTTCGCCTGCGGCCGCGGGCGCGGCCGAATCTGAAACGGGAGGCTCTTGAGCGCCGCGGCAGCTTCCGCCGAGTCGCCGCTCGGGATCGAAGTCCAGGGAGTGTCGCGTGACTTCGGGACGTTTCGCGCTCTCGACAAGGTGTCGCTGGCGGTACCGCGCGGCGAGATCTTCGGCCTGCTCGGCCCCAACGGCTCGGGCAAGTCGACGCTCATCCGCATCCTCTGCGGCCTGCTCGCCCCCACCGAGGGCCGGGCGTTCGTGGACGGGCTCGACGTCACCAGCGCCGGCGAGGAGATCCGCCGCCGGATCGGTTACGTGCCGCAGCGCTTCTCGCTCTACGAGGACCTGACGGTGCTCGAGAACCTCGACTTCTTCGCCGCCGTCTACGGTCTCGAGGGAGCCCGTCACGTCGAGCGCCGCGAATGGGCGATCGCGCTCACCGGGCTCGACCCCTACCGCCGCCGTCTCGCCGGCAAGCTCTCCGGCGGCTGGAAACAGCGTCTGTCGCTCGCCGCAGCGCTGATGCACGAGCCGCGCATCCTGTTTCTCGACGAGCCGACCGCCGGCATCGACCCGGTCGCGCGGCGCGAGCTCTGGAACCTCCTCTTCACCCTCGCCGGCAAGGGGGTGACGCTCCTCGTCACCACGCACTACATGGACGAAGCCGAGCGCTGCGGCCGCGTCGCCTACCTCTACCTTTCCAAAATGCTGGTCCAGGGCACCCCCGACGAGCTCATCGCGCTGCCCGAGGTGACCCCGGCGGGCACCCGGCG
>JAGOCP010000196.1:0-3007 GCA_017998715.1 Thermoanaerobaculia bacterium | reverse complement strand
TGCGCGACGGCGCGACGCTGCGCTTCGCGCTCGCCATCCCGGCGTTCCAGCTCATCCTCTTCGGTCTCATCGACAGCAACGTCCGCCACGTGCCGACCAAGGTCTTCGACCAGAGCCGCACCCAGGCCTCGCGCGCCCTGGTCGACGACTTCGTCAACACCAGCCTCTTCGACGTCATCGGCTACGTCGACTCGCGCGACGCCCTGCGCGCCGAGATCGTCGCCGGGCACGCCCAGGTCGGCCTCGAGATTCCGCCCGACTTCGCCCGCCGCCAGCTCCTCGGCGAGACCGCCGACGTGCTGGTATTGATCGACGGCTCGGACTCGTCGATCGCCTCGCAGGCGATGTCGGCCGCGACCGGCCTCGCGCTCTCGCGTTCGCTCGATCAGCTGATGCGCGAAGTGGGCAGGGCGAGCCCGCCGTTGATGCCGCATCCGGTGATGCTGTTCAACCCGGATTCGCGCAGCGCCAACCTCCTCATCCCGGGGCTGGTGGCGATCCTGCTCACCTTCTCGGGGACGCTGCTCGCCGCCTTCTCGATCGTCCGCGAGCGCGAGCGCGGCACGCTCGAGCAGCTGATGGTCACCCCGGTCTCGCCGATCGCCGTCGTCGTCGGCAAGCTCGTGCCGTATCTCGTGCTCGCCTTCCTGCAGCTGCTGCTCGTCCTAGGCCTCATGACCTGGGTCTTCCGGGTGCCGATCCACGGCTCGTTACCGCTTCTGCTGGGCCTCTCGGTCGTCTATCTCGCGGCGCTTCTCTCGCTCGGCCTGCTGATCTCGTCGCGCGCCAGCTCGCAGATGGAGGCGGTACAGGGGGCGCAGATGGTGCTGCTGCCATCGATCATGCTGTCGGGCTACATCTTCCCGCTGTCGTCGCTGCCCGACTTCCTGCTGCCGATCTCGCAGATTCTGCCGGCGACCCACTTCATCGCCATCTCGCGCGGCATCATCCTGCGCGGCGCCACCTTCATGGATCTCTGGGAGCACGTCGCGGCGCTGGTCGCGATCGCCCTCGTCCTGGTCGCGGCGAGCAGCCGGGCGTTCCGCAAGACGATGCGCTGAGGCCCCCGCCGCCCGGCCTCACCAGAACTTCGTCGACCCCCACTCGAAGCCGTCGGCGAAGACGAGGGCATTCTCGAACCGGACCAGGTTCGTCTGTTTGCCGCTGCCGGCCTGATCGGCCTCGACGAGCAGGAGGGGCCGGCCTGCCGGGAACTCGATGTCGAGCGGCGTCTCGCCGTTGGCGCTGCCGGCGTCGATGTCGAAGAAGCGCGAGCCCCCCTGACCGAAGGTGTCGTCGGAGTCGAGGCCGACGCCGAACTGCACCAGCAAGCGTCCGAGACCGGCGCCGTCTCCAACGGCGCTGTCCCAGCCGTAGAGGAGCCTGCCGAGTCCGTCGAAGGCGAGGGCCCCGACGTGGGCGGGCGAGACGGTCGTCTGGGCCGAGAGCGTGAACGTCGGGTCGAACACCCGCACGAACGAGTTGTCGCCGTCGAGCCGCAGCGCCGCGACACCGACGCGGCCGTCACTGCCGATGGCGAGCGCGCCGGAAACGGAGTCCAGCGCGTCGCTGGTGTCGATCAGCAGGAGCCCGCCGCCCGGGAACGTCGGGTCGAGGTCGCCGTCCGAAGCGAAGCGCACCAGCACGGTGTCGAGGTCGCCGCTCGCATTGGGATCGAAGAAGGAGAGATGGACGTAGGGCCGGTTCTGCGAGTCGACGACGAGGTCGGCTCCCCCGCTGGTGAGCGCGAACTCGGGAGCCGGCACATAGGAGAGTCCGTCGATCCCGAAGTTCGCGTCGAGCGCGCCGGCGGCGGTCAGGCCGACGAGAATGTAATCCGCGGTCACCACGCCGGTCACGCGCTCGAGGAGGGCGATGTATTTCGTCGTCGCGTCGCGCGACTCCTCGATGTCGATCATCCGGCAGTCTTCGGTGTCGCAGTACGGCGCATCGTCGAAAAGCGCCCAGCCGGCGCCAGCGAAGGACGTGTCGAGGGTGCCGCTCTCACCGTCGGTGAAGCTCTCGAAGCGCGCCACGAAGGCCCGTTGGACGGTCTCTGTGCCGAATACGGTCGTCGTGCCGGCGTAGAGCAATCGGTCGGAGGAGTCGAAGAGCACCTCCCGGATGTCGAAATTGTCGAGAAACGGGATCGCATTGGAGTCACCCCACCACTGTCCATCGCCGGAGCTCCCGTCGCGCCACCACTCGAACTCGGAGTCGTCGGGCAGCGTCGTCCGACCGGTGAAGTAGAGCTGCTGGTCGGGGGCTACGCCCGAGGCGCGCGGCACGCTGTCGCCGAAGGCGGCAGAGATACCGTCGCCTCCCCAGGTCGGATCGAGATCGCCATCGCCGGCGCAGAGCGTCGCAGCGGCGAGGAGACAGGCAGCGAAGAGCAGCGCTGACTTAGGCATCAGGCGGAGTCGTTCCGGAGCGGGCGTAGGCATGTGAGTTCCCTCACCCTTTAGACCGCGTTTCCGCCCGCTCAGGGGACAGGAGGCGGCTAGCCCGGACCTCTCACCAGCCTTCTGCTGCGGCGCCGCATCTGCCCGCGCCTGCTGCGTTGCGCTCGGTCGGCGTGCTCGACGGGCCTACAGGCCCGCCTGCGCTCGCCTCGGTCGCGACGCCTTGCAGTCACAGGCAGCTGCGACGCCTCGCGACGAATCCTGGTGAGAGGTCCGGGCTAGGTCGTCGCCGGTTGCACCTGCACCCGCACCGCGAGCGCCTTCGAAATCCCGCAGCTCACCAGAACCTGGTCGACCCCCACTCGAAGCCGTCGGCGAAGATCAGGCTGTTCTCGAGCCGGACGAGCGTTGCCCGGCTGCCGCTGCCGACCTGGTCGACGTCCACCAGGATCATCGGCCGGCCGGCGGGGGTCGCAACATCGACCGGCCGTTCGCCCGTATTGCCGCCGTCGTCGATGTCGAGAGCGAGCGGAGTGAAGGCCGGATCGGCGGACATTCCGGAACCGAAGTTCACCAGGAGCCGCTCGACGCCCATGCCGTCACTC
>JAGOCP010000195.1 GCA_017998715.1 Thermoanaerobaculia bacterium | reverse complement strand
CCGTTCTCAACGAGATTCGCGAGGGGTTCCAAGTGGAACCTTCCGTGGCTTTCGATGGCAGCGGACGTGCCATCACCGCCTGGACGGATGGGTACGTCGTTGCCCGAGTCGTTGACGCTGGTGACGTCGGCGGACCGATTGCCCGACTGGATCAGGTCGATGGCTATGCCGGTCCGCCGCGTTCCACCGTCCGCGCCGATGGCCGAACGGTGGTCGTCTGGCGGCAGAGCTACCGTGTCGTCGACTTCGATGATCTGAGCCTTGGGGAAGAGCGGACGATCGCGCCAGAGGAACAGTACTTTGCAATCGGTAGCCCCGACGCGACCTTCATGGGGGACGGTACGTTCATCATCGCTTTTGGCGCATCTGACCTTGCCCTAGATGACCCCAACCATCCATTTGATGTCTTCGTTCGCTTGTTCAACGCTGCTGGCGACCCGTTGGGCCCGCCCCGGCTCGTCGTTGGAAACGAGCCGGGAGATCAGGCGGGTGCTCGGATCGCGAGCGACGCGCGGGGGCGGTTCGTGGTCATCTGGGTGAGCGACCAAACCGAGGAGCTCTACTACTTTCATTCGATCTACGGCCGGCGCTTCGACGAGCACGGAGCGCCGCTGGGCGAGCCGTTCCGCATCGACGCCGGCACTGGGGACCCGATCTTCTCTGCCGATGTCGCGATGAATCGCGACGGCGGGTTCGTCGTGTCCTGGTCGCGCTTCGGGCCGCCGGGAGCCGATGCGGACATCTTCTATCGCCTCTACTCCGAGGACGGCTCTCCGGCGACGCCGGAGTTGCGCGCCAGCGAGCAGACGATCGGCCCCCAGATCGATCCGGCGCTGGCGATGGATGCCGCGGGGAACTTCGTCCTCGTTTGGGACGATGTCGCGCCGCCGGACGACACGTTCGAGGAGATCCAGGGCCGGCTGTTCCGACCGGACGGTTCGCCGGTCGGTCACGAGTTTCGCTTGACCGACGTAACGCCCGATGACTACGACGAGATTCCGGCCGTGGCGCTCGCCGACAACGGAACGATCCTCGCGGCCTGGGGATCGTGGCGCGAAGAGAACGCCAACTTCTACGGCTTCGACATTGAGGCGCGGCGGTTTTTTCGCGGCTGCCAGCCGGGGGCGTCGCGGCTGACGCTGCACGGTGGGCGGTTCGAGGTCTGCGCGTCGTATCGGACGCTGGCGGGGACGGAGGGCGTTGGGGTGCCGCTGCCGCTTACACCCGAGTCGGGAGGCTTCTGGTTCTTTTCGCCCGACAATCTCGAAGTGGTCCTGAAGCTGCTCGACGGCTGCGGCACGAATGGCAACTACTGGATCTACTCCGCCGGCCTGACCAACCTCGAGGTGACGGTCGGAGTGATCGACACCTGGAGCGGGCAGACCTGGGTGTTCGACAACGATCAGGCGACGGCGTTTCCTCCGGTGGGGGAGATCACCTCGCTTCCAGTCTGCCACGCGTCACCGAAGGCGGCTCCGCTAACGGCGGGAACAGTCTCGCCAGGTCCACCCCTGGAGCCGTCGCCGATCCACTGGACCGACTCCACGTTCACGGCTCTTCCCGCCAACTTCGAAGGTACGTGCGTCGCCGACGCAACGCACCTTTGTCTGCAGAGCGATCGATTCCGCGTTTCGGCGCGTTTTGCGACGCCAGGAGGCGAATTGCGCGACGCCCGGGTGGTTCCACTCGGAACCGACAGCGGAGCCCTGTGGTTCTTCTGGCCGGCGAATCTGGAGCTCTTCGTCAAAGTGCTAGACGCCTGCGGCCTGGCCGACTTCGAGAGCTTCTGGGTCTACGCCGCTGGGCTGACCGATCTCGAAGTCGAGCTCACGGTCGTGGACACGCGGAGCGGCATTTCCAAGACGTATCGCAACCCACAGCATCGACCCTATCCCGCGGTCCTCGACTCACAGGCCTTCAACACCTGCGACACACCCTAGGATTGGCTGCACAGATCCAGGCTTCGAAGGGTTCGTGATGGGGTCACTCGGGCACTCAGAGACTTGGATCTCGGCTTCGCGGGTGGGGTCACTCCGGCGCTCGGGATTCAAAGTCGGCTCCTATTTGAAGCGTGGTCGCCCACTTTGAATCCCGAGCGCCGGAGCGCCCCCGCCAAGATGGCCAAGAGCGCCTTTCTCGAGGCTGTGCTGACGAGGGGTGGCTGGACCGAGGGCTCCCATGGGGCCCGGAGCTCGTTTCTTCAGAGCGAGGACCCCATGGGATACGGGCCAGACAGGACCCCGAGCACCGGCCCCAGCGACCCGAAGCGCTGAAGGTAGAGAGAAGGTCCGAGAGCTACAGCCGCTCGGCCTTGAACGTGTCGCACTGATCCGGATCGCCGGTCGAGAGCCCCTGGCGCAGCCAGCGGACGCGCATCTCGGACGAGCCGTGGGTCCACGATTCCGGCCGCACCCGGCCGGCGCTCTGGCGCTGCATCATGTCGTCGCCGATCGCGGCGGCGGCGCGCAATCCTTCCTCGACGTCGCCCGGCTCGAGGAGTTGGCGCGTGCGGTTGGCGTGGTTCCCCCAGACGCCGGCGAGGCAGTCGGCCTGCAGCTCCATGCGCACCGAGAGTCCGTTCGCCTGTTCCTCGGAGGCGCGCTGCTGCGCCGCGGTGACCTGATCGGCGATGCCCAGCAGCTGCTGCACGTGGTGCCCGACCTCGTGGGCGACGACGTAGGCCTGGGCGAAGTCCCCCGGCGCGCCGAAGCGCTGCGACAGCAGCTCATAGAAGGAGAGGTCGAGGTAGACCTTCTGATCGGCCGGACAGTAGAACGGGCCGACCGCTGACGAGGCCGTGCCGCAGGCGGAGGCGACGGCGTCCGAGAAGAGGACCAGCGTCGGGGCGCGGTAGCTCTGGCCCTGGCTGCGGAAGATCTCCGTCCAGGCATCCTCGGTCGAGGCCAGGACCGTGGCGGCGAACTGGCCGCCCTCGTCGGCTGGCGCGCCGGTCGGCGCCGCGCCCGAAGCGGAAGGATCGACCCCGGCCTGCGCGCCGCCGAGGACGTCGAGGAGCTGGCGCGGATCCTGGCCGGTGAAGAGCGCGAAGAGCAGCACCAGCAGCGCCGCGCCGCCGCCGATCGCCATACCGCCGCGCGCCGGGGTCATGCCGCGCCGGTCTTCCACCTGATCGCTCTGCCGTTCGCCGCGCCATCGCATCGGAGCTCTCCTCGGGTTGAACGATGATTCTACGCCGCCTGGCGACGGCTGGCTGCGCCCCCGGATCGACCGGAGGTGAAAGAATGGCGCAATGTCCGTCCGACCTCTGCTCTCCGAGCGCCTCCCCGCGCATCCTGGCGCCTCCGCGGAGGAGCTCCTCGACCGCTTCGTCACCTGGGCGGCCGACGCCGGCTTCACCCTCTACGCCCATCAGGAGGAGGCGCTGCTCGAGGTCTTCGCCGGCAAGCACGTCATCCTCAACACCCCGACCGGTTCGGGCAAGTCGATGGTGGCGCTGGGGATGCACTTCAAGGCGCTGGCCGAGGGCAAGGTCTCCTACTACACCAGCCCGATCAAGGCGCTCGCCTCGGAGAAGTTCTTCTCGCTGTGCGACGACTTCGGCGCCGCCAACGTCGGCATGCTGACCGGCGACGCGTCGATCAATCCGCAGGCGAAGATCCTCTGCTGCACGTCGGAGGTGCTCGCCAACATGGCGCTGCGCTCGGGTGAGCTGCTCGACGCTCCCTACGCCGTGCTCGACGAGTTCCACTACTACTCCGACGCCGAGCGCGGCTGGGCCTGGCAGGTGCCGCTCATCACGCTGCACAAGACGCGCTTCCTGCTCATGTCGGCGACCCTGGGCGACATGACGCCGATCGCCGAGCGCCTCGAACGCGCCACCGGCGTCGCGGTCGCCAACGTCACCTCGGTCGTGCGCCCGGTGCCGCTCGACTTCGAGTACCAGGAGACGCCGCTCCACGAGACGATCGAGACCCTGCTCGAGCTCCAACGCGCGCCGGTCTATGTCGTCAACTTCACCCAGCGCGAATGCGCCGAGCTGGCGCAGTCGCTCACCTCGATGGGCATGACCTCGCGCGACGAGCGCGAGGCGATCCGCGCCGAGCTGGGCGACTTCCGCTTCGACACGCCGTACGGCAAGGAGATCCGCCGCTTCCTGACCTTCGGCGTCGGCATTCATCACGCCGGGCTCCTGCCCAAGTACCGCCTGCTGGTCGAGCAGCTGTCGCAGAAGGGGATGCTCAAGGTCATCTGCGGCACCGACACGCTCGGTGTCGGGGTGAACATTCCGATCCGCACCGTGGTCTTTTCGAAGCTCGCCAAATACGACGGCGAGAAGGTGCAGATCCTCTCGGTGCGCGACTTCAAGCAGATCGCCGGCCGTGCCGGCCGCAAGGGCTTCGACGACCGCGGCTGGGTGGTGGCGCAGGCACCCGAGGAGGCGATCGACAGGAAGCGCGCAGCGGCCAAGGGCAAGAAGGGCAAGAAGGGCCCCTCGCCGTCGCAACCCCAGCGCGCAGCGCTGAAGGGGGCGCGCGGCCCGCGCGGCTCCGGCAAGGGCGAAGTGACCTGGACGAAGGAGACCTTCGACCGGCTGATCTCCAAGCCGCCCGAGACCTTGAAGTCGCGCTTCCGCATCACCCACGGCATGGTGCTGAACCTGCTGCAGCGCGACGAGGAGGCCAACGACCCGAATCGCAAGAACTTCGCCTCGCTGCGCGAGCTCATCGCGGGCAGCCACGAAGAGGACTCCGCCAAGAAGCGGCACCTCAAACACGCCGCGGTGCTGGTGCGCTCGCTGGTGCGGGCGCGAATCCTCGTCCTGCAACGCGACTCGCGGACGCCCTACTTCTGGGTGATCGTCAACCCCGATCTGCAGTTCGACTTCTCGCTCTACCACGCGCTGTCGCTGTTCCTGGTGGAGATGGTGCCGCTCCTCGAGGCGGAGCACCCGACCTACGTCGGCGATCTGCTGACGCTGGTCGAATCGGTGCTCGAGAATCCCGAGATCGTCTTGCGCAAGCAGACCGATCGCGCCAAGCAGACGGCGCTCGCCGAGATGAAGTCGCAGGGCGTGCAGTACGAGGAGCGGATGGAGAAGCTCGAGGGGATCTCCTACCCCAAGCCGCTCGCCGACTGGCTGTACGGCAACTTCGACCGCTTCGCGCGCATGCACCCCTGGGTGGGCGACCGCGAGATCGAGCCCAAGTCGATCGGCCGCGAGATGTGGGAGACCTTCGCCTCGTTCAACGACTACGTCAAGGCTTACGGCCTCGAGCGCAGCGAGGGTGTGTTGTTGCGCTATCTCTCGCAGCTCTACCGCACGCTGCAGCAGAACGTGCCGATGGTCGCCAAGACCGAGGCGGTCGAGGATGTCCTCGGCTTCTTCCGCACGACGATCGAGCTCACCGACACGAGCCTCCTCGAAGAGTGGGAGAGCATGCTCCACCCCGAGCTCCTGCTCAGGAAGCGCGAGGAGCGCGAGAAGGCGGTCGAGGCGATCTGGGTGCGCGAGCTGGTCGAGAACCCGAAGGTGTTCGCCGCCCGCGTGCGCTCGGAGATGCATCTCTTCGTGCAGGCGCTCGCCAACCGCAACTGGGAAGAGGCGGCGGAGAAGATCGTCCACGAGCCGGTCGCCGCCGGGGGCGAGATGCCAGCCGACGACTGGGACGCCGGCCGCCTCGAGGCGGCGTTGCGGCCGTTCTTCGACGAGTACACCGACCTCATCACTTCGCCCGAGAGCCGCCGTCACCACTGGACGCAGATCCGCCCGATCGGCGATCGCCAGTGGGAGGTGCAGCAGACCCTGATGGACCCGCTGCTCGACAACTTCTGGGGCGTCCGCGCCCGCGTCGACCTGCGCCGCGCCACCTCGGTCGAGGTTCCGCTGCTCCGGATCGAGACGATCTCGAAGTAGGGGGCGCCGCCGTTATTCGGTGGTCGTAAAGCCGAAGCTCACCGGCGCGGCGAGCTCGTTGCCGAACATGTCCTCCACCGCCTCCTGCGACAGCGTCACGTGCAGGCTCTCGTCGCGGGGCAGATCGGTGTCCCCCTCCCAGACCAGCCACCAGCGGTCGCCGTCGTAGGAGGTGTGGCCGGCGAGGAGACCGCTCTTCTCGCCGAGGACGGTGATGCCGTCGTCCTGCAGCGTTGCGCCGTCGAGCGGACCGGAGAGAGCGAAGGTGATGCGCACCCGGTCGGCCGCGACGCGCGCGCCGTCTGGCGGGAAGTGCGAGGTCACCACGGGCGCGCGCGCCGGCCCGGCCGCCACCCAGCCCCCCGGCGGGCCGTAGACCGGCGTCGTCGCGGCGTCGAGCGAGATCCAGAAGACCGCGTCGAGGACATCCGGCGGCGGCGGGAGCGGCGGTATCGGAGGCAAGGGCAGATCGTGGGAATCGAGGAAGACCGCGAGCGCCACCGCGGCGATGACACCGGCGACGATGAGGCCCTTGTCGACGTGCTCGAGGACGGTGTCGACTTCGGTCACCTCGCCCGCCAGCACTTTGACCGCCCGCGGTTCCTCGTCGAGCTTGACAGCGTTGCCCTCCTCGTCGAGCCGCGCCGGAAAGCGCAGGCGGTAGTCGCCCGGCGGCAGTCCCATGACGCTCCACGCCGGCTCGAGCGAACGGAAGACCGGCGTGAACCGCGCCCCCTCCTTGCGCTCGAGCTCGATGAACAGGCCGCGCGGCCCCGGGGTGCCGGCCTTCTGCGCGTCGTCGTCGGCGAAGACCTGGAGGGCGATGCCCCCCTTTCCGTCGTTGCCGTCGGCGCCAACTCCGGCGGCGATCGGGTGATGCCGCGTCTGGACGGACAGGCAGGAGT
>JAGOCP010000194.1 GCA_017998715.1 Thermoanaerobaculia bacterium | reverse complement strand
CCGCACCCTTGCTCTTGGCGATCTTCTTCGGCACGGTCGGCGCGGCGTAGCTCTTCGCCTTCGGCGGCGCCGGCTTCTTGACCAGCGACGCGGCGGTCGGTTTGGCGGCGGGAGTCGCGGCGGCGAGCGGCAGGGCGAAAACAGCAGCGATCAGAAGGGATAGATACAGGATTCCCCTGCGCACGGCGGAGAGTTTCATAGCGACTCCTTGAGATTTGTGGAACGGCGGGCGTAAGACTGTCGCGCCGCCGTCGGGGTGTCAAGCCGCAGCGAGGCTCAGCGCCGCTTCGGGAGCAGAACCCGCGCCGCTCGCTTTGCGTAGACGGGTTGTGTTCCTTCGTCTCCAGGCTCGGGAAAGGCGGCGCCGGCGCGCCTTGCCGGCGCGATCGACCCGGCTGGTCGCGGCGGCGCTCCTGCTGGTCCAGGCTGCCGGCAGCTCCTCGGCGAGGCAACGTCAGGTCGAGCCGGCGGCAGTGGACGCCTACAACCTCGCCTGTACGCTGTCGCGCGCCGGCAGCGGCGAGGAGGCCGTCGCCGCCCTGGCGCGCAGCGCAGAGCTCGGATTCGCTTTCACGGCGACCCTGCTCCGCGACGAAGACCTGGACGCGATCCGCGGCCTTCCCGGTTTCGCCGTCGCTCTTGCACGCGTCCGCGCCAACAACGCCGCCGAGCTCGAGCAGGCCAAGCCGCGCCTGGCCGCGGCACCGCTCTTGACGTTCGTTCCCGAGCCCGGGAAAGCGGTGCGGCCCGAAGGCGCGCCGCAGCCGGTCATCGTCGCGCTGCACGGTTACGGTGGCACACCGGAGCCGCTCGTCGAGATCTATCGCTCCTCCGCCTCCCGCCTCGGGGCGGTGCTGATCGTGCCACGCGGCCAGGAAGCCGTGGGGAGGGGCTTCGGCTGGGGCGTCGTCGAACAGGCCGAGTATCTGGTCGAACAGGCGATCGCGCGGACTGCTGCCGAGAGACCGATCGGGCGCATCGTCCTCACCGGCTTCTCGCAGGGCGCCGGAGTCGCGCTGACGATGGCCGCGCGCCATCCCGAAAGGTACTCCGGCGTCGTCGCGGTCGCCGGCTGGTTCGAAGAACGACTCGCACAGCTGCCCGAGCGCGTCGGGCCGGGATTCCCGAGCTTCTTCTTCATGAACGGCGAGCGCGACGAGGCGGTCGCCAACAACCGCCGTGCCGTGCGGCTGCTCGAACGCGCGGGCGCCCGGGCGCGCGTGCGCATATACCCCGGCCTGGGCCACGAGTTTCCGCCGGTGCAACAACGCGGCCGCGAGCTCGAGCTGGCCCTGCGCTTCGCTCTCGACGGATGACACCCGGCGCCTGGATCTGGCGCTTCGCGCCGCCGGACGAGCAGGGTGTGTCGATGTGGTGACTGACGAGAGCCGAAGCGGTCGCCGAAGCGAGTCCTCGGGACCGGCGCGGGTATCATGCGGCGTCGCGGTTCGACCTTCTGGCTCCGGCGCAGCTCGCGATCCCGTTCGCTGGATGGAAGCCGCCCCAGGGGACGGGTCGTCAGGCGGAAGCGGGTGATATACAGCTCGGGTCGTCTCTCCGGGAGTCGCCCCACATGCAGCCGCGCAGGAGAATCGGAGTACTCGCTTTCGTCGTCGTGCTGCTGGTCGGGACGCCAGCGTTCGCCTTCGAAGAGCTCGCCTCGCTCGACCTCTCGGCCTATGCCGGCCAGGTGGTCTATCTCGATTTCTGGGCCTCCTGGTGTGAACCCTGTCGCGCGAGCTTTCCCTACATGGACCGGCTCCAGGCGCAGCACGGCAAGCAGGGGTTGGTAGTGATCGCCGTGAACGTCGACACGGACCGGCGCCTCGCAGCCGGTTTCCTCGCCGAGGCGCCGGCCGGATTCCGGATCGCCTTCGACCCGGCGGGGAAGCTCGCCGAGCAGTGGCAGGTCGAAGGGATGCCGACCACTGTGCTCATCGGGCGGAACGGCAAGCCCCGGTTCCGTCAGAGCGGTTTTCGCCAGGCAGACGAGGCGAAACTCGAATCCAGGATTGTGGAACTGCTCGACGAGGAGACCCCATGAATCGCAGAGTTCGACTCCTTCTGACGCTGCTCGCAGCGACGGGCGCAAGCGCGCTCGCCGGTTGCGCATCGTCCACGCCGAAGGCGCCGGCCAGCGCGGCGGCCGCGGCGACGACCCCGGCGACGGCGCCGGCCGCCCCTCGCCTGGGCGCAAAGCCCTGGGACCGTGGCGAGCTCGCCAAGCGCTGTATGCGCTTCGACGGCTATCCGCTCGAGCTCGCGCTCGACGAGCACATCTACTTCAGCAAGGAGGCCTCGAGCGGTGGCTCGGGCTTCGCCGGAGGAGGCTGCGGATGCAACTGAAGCGCGACAACAGCGTGCGCCTGGCGCTCGCCGCAGCGACCGGCGTTCTTCTCGGTTGCCCGGCGGCGCAGGCCGACGGCTGGAGCTTCGACTCGCAGGTGCTCTACTACAGCGAGACCGACCGCGTCACCGCCATTGAACCTGTCGTCTCGGCGCGCTGGGACCGCGGCGATGGCAAGGCGCTGAACTTCCGCCTCACGGTCGACTCGCTGACCGGTGCCTCGGCCAACGGCGCGACGCCCTCTTCCCGGGCGCAGACCTACACCACGCCCTCGGGTCACGGGAGCTACGCCGCGCAACCGGGTGAGACGCCGCTCGACTCGAGTTTCCTCGACACGCGATGGGCGCTCAACATGAGCTGGGAGAAGCCGCTCTCACCGCTCTGGAAAGCCACGTTCGGCGCCAACGTTTCGACTGAATACGATTATGGTTCCTACGCCGTCAACGCACTCCTGGCACGCGACTTCAACCAACGCAATACCACGCTCTCGCTGGGGGCCGCGCTCGGCTACGACACAGTCGACCCAGTGGGTGGAATTCCGAATCCGCTCGGCAGCATGTCGCCCGAAGTTCCCGGAGGAGGCGACGACGACGGCGGGGGAGCGCCGCCCCTCAACCGCATCGGGAGTGGGGACACGAAGTCCCTCTACGACCTGCTGCTCGGGCTGACGCAGATCCTCGACCGGCGCTCCCTGGTGCAGATCAACTACAGCGTCGGCAGGAGCTCCGGCTATCTGACGGATCCCTACAAGCTGGTGAGCCTGATCGACCCGTTGCCCGGCCCCAACCAGGGCAACCCGGTCGACCAGCTCTACGAGTCGCGGCCCGATGCGCGCACGAAACAGAGTCTCTACGTCGCCTACAAACGCCAGATGCGGTCCGAAGACGCGGCGGACGTGAGCTACCGCTATCACTGGGACGACTGGCGGATCCGCTCGCACACGCTCGATCTGCGCTATCGCTGGGATCTCGGCGGCGCGGGCTACCTGCAGCCGCATGCCCGGCTCTACCAGCAGACCGCCGCCGACTTCTACACCCGCTATCTCGAGGCGGGCGCGCCGCTGCCCGCCAACGCCAGCGCCGACTACCGGCTCGGCGACCTCACCGGCGTCACGTTCGGCCTCAAGTACGGGCGGCCGATGCGCCACGATCGGGAGTGGAACGTCAAGCTCGAGTACTACGAGCAGAGTGGCAGCGTTTCCGGCGTGCAACCCGGAGTGCTGGCGGACTACGAGCTTTTCCCCTCCGTGGACGCGCTCATGGTGCAGTTTGGGTGCACCTTCTGAGGCAGGGCTGAGCTTCGACCCAGGCTCGCTCCGCGTTCGCCGGGCGGCCGGACATGGGGCGGGTCGCTTCGACGCGATGGCCAGCCCTTGCGAGGTGCTGGTCGAAGCCGGCAACCGACGGGTGACCCGCCGGTTGACCGAGATCGCCGCCTGCGAAGTTCAGCGCATCGAGGCCAAGTTCTCGCGCTACCGCAGCGACTCGGTGCTGGCGCGCCTGCACGCCGCCGGTGGCGTGCCGTGCACCGTGGACGCCGAGACCGCCGATCTGCTCGACTTCGCCGCGCGCTGCCACCGCATCTCCGAGGGCGCTTTCGACGTCACCTCCGGAGTGCTCCGCCGCGCCTGGAAATTCGACGGCAGCGACCGGGTGCCGACGGTGGAACAGGTCGCGGCGCTTCTGCCGCTGGTCGGCTGGCAACGCTTGTCCTGGCAGCGGCCGGTCCTCACCCTTCCTGCAGGAATGGAGCTCGATCTCGGCGGTCTGGGCAAGGAGTACGCCGCCGATCGCGCGGCGCTCCTGCTGCGGCAGGCCGCCCCGGAAGTCGCCTGTCTGGTGAATCTGGGCGGAGATCTCGTGCTGACCGGCCCACGACGCGACGGCCTTCCATGGGTGGTCGGGGTGGACGATCCCGCCTCGGCCCGTACCGAACAGATCCTCGAGGTCCGCCAGGGTGCGGTCTGCACCAGCGGCGACGCAAGGCGCTTCCTGCTCAAGGACGGCATCCGCTACGGCCATATCCTCGACCCGCGCACCGGCTGGCCGGTCGTCGCGGCGCCCCGTCTGGTCACGGTCGCGGCGGGCAACTGCACCGAGGCCGGACTCCTCTCGACGCTCGCGATGCTCTCCGGAGCGGGCGCCGAGGAGTTTCTCGCCGCCCAGCAGGTGCCGCACTGGATCGTGCGCGACTGAGGCGCAGGAGTTGCGTCGAGAACCGCGCGATCGTCCTCGCCAATTCTGACTTCACGGAGCTTGGCAGGGATCTCTCAAGAGCCCAGCCGTCGGCCGATCACGCGGCTCCGATCGTCACCGGTCGAGGATCCGGATGGGGACGCATCAACGGCCGTCGCTGCCGAGTTGCGCCAGACGCCGTGCGAAGCCGAGGTCGAGGTGGAGGATGTGCGCACCGTTGAGCGGATTCGGCGAGCGCGGAGTGAGGACTCGGCCGTCCGCCGTGATCGTGTAGGTGTGGATGAAGCCGCCCACCGAGACTCGGTCGACGGCGAGCTCGGGCTTGCCGACCCGGAATCCGCCGCTCGTCTCGATCGGAACGCGCAGGATGTCGGAGGCCCGGCGATAGTAGAGCTCCTTCATATCCGGGCTCCAGCGCGGCTCGGCGCCGTTGTCGAGTGAGATCTGCCAGCGGCCCTCTCCGGTGGGAAACGGGCGCACGTAGGTGCTCAGCCCGCCGCTCTCGTTCGAGACGTAGGCCACCCATCGGCCGTCGGGCGAGATCACGGCCTCGCGCTCCCCCATCTCGCTGCCGAGGAGGAGCTCGGGCCTCCGGGCACCCGCGAGCGGCAGCAGGAAGACGTCCGGAATCTGAGTGCCGGCCTTCGGCTCGCTGAACACAAGCCGACTACCGTCGGGCGTGAACCCGCTCGGCAAGGCCAGCTGCCCGGGCTCGTACAGCGTCTCCGCTTCGCGGCTGCCGTCCGCTGCCCGCCAGGCGATCTGCTCGCGCCGCTTCTGCGCGCTCGAGGCGCGGGACCGGTAGGCGATCCGGCTGCCGTCGGGGGTCCAGACCGGGTTGCTCACCGACTCGCCGCGCGTCAGCCTCGACACCACGCCGCGCTCGAGCTCGGCCACCCAGAGCTCGGAGGCACCGCCCGGCCCACCGACCAGCGCCACGCGGCGGCCGTCGGGCGACAGAACGGACTCGTTGTACTGCGCGGGCGGGAGCGGCACCGGCGTCGCGCTGCCGTCGCGCGCGATCCAGTGCAGCTCGTACTGTGCCAGGAGGCCGCCGGGCACCCAGAGCGCGGCGCCCGAGCTCGAGAGCGCGTACTGCACCGCGCCGGTGGAGACGTCGGTCGCGACCCGCTGGACGACGGCTTCGGGCGAGCCCGACACTGCGAGTGACGCCTCGTCGAACGGCTGGGCGAAGAGCGTGCCGCCGCGCGCGAAGATCAGCCGGCCGCCGGCGCAGCAGCGCGCCTGGCTCGAGCCCTCGACCAGCACCCGGCGCTCGCCGGTCGCCAGCACCAACGCCTCGATCCGCGCATCGTCGTAGAACTCGGTCGAGGCCGTCGTGTCGCTGGTGTAGAGGACCGCCTTGCCGTCCGGCAGCGCCTGCGGCCAGCGGTGCGTGCGCTCGTCGCGCGCGACGTCGAGTTTCGTGACCATTTCGGCAGTCGAACCGCTCGCCGAGATGCGCGAGATCGGCTCGGCGACGTTCGGAGCGAAATAGATGAAGCCGTCGCGGCTCCAGGAGGCGCCCCGGATCTGGTTTGCCTGCCCAGAGATCGGTGCGATCCGCACCACCGCACCTCCGACGGTCGGGACCTTCAGGAGCTCCCGCTCGCGGAAGAACCCGATCCAGGCGCCGTCCGGCGAGAAGAACGGTGCGAGCGCGCCCTCGGTCTCCGGCACCGGGTGAGGTTCGGCCTCGTCGACCGTGCGCAGCAGCAGGCGCGTCTCCCCCTGCGCGTCGACGGCGACCGCGACCTGGAGCCGGCCGTCCTCCGAGAGCGCGATCTGCGGAACGTTGTCGGTCGCGAGCGCGAGCCCCTCTGGAATCGCCAGCGCCCAGCGCGCGCCGGCGCCCGGCTGGGGCGGCTTGGGCCGCCGCAGGAGCCAGCCGGCGCCGAGACCGAGGGTGAGCGCGACCGCCGCGACGGCGGCGAGCGCGATCCACCTCGAGCGCGGGCGCGCCGGAGCGGGCGCGGCCACCGGCGCGAGCTCCTCGCCCTTGCCCGCGATCGTCTCCTCGAGCACGATGCGCGCGTCGGCGATGTCGTGCAGGCGGTTCCTCGGGTTGCGTTCGAGACAGCGGCGCAGGAGCTGGCGGATCGCCGGCGGCGTGTCTGCGGGCAGCTCCGCGAAATCGATCGCCGTCTTGAGAACGCCGGCCAGCGTGTCGGAAACCGTCGGTCCGGCGAACAGCGACTTGCCCGTCAGCATTTCGTAGAACACGACGCCGAAGGCCCAGATGT
>JAGOCP010000193.1 GCA_017998715.1 Thermoanaerobaculia bacterium | reverse complement strand
CTCGACCGCTACGTCGACGCCACGGCGACCGCCGCCGGAGTTCATCCCCACACCCTGCGCCACACCTTCGCCACGCACCTGCTCGAGGGCGGCGCCGACCTGCGCGCCATTCAGGAGCTCCTCGGCCACAGCTCGCTGTCGACCACCCAGCGCTATACCCACGTCGATATCGAGCGCCTGCAGAGCGTCTATCGCGACGCTCATCCCCGCGCCCGCAAAGTCGACTCCGCCGACCGACGCAGCACGGAAATTCCCCCCGGCGACCCCTCCGCCCGACCCGCCTGAATTGCGGGTAGGCTAGGCGCGACGTCGACAGGGAGTTCCCGAGATGGACGATTCGAGTCCGCCTTCCGCGAACAGCCAGCCGGTGCCAGAGACCGGAGCCGGGATCGCGTCCGGCGCGCACTTTCGCGTCGCCTTCGACAACAGCCGCGAGGCGATCGTGATTCTCCAGGACGGGGTGGTCAAGGTGGCCAATCGCTCCGCCGCCCGGATCTCGGAAATTCCCCTCGACGGTCTCGTCGGCAGACCGTTCCTCGAGCTCATCCACCCCGACGATCAGCATTTCGTGCTCGACTTCTATACCCGTCGACTCGCCGGCGACACCGCCGAACGGACGATGGTGGCGCGGATTCTGCGACCCGGCGGCGGCTTCGTCGTGCTCGAGGCGCATTCGATGCCGGTGCAGTGGGACGACCGACCGGCAGTGCTCGCCTTTCTCGGCGACGTCACCGATCGCGAGCAGGTCAGGAGCGACGCCCAGGAGATGAGTCGGCGCCTGGCGCGCATCGCCGAGGTGGCACCCTATTTCCTGTTCATCTACGACTACGACCTCGGGCGCGACGTCTACATCAACCGTTCGGTGCCGGCGGCGCTCGGCTACTCGCCGGCCGAGGCGGCGGCGCTGGGGCCCTATCCCTTCGCCCGGCTCTGCCATCCGGACGACCTCGCCGGAGCGCTCGAACGCGACGTCCGCTGGCAGGGCTTCGTCGCCGGCAGCTCGCTCACCGTCGACTTCCGCATGCGCCACCGCAACGGCGAGTGGCGTTGGTTTCGCTCCCACAACACACCGTTCCTGCGCGACGACAAAGGGCGTATCCAGCAGATTCTGGGCATGACCCAGGACGTCACCGAAAGCCTGCGCAGCGAAGAGCTCCTGCGCCGCACCGAGCGGCTGGAGAGCCTCGGTCTTCTGGCAGGCGGCATCGCGCACGACTTCTCGAATCTCCTCACCCCGATCGTCGGCAATGTCGAGCTGCTCATCGACCGTCTACCCGAGGATTCGCCGCTGCGCGACCGGGCGCTCGCCATCAGCGCCGCCGCCGACCGCGCCACCGAGCTCGCCCGCCAACTCCTGGTCTACGCGGGGCGGGGCGAGATCGAGCCGCGCC
This sequence comes from Thermoanaerobaculia bacterium, assembly GCA_017998715.1. Taxonomy (GTDB): domain Bacteria; phylum Acidobacteriota; class Thermoanaerobaculia; order Multivoradales; family JAGPDF01; genus JAGPDF01. Next base: position 5,406 of record JAGOCP010000193.1, on the reverse strand, counting down.
CGATCGACCTCAACGCCCTGGTGGAGGATGTGGTCCACCTGTTGCGCGCGCTGGCGCCCGTCGCCACCAGTACCCGGCTCGAGCTGACGCCGCGCCTGCCGCCGATCCGCGGCGACTCGAGCCAGCTGCGGCAAGTGATCCTCAACCTGATTTCCAACGCTCACGACGCCATCGCCGGCCTGCCGGCGGGCACTGCGGATGCGGCGGCCGGCGACGAGCCCGGGCGCGTCCTGGTGCGGACGCAGCGAGTCGACCTGCGCCCCGCCGACCTCGGAGCGCTGCTCCTGGGCGACGGCATGCAGCCCGGCCCGGCGCTGCTGCTCGAGGTCGTCGACAACGGCAGCGGCATGGAGGCCGAGAGACTCGAGCGCCTTTGGGAACCGTTCTTCTCCACCAAGGAGCGCGGTCGCGGACTCGGCCTGCCGTCGGTGCTCGGAATCCTGCGCGCCCATCGCGCCGGCATCGTCGTCGAGTCGCACCCGGGATCGGGCACCCGTTTCCGCGTCTACTTCTCGGAGCCGCCGGCCGAAGGAGCGCCGGGGCCGTCGCTGCCCGGTTGATACAATGACCCTCCGATGCCCCGAATGCGCGCAACGACGGTTCTCCTGGTACGGCGCGACGGTCGCGTGGCAATGGCCTCCGACGGGCAGGTGACGCTCGGCAATGCGGTGATGAAGTCGGGCGCCGCGAAAGTGAAACGCGCCGGCAAAGGCAGAGTCCTGGTCGGTTTCGCGGGCGGTGCGGCGGACGGACTGGCGCTCTTCACCCGCTTCGAGGCCAAGCTCGAGCAGTTCAACCAGAATCTCGAACGCTCTGTCGTCGAGCTCGCCAAGGACTGGCGCACCGACCGCGTGCTGCGCCAGCTCGAAGCGGTGATGATCGTCGCCGACGCCGACAAGAGCTTCCTCGTTTCCGGCACCGGAGACCTCCTGCAACCCGATGAGGACGGCCTCCTGGGGATCGGCTCCGGCGGCAACTTCGCCCTCGCCGCGGCGCGGGCTTTGCTGCGCCACACCAGCCTGTCTGCCAGCGAGATCGCGCGCGAGGCGATGCGCATCGCCGCCGAGCTCTGCATCTACACCAACGACCGCCTGACCCTCGAAGAGCTGTGACCGCCCGCCCGCCTGGAGACGCCGAGCGGCCGGAGCTCGCGCTCGACAACCTGACGCCGCGGCAGATCGTCGCCGAGCTCGACAAGTACGTCGTCGGGCAGCGCGCCGCCAAGCGCTCGGTGGCGATCGCGCTGCGCAACCGCTGGCGGCGGCAGCAGCTGCCGCGCGAGGTCGCCGACGACATCGTGCCCAAGAACATCCTGATGATCGGGCCGACCGGCGTCGGCAAGACCGAGATCGCTCGGCGCCTCGCCAAGCTCGCCAAGGCGCCGTTCCTCAAGGTCGAGGCGTCGAAGTTCACCGAGGTCGGCTACGTCGGCCGCGACTGCGAGTCGATCGTCCGCGACCTGACCGAGATCGGCGTCGCCATCGTGCGCGAGGAGCGCCGCGGCGCCGTCGCGGCGACCGCCGCCGAGCGCACCGAGGAGCGCCTCCTCGACCTGCTGCTGCCCGCCGGCCCGCCACCGGGGGCCGTCCAGCTCGGGACTCTCGGCGCCCCACCGGCTTCGGCTCCGCCCACCGGATCGACCGCGGGCGCGAGTCCCGCAGCCGGCGCCGCCGCCGCAGTGGAGGACGCCCACTCGACGCGCGAGAAGCTGCGCGAACGGCTGCGTTCGGGCGCCCTCGACGCGCGCATCGTCGAGATCGAGGTCGAAGACGGCGCGGCGCCGTCGCTCGAGATGTTCACGCCGCAGGGCGTCGAGGAGATCGGCATCAACCTCAAGGAGATGATGCCCGGCCTGTTCTCGCGCCGCAAGCGCCAGAAGGCGACCGTCGCCGAGGCGCGCGAGGCTCTGCTCGCCGAGGAGGCCGAGAAGCTCATCGACCGCCAGCAGCTGGCGCGCGACGCGCGCGTCCGGGTCGAGCAGACCGGCATCGTTTTCCTCGACGAGATCGACAAGATCGCCGGCCGCGAGGGTTCGAGCCACGGCCCCGACATTTCGCGCGAGGGCGTGCAGCGCGACCTCCTGCCGATCGTCGAGGGGACCACGGTGACGACGAAGTACGGCCCGGTCAAGACCGACCACATCCTGTTCATCGCCGCCGGCGCCTTTCACGTCGCGAAGCCCTCGGACCTCATTCCGGAGCTGCAGGGCCGCTTCCCGATCCGCGTCGAGCTCGAGGCGCTCACCGAAGCCGATTTCATTCGCATCCTGACCGAGCCCGAGACCGCGCTGACCAAGCAGTACACCGCGCTCCTCGGCGCCGAGGGCTTGCGGATCCGCTTCCGCGAGGACGCCGTGATCGAGCTGGCCCGCATCGCCGTCGAGGTCAACCGGTCGACCGAGAATATCGGCGCCCGGCGACTGGCGACGGTGATCGAACGCCTGCTCGAAGAGGTCTCGTTCGAGGCCCCGGACATGGCCGGAATGGAGCTCGACATCGACGCCGCTTTCGTTCGCAGGATTCTCGATGACATCGTTCAGAATCAGGATCTCAGCCGCTATGTTCTCTAGCCCGTTGCCGCACTCCGCCGACTCCTGCGTCCCGTCTGCCGGCAGCGCGCGGCGCTTCGCCGTTCTCGCCCTGCTCGTTCTCGCCGCTCTGCCGATGGCCGCCTGCGGCAAGAAGGGCGACCCGATGCCCGCGCCGCGCACCATTCCGCAGGCCGCCACGGATCTCAAGGTCCGCCAGCGCGGCCTCGAGGTGGTGGTCGAGTTCGCCTATCCGAAGGCGACGGTCGCCGGCCTGCCGCTGCCGGGTCTCGATCAGGTGACGCTCTACGCTCTCGACCGGCCGGTCGCCGCAACGGTCGCTGCGACTCCCGCACCGGCCGCAGCGACTCCCGGTGCCACCGCGGCAGGCTCCGCCCCCGCTCCGCTGACCCTGGTGATGCCCGACCCGCGGGAGTTCGCGGTCGCCGCCAAGCCGTTTCTGGCGCTCTCGGGCGCGGAGCTCGCGAGCGCCATTTCCGGCGACCGCGTCACGGTGCGCTTTCGCCTGACCGAGCCGCTGCCGGCGGATCAGCCGGCGCGCATCTTCAGCGTCCGCACCCATGCGGCCGGCGGCGAGCTCTCGGACTGGTCGAACCTCGCGGGCCTCCTGCCGCGCGCTCCGGCCGTGCCGCCGGCCCAATTCACTGCCGTTGCCGCCAAGAGCGGCATCGATCTGGCGTGGAGCCCGACGGCTGGTGGCGGCGCGCCGATCGCCGGCTACAACGTCTACCGCCGCGACGCCGCCCGCACCTCCTACGGCGAGCCGGTCGCCACCCTCGACGCCGGCGTCACCACGACCCGCGACACCGGCGTGACCTACGGCCGACGCTACATCTACGCTCTCACCGCGATCGGCACGAAGGTTCCGCTGGCGGAGAGCGCGCTCTCCTCCGAGGTGGAGATCGACTACCAGGACCGCTTCGCACCGCTGCCCCCGTCGGAGCTTTCGGCGCTCGGCAGCGTCGGCGAGGTCCGCCTCGTATGGCCGGCGAGCCCTGAAGCCGATGTCGCCGGCTACGTCGTCGAACGCGCCGATCCGGATGCCGATTTCCACCGCGTCAACACCGAGCCGGTCGCCGCGCTCGAGCTCACCGACCGCGGCCTCGCGTCGGGTTTCACCTTCCGCTACCGGGTGGCGGCGATCGACAAGTCGGGCAATCTCGGCCCCCCAGGCGAGCCGGTCGCGACGCGCGTGCCGTGAGCGCCGTCTTCAAGGTTTCCGGCGGCGGCAACGACTTCCTGGCGCTCGTCGCGCCGGAGCGTGAGCCCTCCGCCGACGAGATCCGCTCGTGGTGCGCGCGCGGGCTGTCGATCGGCGCCGACGGGCTCTTCACCCTGCACCGCACAGCGGCCGGGGTACGCATGCGGTACTGGAACGCCGACGGCCAACCCGCCGCGCTGTGCATCAACGGCACGCGCTGCGCCGCGCGCCTGGCGCTGCATCTGGGCTGGGCCGAAGGGAGCTTCCCGGTCACCACCGACGCCGGCGTCTTCGCGGCGCGAGCGGTCGCCCCGACCGAAATCGCCATCCAGCTGCCGGCCCCCGAAGAGCTGGCGCGCAAGCGCGTGCTCGAGCTCGGCGGACGCGCCTACGAAGGCTGGTTCGTCACCGTCGGCGTGCCGCACCTCGTCCTGGTCTGGCCAGAGTCGCTCGCGCAGGTTCCGGTCGCCGCGCTCGGCGCGGCGCTGCGGGCGCATCCCGAGTTCGCGCCCGGCGGCACCAACGTCGACTTCGTGCGCTTTCCGGCGCCGCACCGGATGGAGATCCGCAGCTTCGAACGCGGCGTCGAGGCGGAAACGTTGGCCTGCGGCACCGGTGTCCTCGCGGCGACCGCCGTCGGCCTGCTGCTCAACCTGGCGCAACTCCCGCTGTCCGCTGCCACGCTCGGCGGCTTCACGCTGACGGTCGACGGCCAGACGGCCGACTCGGCGCTCAAGAACTGGTCGCTCGCCGGCGACGCGCGCATTCTCGGCGGCGTCGAGCTTACCCCCGAGGCCGGGCTTCCTCCGCCGCCGCCGCCCCACTGGTCGGCCTGAGCCGCCGCGGTAGCCTTTGCTAAGCTCCCTCGCCTCATGACGCAAGCCTTCCAGCCGGTCGAAGAACAGATGGAGTTGCTGCGGCGCGGCTCGGTCGACCTCGTTTCCGAGGCCGATCTGGCGCGCAAACTCGAGCGCTCGCGAAAAACCGGCAAGCCCCTGGCGGTGAAGACCGGCTTCGATCCTTCGTCACCCGATCTCCACCTCGGCCACACGGTGCTGCTGCGCAAGATGCGGCACTTCCAGCAGCTCGGCCACCGGGTGATCTTCCTCATCGGCGACTTCACCGGCATGATCGGCGACCCGACGGGCAAGAAGGCCACCCGGCCGCAGCTCACCCGCGACCAGGTGCTGGCGAACGCCGAGACTTACAAACGCCAGGTCTTCAAGGTGCTCGACCGCGAAGCGACCGTCATCCGCTACAACGGCGAGTGGCTGACGCCACTGGGGGCCGAGGGGATGATCCGCCTCGCCGGCAAGTGGACTCTGGCGCGGATGATGGAGCGCGACGACTTCCGCACCCGCTTCCGCGAGCAGCAGCCGATCTCGCTCCACGAGCTGCTCTATCCGCTGGTGCAGGCGAAGGACTCGGTCGAGATGGCGAAGATCCCGGACCTGGGCTGCGACGTCGAGCTCGGCGGCCACGACCAGATTTTCAATCTCCTCGTCGGCCGCGACCTGATGAAGGAAGAGGGGCTCGAGCCCCAGGTCTGCCTCACCGTGCCGCTCCTCGTCGGTCTCGACGGCCACGAGAAGATGTCGAAGTCGCTCGGCAACGCGATCGCCGTCGAGGACTCGCCGAAGGAGATCTACGGCAAGAC
>JAGOCP010000192.1 GCA_017998715.1 Thermoanaerobaculia bacterium | reverse complement strand
GTTCGAGGCGGATCGCGACCTTGCCGCCGGGCGGGCTCGCTTCGACGGCGTTGACGACCAGCGCCTGCACGGTCGCCTTGAGCTCGGCCGGCACCGCCGCGACGCTCCAGGGACCGGCGCCGGCGGTTTCGACTTCGATTCGCACCCGCCCGCCGCCGTCCTGCAGGGCCTCGAGCGCCACCTCGCGCGCGAGCTGCGCCAGGTCCACCGGCTCGGCCTGGGCCGAACCTGCCGAGGCGAGGGCGAGGAACGAACGCAGGGCGCCGTCCATGCGCCGGATCTGGCGCCGCGAGCCCTCGATGACCTCCGGCGGTGCGCCGGCTTGTTCGATCGCCAGGCCGAGGGCGTTCAGCGGATTGCGCAGCGAGTGGGCGAGACCACGCGCCACCTCGCCCAGCTCCGAGAGCTGCTCGGCGGCGGCGAGCCTCCGGTTCTCGCGATCGAGCTCGGCGAGGCGGGCGGACATGCGGTTGAACGCCGTGATCGCCCGGCCGACCTCGTCGGCGCGCGCCGCCTGCCCTGCCTCGACCGCGGCGCCGAGCTCGCCGCTCCCGACGCGCTCCGCGGCCGCGGTGAGGCTCGTGAGCGGCCGGGTGAGTCGATGCGCCATGACGGCGGCCGCCGCGAGTCCGACGGCGAGAAGAGCGAGATTCCCCAGCAGCAGCCGCGAGCCGAAGCGGTCGAGCGTCGTGGCGATCGCGGCGTTGGGGATCGGGATCCGGCGCTGCATCTCCGGGCCACGCACGAAGAGGACGTCGCGTGCCGCGTCGGTCTCGAGCACCATCTTGCGCAGATGGGTAGTCGGCGGCTCGCCATCGACGCCGGCGGGCGTGCCTTCGGCCGTGGCGACCCCGGTCTCGGTGCCTGCGACCCTCGCTCCCGTGCCCCTGAAGTGAAGCTCACGGCGCAACACGATCGGATGGGGTCGGTCGTCGCCAGCGAGCTCGGCCGCGCCGTCCGGTCCGGTCGGCGGCGCGCCCTCGGCTTCGCCGGTGGTCACGATGACGACATGCGTCTCGCTTTCCTCTCCCGCCGGCGCTTCCCCTGCCGTCGCATCGGCCGACTCGCTGGCGCCAACCTGCCGGCTCTCCGTGCGATAGGAGAAGCCGGAGAGGATCTCCTCGCCGACACGGAAGGCGACCGTGCGCACGTCGTCGGTGACCGCCTGGGTCAGCGAGCGAAAGAGCAGCCACTGCCCGACGAGCAACAGGCAGATGAGGCCGCCGAGGAGCAGGAAAAGGCGTCGCCGCAGAGACATCGTGCCGGGAATCTAGCAAGGGTCGTGCCCTTTTCGCGGTCGCACCCCCGACGGCCCCCTTTTCCGACGACGCGGTAGACTTCGGGCATGTCCCTGCGCTTCGGAGTCAACGGCCTCGGGCGGATCGGGCGGGCGCTCATCCGCATCGCGGCCACCCGTCCGGAGCTCGGTCTCGAGCTCGCGGCGGCCAACGACTCGGCCGACCCGAAGCAAATCGCCCGGCTACTCCGGCACGACACGGTGCATGGAACCTTTCCCGTCGAAGTGACGTCGGGCGAAGAGTCTCTTGTGCTCGCCGGACGGTCGGTTCCTCTTTCTCGCGCTTCGAAACCGCAAGAGATCGACTGGGAGAGTGCCGGCGTCGAGGTGGTGCTCGAGGCGACCGGCAAGTTCCGCCGCCGCGACCTCGCCGCCGAACACCTTGGTTCCCGCAACCCTGCGCTGCGTCAGGTGGTGGTTTCGGCCACCGTGCCCGATCCCGACTTCACGCTCTGCCTGGGCATCAACGACCGCGACCTCGACCCATCGTGGCAGCGCGTGATCTCGAACGCCTCCTGCACCACCAACTGCCTGGCGCCTCTGCTGCTGGTGCTCGACCGCGCCTTCGGCGTCGATCACGCGCTGATGAACACGGTGCACTGCGTCACCAACAGCCAGAACATCGTCGACAACGCGCACGCCGATCCGCGCCGCGCGCGCTCGGCGCTCGCCAACATCATCCCGACCACCTCGGACGCGATTCCGTCGATCGTCCAGGTGATGCCGGAGATGCGCGGCAAGGTCGAGGGGCTCGCGATGCGCGTGCCGGTGGTGGCGGGTTCGCTGGTCGACCTCACCGTGCGCCTCGCCCGGCCGGCCGTGCGCGACGAGGTCGCCGACGCCTTCCGCGCCGCCGAGCAGGGGCCGCTCGCCGGCATCCTCGGGACGACCGACGAAGAGCTGGTGTCGTCGGACGTCATCGGCGATCCGCGCTCGGCGGTCGTCGACCTGCCTCTTCTCTCTCTCGCCGGCGACCGCCTGCTGCGTGTCGTCGCCTGGTACGACAACGAATGGGGCTACACCAACCGCCTCGCCGAGCTGCTGGCGCGGCTCGCTCGCTAGGTCGGGCCCTCGCAAAGGAGTCTTGAAATGACACAACTGCTGACACTCGAAGATCTCGATCTCGCGCGGTTGCGCGGCGTGGTGGTGCTGGTGCGGGTCGACTTCAACGTGCCGATGAAGGAGGGCAAGGTCACCGACGACACGCGAATCGAAGAGGCCCTGCCGACGATCCGCGAGCTCTCAGCCGCGGGTGCGCGGCTCCTGCTCTGCTCGCACTGCGGGCGGCCGAAGGGGGAGCGCAATCTCAAGTACACGCTGCGGCCGGTGGCCGATCGGCTGGCGGTTCTCCTCGGCAAGCCGGTGCTGTTTGCCGACGACGCCATCGGCGAGCCGGCGGCTTCGGTCGCGGCGAAGCTCGGCGACGGCGACGTGGCGCTGCTCGAGAATCTGCGCTTCCATGCCGGCGAAGAGAAGAACGATCCGGAGTTCGCCAAGGCGCTCGCCGCTCCGGCGACCGCCTACGTCGATGACGCCTTCGGCAGCGCCCATCGCGCGCATGCTTCGGTGACCGGCGTCCTGCCGTACCTGCCGCGCAAGGCGGCCGGCCGCCTGATGGTGCGCGAGGTCGAAGCGCTGTCGAAGCTCCTCGGCGAGCCGCCGCGGCCGTTCGCGGCGATCCTCGGCGGGGCGAAGATCGAGGGCAAGATCGACACCCTCGAGAATCTCCTGCCGCGGCTCGACATCCTGATGGTCGGTGGCGGCATGGCCAACACCTTCCTCGCCGCGCAGGGGCTCGACCTCAAGGCCTCGCTGGTCGAGCGCGACCGCCTCGACCTGGCGCGCACCATCCTCGAGCGCGCCGCGGCCAAGGGCACCGAGGTGCTCCTGCCCTCCGACCTCGTCGTCACCGACAGCTTCGACAATCCGCAGGTCGTCCAGACCGTCGCCGCGGCAGAGATCCCGGCTGACTTCCTTGCCGTCGACGTCGGCCCGCGCACCCGCGAGGCCTTCGCCGCCGCGGTCGCCCGCGCCCACACGCTGTTCTGGAACGGCCCGCTCGGCGTGTTCGAGAAGCCGCCGTTCGACGCCGGGACGCGCGCCGTGGCACTCGCCCTCGCCGACTGCCCGGGCTTCACCCTCATCGGTGGCGGCGAGACGGTCGCCGCAGTGCATCAGGCCGGTGTCGCCGACCGCATCGGCCATGTCTCGACCGGCGGCGGAGCGTCGCTCGAGTTTCTCGCCGGGAAGGCCTTGCCAGGGGTCGCGGCGCTCGCGCGGGCGACCGCTGGCTCGACTGGCTCCATTGGCGCCACTGGCTCCGACACCGCCGGATGACCCACGATCCCCACTTCGCCCCGGCACAGCGCCTCCCCCTGGTGGCCGGCAACTGGAAGATGAACCTGGTGCGCTGGGAGGCCGACGCGCTCTGCCGCAAGCTCCTGGCGGCGCTGCCGTTGCCGACCGAGGTCGCGCTCTTCCCCTCCTTTCCCCTCCTGCCCGGAGTCGTCGAAGCGCTCGCCGGCAGCGGCATCGGCGTCGGCGGCCAGGATCTCCACCCGGAGGCGAAGGGCGCCCACACCGGCGACGTGTCCGGGCTGCAACTCGCCGATGTCGGCTGTTCCTGGGCGCTCTGCGGCCACAGTGAGCGCCGCCAGAACCACGGCGAAGGGGACGAGCTCGCCGTCGCCAAAGCGCTGGCCGCGGTCCGGGCCGGCTTGAAGCCGCTGCTGTGCGTCGGCGAGACCGGCGCCGAGCGCGGGCGCGGCGAGACCCTCGCGGTTCTCGACCGGCAGCTCGCGCCACTCGCGGGTCTCGACCACAACGACCTGCCTGGACTGGTGCTCGCCTACGAGCCTGTCTGGGCGATCGGCACCGGCGAAACCGCCACCCCGGAGATCGCCCAGGCGGCCCACGCCCACCTCCGGGGCCATTTGGAGGCGCTTTGGGGGGGCGCAGGCGCGGCCGTTAGAATTCTCTATGGTGGGTCCGTAACTCCTGACAACTCAAGGGGTTTGGCTGCAATGCCGGACATCGACGGGGGGTTGGTCGGAGGGGCGAGCTTTGACGCCAGCAAATTCCTCGCTATCATCTCTTCTTTCGCCGCTTGAGGCGTTTCGAGGTTCTCCGTGATCTATCTGCTGTACACGCTACACATCATCATCTGCATCTTCCTGATCCTGGTCGTCCTGCTGCAGCAAGGCAAGGGCGCGGACCTGTCGGTTTTCGGCGGTGGCACGACGATGGCCGCCTTCGGCGCCCGCAGCGCCACCAACCTTCTGCACCGCATGACAGTCGGCGGTTTCGTGGCGTTCATTCTGACGACGCTGGGGATCGCCTACCTCAAGGGGCATGTCGAGGGCTCGTCGGTGATGAAGGCTGCGGCTCCGGTCTCCGCTCCGGCGACCACGCCGGTCACCCCGGCGGCGACGCCGGCTGCCGCTCCCGCCGACACCACGCCGCCGCCCGCCGCCCCCTCCGATACGCAGGCGCCGGCACCGCAGACGCCGAATCAGCAGTAGAGAGAGCCCGACGAATCAATGTTCAACAAGCTGGCCGAACTGGCGGAATTGGTAGACGCGCACGTTTGAGGGGCGTGTGGGGTAACCCGTGCCGGTTCGAGTCCGGCGTTCGGCACCACTTTTAGCTTCGACTGCAGCACAGGCAGCATCCGCAGGTAGAACCCGAAGGCGCCGCGCGGTTGGCGGCAGAGACAAGAAAGGCGGCGTGCGGAGAGATCCGCGAACGCCGCCTTTTCTGTTTGCAGCCGAATCGGTGCGGCTTACGGCAGCAGCGTCGCCTTCTTGATCTCGACCGTAGTATTGGGCACGTCGCCGTACGGTCCACGGTTGCCGCGCGGCACGTTGACGATCTTGTCGGCCACGTCCATCCCCTCGACGACTTTCGCGAACACCGCGTAACCCCAACCGCCTGCAGTCTTCGCGGTGTGGTCGAGCGAGCGGTTGTCGTTGACGTTGATGAAGAACTGCGACGTCGCGCTCATCGGATCGTTGGTGCGCGCCATCGACAGCGTTCCGCGCTTGTTCTTCAGACCGTTGTCGGCTTCGTTCGCGATCGGCGGCTGGGTCTTCTTCTGCTGCATCTCGGGGGTGAAGCCACCACCCTGGATCATGAAGCCGGGGATGACGCGATGGAAGATCGTGCCGTCGTAGAAGCCCGACTTCACGTAGCCGAGGAAGTTCTCGACCGTCTTCGGCGCTTTCTCCGGGTCGAGCTCGATGACGATCTTGCCGAGCGAGGTCTCGAGCTCGACGCGCGGGTTTCCGGCCTTGGCCGGTGCGGGGGTCGCCGGGGTCGCGGCCTGGGGCGTGGGGGCCGGCGAATCGGATCCCAACAGGGCGGCGGCAAACAACAAAATGGCGGGGCTCATGCTTTCTCCTTGTGGAAATGAGGGTTGCGCGGGACGAATCGTAGCATCGCGGCCCGCGGCGGAGGCGAGCGCTCGACCTGCGCGACCCTGGTGTCGGCGTTCGGCGGTCGGCGGCCGCGGAGAAGCAGGTCCTGCGGGTGCCTGGTATCGACTTTGCTACCCTGTCTTCCAGGCTCCGGCTGCACAACTACGACCCGGAGGAAACCAGGAGGGTTTTCGATGTATCGCAAGTGGATCGTTCTGTTTGTTCTGCTTCTCGCGCCGGCGGCGGCTATCGCCCAGGACACCAACCCCTCGAGCAGCGCCTACACCCGTGGCCGCTTCGAGCTCACACCGACTTTCTCCTACAACTTCGGTGGCACCTTGTCGGCCGAAGACAGCGACCTGTTCGACTTCGATCTCGAAGCCGACGACAGTGAGGCCTACGGCGTGACCTTCGGCATCCCGCTCTCGCCCTGGGCGCAGATCGAGCTCCTGGCGAGCCGCCAGCAGACCCAGCTCGCCTACGACGAGGGGCTCTTCGGCGGCGTGCGTGGGCTCGCGGACTTCGATGTCACCTACTACCATGTCGGCGGGCTCTTCCAGTGGGGCAACGGCCAGATTCATCCGTTCCTCGTCGCCAGCCTCGGCGTGGCGAATCTCAATCCGGATGTTCCGGGCGCGCGCGCCGAGAACAAGTTCTCGGGCTCGCTCGGTGGCGGGGTGAAGATTTTCTTCACCGACAACATCGGCTTGCGTCTCGAGGGCCGGGGCTTCTGGACGCTGCTCGACGGCAACAGCGACGACTACTACTGGGACGACGGCTGTTACTGCGACTACGGTTACAGCAATACCTTCGATCAGGGACAGGCCTCGGCCGGTCTGATCATCGCCTGGTAGGTCAGGTCTTCGCGATTTCGGATTCGGCCGCTTCCACCCGGTTGCGGCCGTTTCTTTTTGCGCTGTAGAGCGCCGTGTCCGCAGCCGATAGCAACGGCCGGGCGCGCGTCTTGCCGTCGCCTTTCACCTCGGCCCGTCCGGCGACTCCCATCGACAGCGTGACCCGGAGCGGCTCGCCGCTGTCGATCGGAATCTCGAGCGCCTCGATGCGCTCGCGGATCTTCTCGGCGAGACGGGTCGCGCCTTCGAGCTGGGTCTCCGGCAGAACGATCAGAAACTCCTCGC
>JAGOCP010000191.1 GCA_017998715.1 Thermoanaerobaculia bacterium | reverse complement strand
CTCCTGGAACCGCGGCGCCCCCCGGGAGTCCGCCGCGCGAAGCGGGCGACGAAGTGGAGTTCCTGCTGCAGACCTTCGATCGCGCCCTCGTCGCGCTGCGCAGCGCGCCGCTCGACGAGCTTTCCGCTGTCGAGCGCACGCTCGGACCGCAGCTCGAGAGTGGCCTCCTCATGTTCGACCGTGACGGCCGTCTGCTGGCGGCGAACCCAGCGGCGATCGAGCTTCTCGGCGGCGAAGGTCTCGGTGGCGAAGTTCGCAGTAGCGAAGATCTCGCTGGAGAAGTTCGCAGTGGCGAACTTCTCGGCGGCGCCGAGGAGGGCTCGCCGGCGATCGCCGGCCAGGCGCTCGCGGCACATCCCGAGCTCTCCCGGCTGGTCTTCGCGGCGATCGCGGAAGGGCGCTCGATCGCGCGCGCTTCGGTGGCCATCGCCCGCGGGCGTGACCGGATCGAGCTCGGCCTGACGCTGCAGGCGCTGCATGCCGGTTTCCTCGTGCTGTTCGCCGATGTCACCGACCTGACGCGGCGCGAGAGCGAGGAGCGCTTCGCCGCCGGTCTGGCGCAGCTGGGCGAGCTTTCGGCGGGCGTCGCGCACGAGCTGCGCAACAGCCTCGCGACGGTCCAGGGCTACCTCGCCTTGGCGGCGCGGCGTGAGCTCCCGGCGGCGGCGCGCGAGGAGGTGGGCGAGGCGCAACGCGAAGCCGGCGAGCTGGCGCGCATCGTCGACGATTTCCTCACCTTCGCGCGGCCCGGCTCGGGCGTCGTCGAACCGGTCGATCTCGCCGCGCTGCTGCAGCGCGCGACGCAGGATCCGGCGCTCGCCGGCGTCGAGTTCACGCTCGTCCTGCCATCGCCGCCACTGCCGCCGCTGCCGCCAATTGCCGGCGACCCGCACCTCCTGCAGCGCGCGCTGCGCAACCTCCTGCTCAACGCGGCGCAGGCGACGCTGGCCCAGGTCGCGCGCGAGGGGCCGGAGAGCGCCGGTCCCAAGCCGGTCATCGTCCGCCTCGGCCGCGACCAGAACGACGCCACGATCACCATCGACGACACCGGCACCGGCCTCGCGCCGGCGGTGCGCGACCGCCTCTTCCAACCTTTCGCCTCGGGCCGGCCGGGCGGCGCCGGCCTCGGCCTCGCGCTGGCGCGCCGCATCGTGGCGATGCACGGCGGCCGGCTCGAGATCTCGCCGCGGGAGCCGCACGGGGTCCGGGCCGAGATCCGGCTCCAGCTTGGCGAATCTGCTACCTTTCGTAACGCCAGCGACCGGCAGTCCTGAGAAGACCGCGATCAGCGGGCCGCAAACGCTGACAGCAAAGGCGTTGTTTCATTCCCCGGCAACCCGTTCGAGCTGGTACCGGGGTTGCTTTGCTGTTTCTACGAACTCTGAAGGAGAACCGCATGGACGCCCAGCAGCTCGTCTCCCCGGCGGCACCCGTCCGCCCCTCCCCGCGCGAGGCCGGCTTCTCGATCATCGAGGGCCTCATTGCGGCGCTACTTTTGCTCGTCGTCACCCTGGGCATCCTGCCGCTCTTCTCGCGCGCGATGAACAACAACGTCAAGGGCAACGACTCGACGCGGCAATCGAACGGTGCGATCACCGGGTTGGAAAGTGCCGTTTCCCTGCCGTTCAATTCTGGCGCCCTGACGATACCTGCGGTTCCCGCCGGCCAGACTTCGCTGGTTCTCAACGAGACGTTGGCTCTCAAGAAGGTCAGCTCGCCGACCGGAGGCTCTGACCTGGCGCTTTCATCGCGTTGGGAGTTGCCCGCCGACCTTGGCAGCGATGACGTGCCGCTCATGAATCGCGTGCGCACCTTGCAGCAGTACAGCTTCGACGACTACAACCTCAACCAGTCCTTCGACTTCCCTCTGCCCGGCGAAACTCAGGCACGGCTGGTTCATTTCAAGGTCCTCGACATCAGTCTGACGGATGCCACCGGGCCCGAGACTCGGTCCTACAACGTGCGCATGGTCAAGGCCTTCTGAGGAGACCCAGAATGTCCTCGAATTCCTCGACTTCTCGTCAGTCCGGATTCACGCTCATCGAACTCCTGATCGGCATGGTGATCGCGATCGAGATCCTGGTCGCAGCGCTCACGGTCTTCGATGTGCACAACCGGATGGCCCGGGTTCAGCTTCAGATCACCGACATGCAGCAATCGCTGCGCGTCGCCGCGTACGACATGGTGCGCACCACGCGCATGGCCGGTCGCGGTGGCCTGCCGGCCGATTTTCGTGTCGAACCCCCGGGCGTGCTCTCCGTGGCTTGGTTGCGCGGCCGTGCCCTCGAGGTACGCAACAATGTCCTTGAAGGCGGAGACGACGCCATCGCGCTTGGCATCCGGACGCCGGTCGCGCTGCCGGGTACCGACATCCTGACCGTTCGAGGCTGCCTCTCCGGCTTGCTTTTCCAGCTGGACGCTTCCAATCCAGCGGACTTCACCCCCACTAGCCTGACCGTTCATCGCGCACTCCCCAATGGTCGAACTCAGGACCTCGCTGGTCTTCTCGATGCTGATTTCGACGGCCCCATGCTCCTGCAGAGCTCGGTGAGCAGAGGCCAATTCGCAGTCGCTGAGGTCGCCAATGTCGCGGGCGACGCGAGCTCGGTGACCATGACGATCACCTTCGCCTCGACCCTGACGCCACCGAATCCACTTGTCGTCACGCCGGTGGCCGGCTTCGTGCCCGGCTTCGCTTGCGCCCTCGAGGAGTACCGGTACTACATCCGACCGACCTTCCTCACGGACGCCGAGGGAGAACAGCAACTCAGCCCACGACTTTCCAGAGCGCGAATGGTCCCGGGCACCGAGCTACCCTATGCAGGAGATGCCGCCAACCTATCCCTGGATCTCGCCGACGACATTTTCGACCTTCAGGTGGCGCTCGGCTTCGATACAGACAACAACGGATCGTTCGAGGACGACATCGACTTCGACGGCGACGACGACCTCATGTTCGAGGGCGCAACCAACAATGACCGCAAGGCGGATGATTGGCTTTTCAACTCGAGCGAGGACGACCAGACCGACAACGCCTATCGGATCAACGCCGCGATCGCCGCGCGACCAGTCCGGCTCTACTACGTGCGCATCACCGCCCTCGGCCGGACAGCCAGGCGTGATCCGAAGTACTCCGCACCGGACTTCGACCCGGTGGCCGGTGAAGACTTCATCGAGGACAACAACTACGACGAGGACCCGGCTCTCTTATTCAAGTCGGAAGTGAACCGGCAGTTCCGCCACCGCCTGCTTCAGACCGTAGTCGATCTGCGAAACATCTGAGCCACTTGAACGATCGGGGGAATCCATGAGCCCATCCACGCCCGCACCCAGTCTCCGAGCGGAACGCAACGCCTCCGAGGCAGGAAGCGCCTACCTCGCGGTCCTGCTAGTGCTCGTCGTATTGACGATACTCGGACTTTCGCTAGCCGTCGTCACTCAGACCGAGGTGATAATCGGCGGCAGCGAAAAGCAGGCGACGCGCCAGACCTACGGTGCCAATTCCGCGATCGAGATGGCTACCGGCACAGAGATGGTCAGCGCCGGCTCTGCCGCGCACCAGTTCGTTCTCGCCGAACGCACCGAGAGAATCCTGGGCACGGACACGACCATCTCCGACCTGATTTGCACCACTCCGTACGTGCAGATTCACACCAGCATCTGCAACCTCTGCATGATGAACCAGGATGCGGAGTACTCCGCTGTCCAGTATGGCGTCACCGCGATCGCCTTGCGGAGAGACGGGACGGGAGCAGGCGGATTTCGAGCGTCAAGCAAGGCCGTCGGCGCCGTCATTGCCCTGGAACCGTGGAAGAAGAGTATCAGTGGCTTTCAGTTCTCCTCCGCAGAT
The DNA here is from genome assembly GCA_017998715.1 of Thermoanaerobaculia bacterium. Taxonomy (GTDB): domain Bacteria; phylum Acidobacteriota; class Thermoanaerobaculia; order Multivoradales; family JAGPDF01; genus JAGPDF01. Next base: position 3,021 of record JAGOCP010000191.1, on the reverse strand, counting down.
CGTCTGCAGACGCCCGCCGATCCGACGATCGACGTCGATCCGAACACCGAAACAGACCCCTGCGAAGGTCTCTACCTCAAGATCTAGCGTTCCGGAGAATTGTTCATGAGAATCCAAGCATCCAGAACCTCGCTTTCGCTGGCTCTTGCCGCAGCCTTCGCCGTGGTAGCCGTCTTCGACGCGTCTAATCTGCTCGCCGACGACCGCGACATCCTGCGCGAGTCGACGACCAAGCCGTATCTCTTCGTCATCCTCGACACCTCCGGCTCGATGAACTGGGCGCCGAAGTGCAGCGCCGCCCAGGTCTCGGCCGGCACCTGCTCCTATCTCTGCCCCACGGGCGACTGTGCGACGCCGCGGGAAGGCGACGACCCGGCATCGAAGTTCCGCCAGGCCAAAGAGGCGCTCTACGAGGTGCTGCGCACCGTCGAAGACATCGACGTCGGCTTCGCGACCTTCAACGCCGACGACGAGCGGGTGATCGACAAGCACTGGCTCTACCAAGTGAAGGTTGGGGAGACGCTGATCGCTCTTCAGTCCGGCGCGCTCTATCCGGCAATTGGAACCCAGGAGGTCTTCGGTCCGGCGATCGGCTGCGATCGCGGCGGCACTACCGACCAGGAGATGGGTTGCTTCGCTACCGGCGGCCGTGCTTCCGACACTACCGATCTCTGGGAGATGACCAAAGTCCGGCGCTTGCCGAAATTCGGCGTCAATCCGAACACCGCGGTCGGCACGGTCAGCTACTACATCCGCAACGAAGCGCAGGTTTACTACGTCACCTACACCGGCTCGACTCAGCCCTACGACGGCGAGATCCTCGTGCATGTGCGCGTGGATCGTTGCACCGGCTCGCCCTCCAGCGACCCTGCGGACGGTTGCAATGCTGCCGGCGAGCGCACCCTCCAAGGCCAGAGGGACATCAAGTACACCCGGGTCGGCGATTTCGTGTGGTGGGACTTCAACGTTCGGCGGACTCCGGTGGCCGGCAGCGACAGCGACGGGTGGTTCGGGACGCAGTTCTCGACCTCGGGCGGCGCCTGCAACGGCTGGGATCCGAATAACGATACGACCGCCGACGAGTACGTCAACGGCGCCAACCAGTCGAATCTGAAGCAGCGGACGGGGCAGGACGGCAACCCCGGACCGTACTACAACCCGACCGGGACGACGAACGACTGGCGCTTCGAGTACGGCGACGTCGTGCCGCTTTCCTGGACGCTGAGCAACAAGGACATCCTTCTGAATCGACTCGCGCCGCGTCTGAACGGCGGAGATCCGGCCTCAGATCCGGAGGCGTTCGCGAATGCGACCTATCTGAAGGACAATCAGGCCTCCGGGGAGGCCTACCTCCAGGTCAAGAACCTGACCTACAAGCCACTGATTCCGATCAGCTCGACGCCCCTTGGGTTCAGTCTCAAGAGCTTCCGCAACTGGTACAAGGGCTGCACGAGCGCCACCGACGCTTGCAACGGCTCCACCGGCTGGGATGACTTCGCGGCGGCCAACGACTCGTCGTGGGGCTGCCGGCGGAAGTTCGTCCTCGTCCTCACCGACGGCGACGACACATGCCCGGGCGGCGATCCCTGCGCCATGACCGACGTGCTGGACGATTCCGACGGCAACGGCGACGGCGTTTCGACCTTCGTCGTCGGCTTCGGCATCCAGGCCGGCGCCAACGTGCTCGGCTGCATGGCCGCCAACGGCGGCACCGGCCAGCCGATCCTGCCGCAGAACAAGCAGGAGCTGATCGATGCCCTGACGGGAATCCTTTCCCAGATCCGCGAGGAGGCCTCGGCTTTCGCCTCCGCGGCCGTGCCGCAGGTGCAGGCGAACGCCACCGACAAGATCTTTCTCTCGAGCTTCACGCCGCTCGCCGACGAAGGATTCTGGGCCGGGCGGATGGACGCTTTCCTGAAGCCGCTGCCTCTGGATGCCAACGGCCGACCCGACCGATCGGTCCTCTGCGACTCGAACACAAAGGCGAGCTGCTTCCTCTGGGATGCCGGCGATGTCCAAGAGGGCTTCGCCAATGGCACCGGCTCCTACAGCCCGAACGGACTGCTCCTGCAGGCACCGAACGCCGATGCTGACAGCGTCGACGCCAATCCGCCCTTCGATGCCGCCGACCTTCAGCTCGGAATGGGCGCCAACGAACGCCGCGTCGTCTATACCCAATACAACGAGCCGGGAAACCGCAAGCTCTTTACCTACCCGTCGACCAACTCCCAGAAGTACGATCTCTGGACCGGAATGGGAATCAACTACACCGTCGGCAACGTCGCCTCCGAGACTGCGGCCGACGACCGCGCGAACTCGATCATTACCCGCGTCCTGCTCGAGAAAGAGGGCAAGATCGAGATTCCCGATCCTGGCAATCCGGGCAACACGATCACGACTCCGGTTACCTATCTGCTTGGCGACATCTTTCACGCGGACCCGGTCGTGCTCAACAAGCCGAGCAACTTCGTCTACTACACCAGCGATCCGTATCCAAACGCGCGCCTTTGCGCAGCGGACCCTGATCCGGATCGGGGTCCGAAGATCTCGTACAAGCTTTTCGCCGACCGCAACGTCTGTCGGCGAACTCTCCTTCTCACTGCGGCAAACGACGGCCAGCTTCATGCCTTCGACGCCGGAATTTTCCGCGATCCGGACAGCGGAAGCGCCGAGTGCCTTCTCCCGGCGAAGGATCTGGACGGCGACGGTGCCGCCGAGACCGATGAATTCGAGGACGGCGTCACCGACTACGACGAGGATGATGACGTCGAGACCGACATTGCTCATGTGCTGGATGGCTCTTACGACAACGGCAGCGGGCGCGAGATTTTCTCTTTCATCCCGCGCGCGATGTTGCCTACGGCAGTCAAGCTTGTCGAAGATCACGATCGGAACAAGGGGCCGTGGGGTATCGACGGTAGTCCTCGGATCGACGATGTTTTCATCGACCCGTTGGCAAGCGATTCCGGCAGCACGACCTGTACCTCCCGCGAATGGCGGACGGTGCTGGTGGGTGGATAC
>JAGOCP010000190.1 GCA_017998715.1 Thermoanaerobaculia bacterium | reverse complement strand
CCGCGATCGCGCGCGACTGGCACGAAGGCCGAGCTTTGGTTGTCGATCGTGCGTACAACCGTCGGTCCGATGGTGGTGCCGTCGGTCCGCGAGAGGCGATAGCCGCTCGGCGACGGTCCCTCGAAGAAGAACAGCTGATCGTCGATCACTGAGGGATGATGAGATCCGTCCCACATGACGATCTCCATGGGGTCGGGTCCCGGGTTCAGGTCGGAGACTCGGTACGTGCCCGGACCACTGCCGTCGCTTCGCCAGAGCTCCTCGCCGTGCAGGCCGTCGTCGGCAGCGAAGACGAGCACGCCGTCGACAACGGCGAAGAACGAACGGTTGAAGACGCTCTCATCCAGCGAAGAGACGGGCCCCGGGACGACGTCCGCAAGGAGCTGTGCCGTCGCGCCGTCGAAAACCCAGGGCTCGAGGCCATGATCGGCGTCCTTGCCGGCGAAGTAGTATCGCAGCCCGTCGCCGGCCCACCCTCGCGGAACCCAGTAAGGGCTCGCTCCGGGTGGCAGAGGCACAGCGGTCGTCCCCGCGGCCGTACCGTCACTGCGAAAAAGAGTCCCAGCGCCGGTCCCTGCCGCTGCCACGAACATGATCTCGGTGCCGACTCGTGCGAAGTGGGTCGGCTGAGAGCCATCATTGCCAGGTCGTAGATCGACCACCATGGCGGTCCCACCTGAGGTGCCGTCGGACCGCCAAAGCTCCTCTCCGCCAGTTGGGCCCGCGGCGGAGACCAGCAGATCGCCGTCGGGCAAGAGTGCTGCGGCCGCATCCCGTTCGACCCAAAGATCGAGACAACGAAGGGAAGCGAGAAAGTAGGTGCCAGCTGGCGAGCCGTCGGAGCGCCAGAGTCCAGACTCCGCGCCGGCGCCAGCGTTGCACAGATACAGGAAACCCGGACCCTGGTAAATGGCGCTCAGATCGACGAACGGCATTCCGGCAGGGGAGATCCGATAGGTGCCCTTCGCTGTGCCATCGCTCCGCCAGAGAGAGATCACATTGTCCGATCCCCGGGCGGTGAAGAAGAGCTGCCCCGACGCTGCGGTGAGTACGCTGGGAAATGAGGACGCCCAGCCGGGTCGAAGATCGATCACCATACGCGTGTTGAGCGCCGTACCGTCAGTGACCCAGAGCTCGAGGCCGTGCACGCCGTCGTTGGCGGCGAAGAAGAGGTGATCGCCCACTGTCGCCATCGGCCCGCGGTACCAAGAGCGGCTGCCGCATGAACCCGGGCAGAGATCGCGCACCATGTGGGTCCCGAGCGCGGTACCGTCGCTCCGCCAGAGTTCGCGGCCGTTCGCGCCGTCGTTCTGGAAGAAGAACATCAGCCCGTTCGCTTCGACGATCGCGTTAGTCGCGTGCCAATCGTCGTAGTGTCCCTGGACCTGCGCGCCGATATCCGCTACTTGATAGGCAGATTGAGCAAATGCTCCCCCGGCGAGGAGCATGAGGGGCAAGAAAGCGATCGCGTACGCTCCGCCCGCGGATCGTTGTGTCGTCATGGGGTCACCTCCGACCAGCGGTCGGTCGTTTCGTTCTCGAAGCCGTCGAGGAAGAGCGGCAGGCTGCCGTCGTCGGAGATCGCCCAGAGCTCGTAGCCGTGGATCTGGTCGGTCGCCGAGAAGTAGAGACGATTGCCGGCGCGGGCGAAGCGTTGCGGCGACGAGGAGAGCGGGCCGGGCGCGACGTCGGAAATCCGCACGGTACCGGCGGCGGTGCCGTCGCTCCTCCACGCTTCGCGGCCGTAGCTGGGCGACCAGGCGGAGAAGTAGAGCACGCCGTCGCGGACGACGAGATCTTCGGGAACCGACGAAGCGAGGCCGGGCGCGACGTCCTTGAGCAGAGTCGTCCCGGGGTAGGTCCCGTCGGTCACCCAGAGCTCGAGCCCGTGCTCTTCATCCTCGGCGGAGAAGACGATCTGGTTGCCGATGCGGGTGAACTGCCGCGGCGTAGAGGGATATTCGCCGGGATAGATGTCGCGCAGCAGCCCGGTCCCGAGCGCCGTGCCGTCGGTGACCCAGAGCTCGTCTCCTTGCACGCCGTTGTTGGCGGCGAAGACGGCGTAGTTGCCGGCGGCGCCGAACTTGCGCGCCGGCCACTCGGTGTAGCGATCGATGATCGGAAAGACGACGCCACTAGCCGGGCCGGGTCGAATGTCGGCAAGAAGAGACGCCGAAACCTCAGTGCCGTCGGACACCCAGAGCTCCTGGCCGTGTGCTGGGTCGTAGCCGAACAGGACGATCCGGCTCGTCAGGCTCGCGTGATCCAGAATCTGGAAGCCAAGAAATTCGTCGAAGGAGGTCAGAGGAATCGCGCCCGAGGGGGCCGCGGCGTTCGTGAGCCAGAGATCCGAGGACAGGGCGAGCACCTCGCCGGACCAGGCGTCCAACCGACGAGCGCCGCCCAGGAGATCCTGGACGACGATGCTCGTCGTCGCGGCTGAGCCCTCCGTGTGCCAGAGGGTGGTGTCGATCGGGAAATAGGCTTGGTCGTCGATGACGAGAAATTCGTTGGCACCGGAAGATCCCGAAGCGGGGGAAGCGATCACCTCCTCACCAAGATGAGGCTCGATGGCGAGCAGTACGCGCGCGTCGCTCTCGCCACCAGGAAACAGGAGCCGCCCGTTCAGGGCCGCGCACATATCCGCGCGGGTGGAGGGCCAACCAAGGCGCCGGAGAACCGTGCCGGCGGCGGATCCGTCGCTACGCCAGAGGTCGAGCTGGCGCGGATAGTTGTAGAGCGGATCGGGATCGGATCCGACCTCGAAGAGCAGATCCGGACCCACGCCCGCGAAGCAGAGCCGGCCGAGGCCGAAGTCGATCAGCGAAGCGCGATCGCGGCCGGCGGGTTCGAAGGACGAGCTCTGGGCATCCAGCGCCCGTAGCAGCTCCATCGCGGTTCCGGCCGCATCGAGCTGCCAGAGCCGCGTGCCTGTAGCTGGCTGGAATTCGACTGTCAGTAGGCGGTCGGCCAATACGGGCTGCGGGGAAAACGACCACCAAGTAGGAACCAGGAAGGGTTGGGTTCCTGGCGCAATGTCCGAGACCCGCTGCGTGCCCGCGGCTGAGCCGTCGCTCGTCCAGAATTCCAGCCCGGAGACGCCGTCGTCCGCCGAGAAGATCAGCCCGCCGTTCGAGGGGGCGAAGATGGCTTCGCCGTAGACCTGAATTGGGTACTCGAGCGACGACTCCGGGCCTGGACGCAGGTCGACGATGCGCTGCGCGCTGAGTCCGTCAAGAACCCAGGGCTCACCGCCGTGGGCAGTGTCGTAGGCGCCGAAGAAATATCGACTTCCAACGACCGCCCAGACTCCGCGGTAGGACTCCGGCGCGGCCCCATCGGCGAGCGCGATCGGAACGGTTCCGATCGCCGTTCCGTCGCTGCGCCAGAGTTCGTAATCCTGGGCGCCGGTGGTGGCAGCGAAGACGACATCGTCGCCGACGCGAGCGAAGCTCGCCGGCCAGGAGTCCCCTGGTCCCGGCACCAGATCGGCGACCTGTACAGTGCCGCCCGGCGTGCCGTCGGACCGCCAGAGCTCGGCACCCGAGACCGCATCGGCCCCCGCGAACAAGAGGTCGCCATCGGGCAGAGTCGCCATGCTGCGCAGCTTGCCGAAGGTGTTCTGGGAGCAGGCGACCGGCGCGACGAACTGCGTTCCCGCCAGTGTGCCGTCGCTGCGCCAGAGGCCGTTACCGGCAGGCGAGCTCACGTTGCAGAGATAGAGATAGTCGGGTGTCGCGTGGAGGGCATTGGGCGCGAACCCCTCGCTCGGCGGGTTGGGCGAGATCTTGTAGGTCCCCTTCGCCGTGCCGTCCGTGCGCCAGAGCCCCGCTCCTTGAGCCTCCGTTCGGGCGAGAAAGAAGACCTGGCCGGCAGCGCTGGTCAGGAAATACGGCTGCGACGAGGAGTAGCCGGGCTCGAGGTCGACGACGAGCGAGGTCCCGAGCGCCGTACCGTCCGTCCGCCAGAGCTCCAGTCCGTGCACGCCGTCATTGGCGACGAAGACCAGCTCTTCGCCGAGGGCGGCCATGAGTCCGGTCGACCAGGTGCGCGACCCGCACGAGCCAGGGCAGAGATCCCGCACCAGGAAGGTACCCAGCGCGGTACCGTCCGATCGCCAGAGCTCGCGGCCGCGGACGCCGTCCTCCTCCAGGAAGTAGGCGAGATCGCCAACCACGAGTGTCTCGGGAAGCTCGAACCAGCCCTTGTCGTGGGTCGGAACGGTGGCTTCGAGGTCAGCCACCATGTAGGCCGGCTGGGCGAGGGTCGGAACGGCGGCAAGGCCAGCGAGAGTGGCGAGGATCGCCAGAGTCGGAAGCAAGAGGGAGGAGCGTCGGGTGGTCATGGCGGGCACCTTCCGGGTCGCGCGAGGACTGGATCGTCGATTGTACGCCGCTAGGCGAGCGGGCCTGCCGCGACCCGCCGCAGTGGCTCGGTCGGGTGTTCCACACCCAGGCGGGCGGATCCGGTCTAGACTCCGCCGACTTCGGGGGAATCGCTCATGGGAAAGAAGAACGTCTTTGCGGCGCTCGGCGTCGCCGGACTCATCCTCGTCGCGGCGCCGGCCGCGGCCGACCACCACTTGATGCGTATCGTGCAGGTCTACGCCGGCGACGTGACCCATCCGGACGCGCAGTACGTCGTGCTGCAGATGTGTTTCGGCGGGCAGAACGTGTTGGCCGGTCACGACATCGGCTTCTTCGACGCCGCCGGAGCGGCGATCGGCTCGCCGGTGGCCTTCCAGACAAACGTCGCCAGCGGCAACAGCCAGGACCGGGTCTTCATCGCCACGAGCAGCGCCGTGGCGCTCTTCGGCGTCGCCGCCGATCTGCTCATGCCGGCGCGCATCCTGCCGGTGGGCGGCAAGCTCTGCTTCGAGCCTGGCGTGAGTCCGGTGGACTGCTTCGGCTGGGGGAACTACTCGGCCCTTCCCGACCCGACCATCGGTACGCCGTTTGACGCCGGCATCGGCATCACCCCTGGCGACGCCGAGCAGCGCTCGCTGTCGATCGATCCCGACGGTGGCTCGTCGACGCTCGAGTGCATCGCGCCGGCGATCGACGACACGAACGACTCGGCGAACGACTTCGGCCCGACGACGCCCAACCCGGGCAACAACGCCGGCAGCTCAGGCTTCATCAATCCCAACCACGTATTCCTGCACGGCTTCGAGAGCGGCGCGAGCGCCGGCTGGTCGACAGTCGTCCCCTGATTCAATCGGTCGCCGGAATCTCGGCGAAAGCGAGATTCTGGATCGGGTAGGAACGCCAGTCCCGGAAGTCGAAGTGCCACCATTCGTGTTCGTAGACGGTGAAGCCCTCGCCTTCCATCGCGGCGCGCAGCAGGTCGCGGTGCGCGCGGGCTTCGGCGCTGCCGCCGGTGTAGGCGGGGCTCGCCTTGGCGGTGAAATCGTCGTAGGCCGACGGCATTTCGATGTCGCGGCCGGTCGCGAGGTCGAAGAGCGTGAGATCGACGGCACAACCGCGGTTGTGCCGCGAGCCCTGCCTGGGGTCGGCGACGAACTGCCGTTTGTCGGCCGGGGTCGCATCCCAGAACAGCTTGGTCACCGACCACGGACGATAGCCGTCGAAGATCCGCAACCCCAGACCCTGGGACTCGAGGCGGCGGCGAACGCGCGTCAGCGCTTCGGCCGCGGGCCGCTGCAGGAAGGCGCGGGCTTCGGCATAGACCGGGCGGCCGAAGAAGTTGTCCGGGGTGGCGTAGCGGATATCCAGAGCGAGCGCCGGGTCGAGCCGCGTGAGCTCGACGAGGTCGGTGGGGCGGAACGTACCGCGTTCCCGCGGCGGGCCGCTGGCGCAGGCGAGGGTACCGGCGACGACGAGGGCGAGCAGCGCGAGGCCGAACGACGGCGACAGCACGCAGCCGCTGCGCGACAGGTGCGAGCGAATCAATCCGTTCCCTGCCTGCCGCTCGTGCCGCCGCGCCAGCGCAGCGCGGGATCGCCCCCCGGCAGCCCGAGGTGGTCCATCAGCCGCTGCGCGTAGGCGTCGAGAAACTGCTCGAGGGTCTCGCCGCCGAGATAGAACGCCGGGATCGGCGGCGCGACGATCGCGCCCGCCCAGACCATCGTGCGCAGGTTCTCGACCTGCACCAGGTTGAGCGGCGTCTCGCGGAAACCCAAGACCAGCGGCCAGCGCTCCTTTAGAGCCACCGCGCCGGCGCGGTGCAGGAGCGTCGTGGCCGAACCGGTGGCGAGCGCGCCGAGAGTTCCCGAGCTGCACGGCAGGACGAGCGTCCCGGCCAGCCTGTAGGAGCCGGAGGAGATCGGCGCATCGAGCTCGTTGTCGCGATGGACGACGACCTTGGCGCGCGCGGCGGCGGGAAGCTCCGCGGCGTCGACCAGCGCCTCGGCGCCGGTGCGGTCGCGGCCGAGCTCGTGGAAGAGCACCTGGCTCGCCCCCTTCGAGACCACCAGGTGCACGCGGGCGACGTCGTCGCGGCGCGCGAGCGCGCTGAGCAGATGCCGCGGCAGCAGCATTCCCGAGGCACCGGAGACGAGGAGGGCGAGCTTCATCGGACGCTCTGCAGTCTACAGAAAAGCGCTCCTCGGCCCGCTCCGCATGCCGGTCGCCGTGGCCGACTGCGCTATCGTTTCGCCACCGTGGAGCCCGCCGACCGCGACGCTGCCGGACCGACCGGAAGGGAGCGCCTGCTCTACGCGCTCCTCGCCCTGCTGATCGCCGTGGCGGCCGCCTTCCAACTCGGGAGCCGGGCGCTCTACGAGCCCGACGAAGGCAGGAACGCCGAAGTCATGCGCGAGATGAGCGTCTCGGGCGACTATTTCGTGCCGCGCTTGAACAGCCTGCTGTTCCTCGACAAGCCGTTCCTCTATTACGCGGCCGGCGGCCTGGCGATGAAGGCCTTCGGTCCCCACGAGGTCGCGGCGCGGCTGCCTGGGGTCTTCTGCACGTTCCTCCTGGGCGCGCTCGTCGGATGGCTCGCGCGGCGTTGGTGGGGTG
>JAGOCP010000189.1 GCA_017998715.1 Thermoanaerobaculia bacterium | reverse complement strand
AAGGGGCGATGTTCACCGTCACCAGATAGTTGTTGATCGGATAGGTGACCTCCCAGCGGCTGGTGACCGTGCCGTCGGCGTTCTTCGATTCCGAAATCCGCTTGCCGTTGGTCAGACCGACGAGATCGCCGGGGACGGTCAGGGCGATCGACATCCCTTCGTCCGGCTCGTCGGAGGGGTGGTCCTTGCACGGCCACCAGTCGTCGCCGCCGTCCCCCTGGCCGGTGACGCCCACCCACGGGCGGCCGTCGCCGGTCGTCTTCCAGACGAAGCCGTCGTTCCACGGCGGCCGGCGCGAGACCTTGGGAGTGCCGTCGTAGTCGAGGGCGACCTCGTGGCGCTCGCCGCTCTGCCAGGGCGCCGCGAGCGCCACGGTCACCAGACCTTCGCTGTGCGTAAAGGTGGCGGCGGCGCCGTCCACCGCAGCCCGGCGCACGGTGAGGCGGCCGTCGAGCTGGATCTCGAAACGGTCGAGCGCCGCGGTGGCGACGATCGTGGCGCGGTTCGAGCCGCGGATCGTCTTCGTCGCCGGGTCGACCGCGATCTCGAGGTCGTAGCGCCGCACGTCGTAGGCCGCCTGTCGCGGCCGCAGCGGCCCGCCCGAATCGAGGTCGTCGGTCGAAAAGTAGGAGCGCAGGTAGAGCCCGGCGGCGACGGCGAGCAGAACGAGTCCGAGCAGGCCGTAGAGCGTGAAGCGCAGCCAACGGGGCAGGCGTCTGCGTGCGGGGGAGGGAAGAGCGGGTTCCATCCCGACAGTTTAATGAAAGCGGCGGCCGGCCGGCCGCCGGGCAGGTTCCTCAGGCTCCTCAGGTCCCTGTTGATACGATGCGCCGCTCTCATGAACCGACGCGACTTCCGCCTGCTGGTTTTCGACTGGGACGGCACCCTGATGGACTCGATCGGCACGATCGTCGACTGCACGCTGGCTTCGTTCGAGGGACTCGGGGAGGTCGAACGGCCGGCACCGGATGCGATCCGCGAGTGCATCGGCCTCGGCCTCGTCGAAACCATGCAGCGCCACTTTCCCGACTGGGACGAAGCGCTCTCCGCGCGCCTGATCGACAACTACCGCCGGCTCTGGCGTTCGGACTACAAGGACCGCGTGACGCTCTTCGCAGACTCGTTCGCGGTCGTCGAGCAGCTCCACGCCGCCGGCTACCTGCTCGCCGTGGCAACGGCGAAGGGGCGCGCCGGGCTCGAGCGCGAGCTCGACGCGACGGGCCTCCGCCGCTTCTTCCACGCCTCGCGCACGGTCGACGAGTCGCCGTCGAAGCCGGCGCCGGGCATGCTGCTCGACATCTTCGACGAGCTCGGCGTCCGGCCCGAGGACGCGGTGATGATCGGCGACACCTCGTTCGACCTCGAGATGGCCGGCAACGCCGGCTGCGCGGGGATCGGCGTCCTCTCGGGCGGCCAGCGCCTGGAGCATCTCGCGCCGCACCGGCCGCTCGCTGTCCTGCAGAGCGTCCGCGAGCTGCCGGCCTGGCTCGACCCGGCCGCGGCCTGAAGGGCCTCCCGGCGGACTGGCCCGGGGGCCGCCTGCGGGCGGCCCTCCTCTTGTCTGCCCTGGCTTGCGGGCGGGACAGCGCCGGAAGTAGAGTGCCCGTTCCGCAACAGGACGTTTACAAGGGAGGCCAGATGGGTTCGAAATCCGTTCTACGTCAGGGCACCACCGCCGCCGCAATCCTGATCTTCGCCACCACGACGGCGGCCTTCGCCGCACAGGCGCCGATCGATCGCGAGCGCGCCCAGAAGCTCGCCGCTGCCGACCTCGCCGGCCAGGCGACTCAGCTCGGCCTGTCCGCCGCCGACGTCGCCGACTTCGCGATCACCGACGTCGTGCCGACGCGGCACAACGGCCTCACCCACGTCTATCTCCGGCAGCGCGCCAACGGCCTCGAGGTCATCGGCGCCGAGATGAACCTCTCCTTCAAGCGCGACGGCCGCACCTTCACCCGCGTCGGCGGCTTCGTCGCCGACGTCGCGGCGCGCGCCGCGGAGGCTGGCCTCTCGCCGCGCCTCTCAGCTGATGAGGCGATCGCCGCCGCCGCCTCGGCGCTCGGTCTCGCCGAGGTCTATCGCCTCGACCTGCTTTCTTCCTCGGTCGGCACCGACCGCGCCGTGGTGATGGCGAACCCGGAGGTCTCCGAGGTGCCGATTCCGGCCCGGCTGCGCTACTACCGCGTACCGGATACCGACACGCTGCACCTGGTGTGGAACCTGTCGATCAAGATGCCGCCTGCGACCGGCAGCCACGACTGGTGGGATCTCTCGATCGACGCCGCCTCGGGCGCGGTCGTCGGCCGGACGAACTGGAACGCCGACGCCCAGTACAGCGTCTTCCCGCTGCCGCAGGAGTCGCCGGACGACGGTCCGACGCGCACGACGTTGGTCGATCCCAACGATCCGGCAGCTTCGCCGTTCGGCTGGCACGACACGAACGGCGCGGCCGGCGCCGAGTTCACCTTCACCCGCGGCAACAACGTCAACGCCTGCGTCGATGCCGATGCCAACAACGTCTGCGACGCCGCGAGCCAGCCGGATGGCACGGCAGCGCTCGACTTCACCGGCGCGCTGGTGCCGCTCGACCTGCCGAACCAGCAGCCTGCGGCCTACAAGCCGGCGGCAGTGGTGAACCTGTTCTACTGGAACAACATCATGCACGACGTCGCCTACCAGTACGGGTTCGACGAACCGGGCGGCAACTTCCAGGTGAACAACTACGGCAACGGCGGCACCGGCAACGACGCGGTCAACGCCGATGCCCAGGACGGCGCCGAGCTCGCCACCCCGACGCTCAACAACGCCAACTTCGCCACCCCGCCGGAAGGCTCGGCGCCGCGCATGCAGATGTTCCGCTGGCAGGCGCCGGTGCAGCTCGCCCTCTCGGGTGCGCTGACGGCCAACTACCCGGCAGGCGCCGGGGCGTTCGGGGCGACGACCTACAACCTCACGGATGACGTGGTCCTGGCAGTGGACGGCGATGCCTCGCCGAACCAGAACGACGCCTGCTGCGGCGCCGCCAACACCGCCTGCAGCGATCCGGGCTGGGCTGCGGTTTCGGGCAAGATCGCCATCGTCCGGCGCGGAAGCTGCGAGTTCGGCACCAAGGCGCTCAACATGGCGAATGCCGGCGCGGTCGGCATGATCCTGGTGAACAACGCCAGCGAAGGCGTGATCGCCATGGGCGCCGGCGCCAACGGCGTCTCGGTGCCGCTGACCTTCCCGGCAGTCTCGGTCGGTCTCGGCAACGGCAACAACATCATCACCGCGCTCGGCGGCGGGGTGGTGGCGACGATGAACTCCGCGACGCCGGTCGGTCCCGATCGCGACAGTGACATGGACAACGGCGTCATTGCGCACGAGTACGGCCACGGCATCTCGAACCGCCTGACCGGCGGCCCGGCCACGACCTCCTGCCTCGGCAACGCCGAGCAGATGGGCGAGGGCTGGAGCGACTGGCAGACCCTCTTCCTGCACGCCTCGCCCGCCGACACCGCGACCACGCAGCGCACGGTCGGCGCCTACGTCAGCTTCGAGCAGGCGAACGTGCCGGGCTTCATCGGCATCCGGCGCTATCCCTACACCACCGACAACGTCGCCAACCCGCTGACTTACGCCGGAGTCGCCGACACCGCCAACTCGCAGCCGCACGGCATCGGCACGATCTGGGCGACGATGCTGTGGGAGATGTACTGGAACATCGTCGGCCTCGACGGCTACGACCCGGATGTCTACTTCGGCACCGGCGGCAACAACGTGGCGTACCAGCTGGTGATCGACGGCATGAAGCTCCAGGTCTGCAGCCCGGGCTTCGTCGACGGCCGGAACGCCATTCTCGCGGCCGACGTCGCCGACTACGACGGCGACCACACCTGCGCCATCTGGGAGGCGTTCCGCGAGCGCGGCCTGGGCGTCAACGCCAACCAGGGCTCGAGCGCCAACCGCTCCGACGGCGTGCAGGACTTCACCCAGGCGCCGGCGTGCGTGAACCACATCTTCTCGTCGAGCTTCGGCCACGGCGACTTCGCCCACTGGAGCACGTCGGTTCCGTAAGCCGCCTCGCGCAGCACGCCGCACAACAAAAGGGCCGCCCACCAGGGCGGCCCTTTTGTCTTTGCCTGTTTTACCTCGAATGTGTTGCTCGGCAATCTCCCGAGACTGTCGCGAATCAGGACCAGCCTTCGGCGGTGCGCGCCAGCGCTTCGACATGTACTACGCTCACGGCGCGGAGGCCTGCGAGTGATAGCGCTTTCCAGATGGATCATCTGTGACGACCCAGTAGAGGCGATGCTCGCCCTTGTCGCTATGGGCGTGGGGCTTTACGCAGCCATCTCGCGCTTTTGGCTCATCGGTGAGTTGAAGCGCCGCGGTGTGAAGATGTCCGTGCTCTTTTCGACGAGCTTCTTCTACCTCGAATACCAGTACCTCAAACACCGAAAAGCGATCGGCGACCTGAGGCTCGACTGGATCGTCCTGTCTTCGTTTCTGGCGCCCGCCGTATTCGTCCTGCTTCTCGTGGCGCACTTTCGATTCTGGCCGATGCCGCAATGAACATGTCGTTGCCAGCGGATACCCGCGGCGGGTCTGGAACCTGTTCTCGTACGTCGGCGGGAATCCGATGAACCGCACCGACCCGTTTGGGCTCGATTGGTGCACGGTGGTCCAGTCGGACGAGCACGGCAAGCAGGTGACGAGGAGCTTCTGGTGCGAGGGGTACGAAGTTGTCGGCAAAGCTCCGCCCCCCCGAGGCGTTGGTGGTGCCGGCGGCGGCGGCGTCAACGGCGGTCGCCGCGGTCCGGAGCTCAGGCTAGATTCGAAGTGCGGCCGCCTCGAGGGGATGTTCCCTCCAGGCGAGAATCCCCGCGCCAACGCAATGGAAATTCGACGCCAAGACAATCTGACGATGGGCCTTGGCATGCTTTCCCCAAGCCTAGGCGGGCTCATGAAGACGGCCAATGTCGTGAACTTGGCAAAGATGCTACTCAATGATTGGGATTTCAAGAGTCGGACTAAAGATGCGGAGCTCAATGCGACATACGCGCGAGCTGGCAACTACAATGCTGGCCTAATGGCAGCGGCGGCGCGCGTTCCTCTCGACGTGATCGTTGTCGCTGGCGGAGCGGTTGAAGTTTGGAATGGCCGCAAGGACGGCTATAGCCAAATCGGACCGGCGGCTTTGGCCTTTGAGAAGACCGAAGACTTCTTGGACACGCGAACGGGCTTCGAGTGCTACGGAGAAGTGGCGAGATGAGAATGAAACTCGTGCTGACTCTCGCGCTCTCCTGTGCGTTAGCAGGTTGTCGCAGTCTCGAGACGAAAGTCCTGGAACTCGCGACGGTGCCGTCGCCGGACGGCAGTCGAGTCGCGTACCTATACCGTCTACAGCCTCCGGGCGGTGTGTTCTCGGACTTCACCTTCGAGGTGTCGATTCAACGCGCAGATAGCACGGGCAAGCCGTGGGAAGACGGCGAGGTGGTTTGGACCTCGCACGAGTGGCCGCTCTACGTGCTTTGGGAGAGCGATCGATCCCTGGAAGTCCTTCTCAGTCCTGGAAGCCGAGGCCATGAGCCGGTCTGGATTCGGACCCCGAGCCTTGAGTACGTCGTCTCGACCCGGCAGCTTGAAACGACGCTGAAGTCTGAAGTCGTAGGGCCTCAGGCCCAGGTTGCGCACTGATCCATGGAGCGAGGAAAGTCTATGAGGTCGAAACTCGCGTTCGTAGTCGCAATCGCTTCCCTCTCGGCGGGCTGTCGGGACGTCGAGATCGCATCGAGAGAGTTCGCCGCCGTGCGGTCGCCGGACGGAAGCCGGATTGCTTTCGTTTACCGGCAGGAGCTTGCAGGAGGTGCGATTTCGAAAGACTCTTTCGGGGTGAAGATCGAACCAGCAGACCCAGGCTCGGCAGCGCGGGAGGGCGGAGAGATCGTTTGGACCGCAGAGAAGCTCCGGCCGCTCTATCTGCTCTGGGTTGACGATCGATCCCTGGAGGTGCTGCTCGCCCCCGGAGACCAAGATATCAGGACGGTGAAGACACCGAGCTCCTCGGTCTCTGTCTCGACGCGTCGGCTCAAGACGACATTGAAGTCGGAGATCGGAAGCTCCTCCGGCGACACGGTGCAGTGAATCCAACAGTTTCGCGGCCTGCTTCGACTGCTATCGACAGGAGATCTGCATAAGGAGGCCGAAGAGCGGATGCGGCGAGAAGATTCGCTGCATCCGCTCAGGCGTTCGAAGTGGAGGTCGCTGCTTAACGTCTACCGCTTCCCCCCGCAGCAGTCGGTGCCGCAGCAGCTTTCGACGGCGAGTTTGTTTTCGACCGGCTGGGTCGTCGCCTGGCCGTGGCGGGCGCGGTAGGTGACGGAGCGGACGGTGCCCTTCACATCTTCGAGCTTCGTGCCGGTGCGGGCGAGGAGGGCTTCGACCTCTTCGGGCATGGTGGCGAGCAGGGTCTCCAGGTAGTCGACGTCGCGCAGGATCTCGATGTCGCCCAGGCCGGCCTCGGCGAGGCCGGAGAAGTAGGCCGCCTTCTGCTCGGCGCCGGAGATGCAGCCGACGTAGCCGAGGAGGTCGGCGGCGAGCGTTTCGGGCAGCGGCCGTTCGAGCACGATGTCGGAGACCACCAGGCGGCCGCCGGGCTTCAGGACGCGGGCGATCTCGCGGAAGACCGCCGGCTTGTCGGGCACCAGGTTGATGACGCAGTTGCTGGTCACCGCGTCGACCGAGGCGGCATCGACCGGTAGCGCTTCGAGGCGGCCGGCGCGGAACTCGACCTGGGTGAAGCCCATGCGCGCGGCGCCGGCACGGGCCTTGTCGAGCATCTCCGGCGTCATGTCGACGCCGATCACGTGCCCCTCCTTGCCGACGCGGCGCGCGGCGAGGAAGGCGTCGATGCCGGCGCCGGAGCCCAGATCGAGCACCGTCTCACCGGCCTCGGGCGCGAGGAAGCCGATCGGCGCACCGCAGCCCAGGCCGAGGTTGGCCTCGTCGGGGAGCGCCGCGAGGTCGGAGGCGTCGTAGCCCA
>JAGOCP010000188.1 GCA_017998715.1 Thermoanaerobaculia bacterium | reverse complement strand
GCCTCGAGGAGCTTCAGGCGCGTCCCCGAGCCGGCGCGGATCGGCGCCAGCAGGACGCGTGCATCGCGATAGAACTCCGCGGTGTCGGCCACCGTGCCGTAGACCTCGATGCCGTCGCGGCCGTTGCGAGCCGTCACCTCGGCGGGCGGGTGGGCGCCCACGATCGCCAGCCGGGCCGCCGGACGCAACGCTCGCAACCGCGGCCAGATCTCGGCGAGCAGCCAGTCGATGGCGTCGCGGTTCGGCGAGTGGCCGAAGGAGCCGACGAAGAGGACGTCGTGAATCGCCGGCGCGCCGGCCGCCCGCGGGTGGAAGCGTGCGCAGTCGACGCCGTTGTCGATCACCCGCAGCCGATGCTCGCCATCGTGCAGGTAGCGGCCGAGAATCGCCGCGTCGGCCGGCGACATGACGTGCACCTGGTCGCAGCTCTCCGCGCAGCGGATCTCGTAGCGCAGCAGGCGGCGATAGCCGGCGGAATCCGACCACAGCAGGCGGTCGATCGCGAAGCGCTTCTCGAAGCCGAGCGCGCGCCGCCGCGCGGCGGTGACGAAGGAGAGGTCGAGCTCGGTCATCGTCACCTTGCGGCCCGGAAAGAGCCCGGCGAACTGGCCGAGCTCCGTGTGCTCGAGCTGCACGATGCGGGCGTCGACGGTCGCGGCGAGATCGCGCAGCTGCCGGCGCGCCGCCTCGAAGGCGAAGTACTCGACGCCGCGCGGCAGCAGACTCCAGGGCTGTTGCGGCGGCGCCTCTTCGCGGCGCAGGAAGTGCACCGAGCGGCAGAAGGAGGAGAGCTCCGCGCGCTGCGCGGCGTCGTCGCGCGTGGTCGAAAAGACCGCGAGGTGGAGGTCGAACTCCGCCGCGACGCCGCGCAAGAGGCTGGAGATCCGGACGCTACCGCCCGAGATTGCCGGCAGCACCGGGTAGGGCGAGACCACCAGAATGCTCGGACGCGCTCCGCGCCGGCGGGGCGCGGCCGCGGCAAGCGCGACAGGGGCGGGCAGTTGCCCGCTCTGCGAGGCACGCCGGGCCCGATGCTCGTACCGCCAGGCGGCGACGCGGATGCGCAGGCGCGCGACTCCGGTGAAAAGAGCCGCCTTCACTGCCCGAAAGGGCTTGGGGAGCTTCATCGGCGCGCTACGAAGTAGAGGTTCGTCGACCCCAGATAGGCGTAGTCCGCGGACCAGAGAGCGAACAGCCGACTCGAGGAGAAGCCGGCGTGGGCCAGCATCTCGAGCAGATCCCAGCCGAAGTCGGAGAAGACGAGGCAACCCTGCGGGTCCAGGGGATCGACGTGATAAGCCGGCGGCAGGTGATGGACGACGGTTCCGTCGGCCTCGCGGGAAGCCCTGCGGACGGTCGTGCGGCGGCGCTCGTCGAAAGGTACACTGAGCAGGAGCACGCCCCCCGGTTTGAGCACGCGACTGAACTCCTGCAACGCCCGGACGGGTTCCGCGACGTGCTCCATCACGTCCTCGGTGATCAGCAGGTCGAGCGTCGCATCGCCGAACGAGAGATCTTCGACCGTCTCGTGTCGCAGGCCGCGCTCATCGAGCGCACCGCGCGGGAAGTCGGGTCCGAGGTATTCGCTCCCCACCGCCCACGGGTAGCGCTTCTGCAGGTGCGAGAAGAAGGCGGTGAGCTGCTCGGTGGCGTAGATCGCGCTCCCCTGGCCGGGCTTGAGGACAAGATCGATCAGGTGCAGTCCGGCGCGCATGCGGCAGTTGAGGCCGCAGGTGGGACAGATCAGGCGCTCTCGCCAGTTCAAGCGCCGGACGCCGCCCTCCATCCAGGAGTGCTCGGCGTCCATCGGAAAGACGCTCGGCACGCCGCAAACGAAGCAGAATCCGTGCACCGGCCCTTGCTCCGCCCCAGGCGGAAGAAGCGCCGCCTCGAAGCGCGCGCGACGCCGACGCTCGAGGAATCGCAGCCGTCCACCGACGCGCCAGGAGAGACGGGATGCAGAGGAGCGGATCTCGAGCTTCATTCGACGGACCTCTCGCGCTCGGTTCTGGCAGCAAGCATGAGGTGGGAATCAGATCATAGCGGGCGGGTCGGAGGCCGCGGACTCTCCTAGGGAAGCCGCATCATCTTGGGTAGAATCCGCGGACGATCTTCAAATGCCTCGCGCGAGCCAGCCAGCCGTGACCTGCAACCGTGGACGCGCTGCCGTCAGCGCGACTCTGGTCGTCCTCCTCGCCATCGGCCTCACGGCGATCGGCACCGGCTGCCGCAAGCCGCGAGTCGCGGCGCCGGTGCGGAATCTGGTGGTGATCTGTATCGACACGCTGCGCGCCGACCATGTCGGCGCCTGGGGCTACGAGCGCGCCACGACGCCGGCGATCGATGCTCTGGCGCGGCGTGGAGTCCGCTTCGCCAACGCCTTCTCGACCTCGAGCTGGACGGTGCCGTCGGTCGCCAGCATCCTGACTTCGTTGCCTCCGGCGCTGCATGGCGCGGGCGTCTTCGGCCAGGTCCGTCAGCTGAGCGAGACCCAACCTCCGCATCAGGTCTCGGCCGAGATTCCGATGCTCGCCCAGCACGTCTCCGCCCTCGGATACCGCACCGCGCTGTTCTCGGCCAACCCATTTCTCTACGGTCGCTTCAAGGACGGCTTCGAGACCGCCGTCGTCGACCGCGTCGATGCCACCCGCCTCACCGACTCGGCGCTCGAATGGCTCGCGGCGCCGGATGCACGACCCCGTTTCCTCTATCTCCAGTACATGGATCTGCACCAGCCCAATCGACCGCCCGACCCCTACTTCCAGTACTTTCCGGCTCCCGATGGCCAGCCGCACGAGCTCCGCCACGGCGACTGGAGCTATGGCCAGGTGCTCGACCTCGAGGACCCTGAGTTCCAGCGCTTTCGCGACCACCGCATCGCGCTCTACGACGGCGCCCTGCGCTACACCGACGCCCAGATCGCCCGCCTCCTCGAGCGTCTCGACGCACCGCCCTATGCCGGTCAGACGCTCGTCGTCCTGACCGCAGACCACGGCGAGGAGTTCTGGGACCATGCGCTCGAGGAGGCACGTCACCGCGACGACCCGAGAGGCTTCTGGGGAGTCGGCCACGGCCACACGCTCTACCAGGAGCAGCTGCATGTGCCGCTCATCGCGTCGGGCGGCAACTTCACCGGCGGCGCCGTCGACCCCTGTCTCACGAGTCTGCTCGACATCGCCCCGACCCTGCTCTCCGCTGCGGGTCTTGCCCCGCTGCCCAGGATGCACGGGCGCCCGCTGGCGCAGCCGGGCGAGCGTGCCGCGGACGCGCGGTGTCCGAATCGCGCGCTCGGCGCCTCCTCCACCGCCTACGGGCCGGAGACGAATGCGCTGCGGATCGACAACTGGAAGCTCATCGAGGCCAGCGGCCGAAAGCCCGAGCTCTTTCACCTCGCGGAAGATCCGCAGGAACGCCACGACCGCTCCGTCGAGAGTCCGCAGACGCTCGCGGCGATGGCTCGCCGGCTGAAGCAGATTCGCGCCCTGGAGCCCGCCGCGCCGGGAGCGGAGCCGCCGGCGAATCCGGGCCTCGTCGAAGAGCTTCGGGCGCTCGGGTACATCTAGTTGGTCGCCGCCGAGCGAGCGTCAGGCGGCGGGCGATGAGGATCTCGACCCGCAACGTCGTCCTGGCAGGCCTGCTGCCGGCCGTGGTCGCCCTGGCGGTGAGCACGGTGCTCGGCTGCGGGCGTGGGTCGCCCGCAGGGAGCCTGTCCGCCAGCGAGCCCTCCGGGGTCGAAGGCGAACGCCAGCGCGCCGACCTTCTCGCCCGGTTGGCGCAAGCGGTCGAATCGTCCGACGGCAGACTGGTCCGGGGCCGGGACGGTTGGCTGTTCCTGCCGTCGGAGATCCGCGCGCTCTCGGCTCGCCCCGGCGCCCCGGCGAACGCAGCGCCGGGCGCGCAGGAGGCAGCGGCACCTCCAGGCGGCAGCGCGGGAATTCGGGAGTTCCAGCAGGAGCTCGCCTCCCAGGGCGTCGAGCTTCTCGTGGTGCTGGTTCCGCCGAAGGTCGCCGTCTATCCCGAGCTCCTCCTGCCGGACCTCCCGCAACGGATCCCGCGCCTCGATGTGGCCGCGCAGGCGGTGCTGACGCAGATGGAGCAGTGGGCGATTCCCGCGGTCGATCTCCTGCCGCGTTTCCTGCGCGAGAAGGGCGGCGACCTCGACGACCCGCTCTACGTGCCGACCGACAGCCACTGGAGCTCCCGCGGCTGTCGTCTGGCCGCCGAGGAGATCGCTTCCCGGGTCAAGGCGCTGTGGCCGTCTTTGTTGGCGGGGACTCCTGGCAGCCAGGCGCAGACAACCATTGCCACGGAGCCCTTCCCGATCGGCAGCGATCTGCGGGCCCTCCTGCCAGCCGCGGAGCAGCTGGACAAGCCGACGATGCTGTTCCACCGGATTGCGGCGGACGCCGCCGCTCGCGCGCCGGAAGCGAAAGAGATCCTGTTGGTCGGCGACAGTCACCTGCTCGTCTGGCGCGGGCGACAAGGCGGCCTGACCGATCACCTGCAGCGCGCGCTCGGCCTGTCGCTGTCGCAGGTCGCGGTCCAGGCCGGTGGCCCCACGGTCTCGCGTCAGGCCCTGGCCCGGCGGGAGGGCGCGCTCGCCGGACGAAAACTGGTGATCTGGGTCTTTGCCGCGCGGCTCCTCGAATCACCGCCGGCGCAGATGCCGCTGCCCGCTGCGACCTCTTCGGCCCCACGCGCCAGCCCCTAGCCCCGGCGCTCGACTGCCTCAGGAGAACCCCATCGTGACCCACTACAGATCGTTCGCCGCCCGCCTCCGCGGCCTCTTCGCTGGTGACGTGCGCAGCATCGAGCGTCAGCTCGCGCAGGGCGAGATCTCGAAGAACACCTACTACGATCTGCTCTCCGAAAAGATCATGCGGCGCGTCCTGCGAACGGATTCGGTCTGCGTCGACGTCGGCTGCCATGCGGGATCGATTCTCCGCACGATGATGTCGATCGCTCCGCAGGGAGAGTTCTTCGCCTTCGAACCTCTCCCGGATCTGTTCGCCGGTTTGAAGGCGAGCTTCGACCTCCCGAACGTCCATCTCTACGAGGTCGCGTTGAGCGACAAAGAGGGCAGCTCCTCCTACAATCACGTTCTCACCGATCCGGCCCTCAGTGGCTTGATCCGGCGGGGCTACTTCCGCGACAACGAGAAGGACGAGTCGATCGAGGTGGCCACCCGGACGCTGGACGGCGTCCTCGCGGCGCACGGCTCGCCCAAAGTCCGCTTCATCAAGGTCGACGTCGAGGGCGGAGAGTTGCTGGTCTTTCGCGGCGCGATCCGGACCCTGCGCGAGAGTCGGCCCTGGATCGCCTTCGAGCATGGTCTCGGCGCCAGCGACTACTACGGCTACGGCGCCAAGGAGGCGCACGAGATCCTCGCCGGGGAGTGCGGCCTCGAGATCTCGCTGCTGGCGGGCTGGCTCAAGGGCAAGCCGGCGCTGACCCGGTCCGAATTCATCGAGGACTACGAGAACGGCCGCAACTTCTTCTATCTCGCCCACCCTCCGCGCTGAGGCTCTGCAGGACCGGGCTCCCGGCAGCGGCCAAATCAGCGCGGACAGGCGGGCCGTCAGCGGCGCGAAAACAGGCAAAAACAAGAAAGGGAGGGAGTCGCGAGACCCCCTCCCCAGCTTGAGAAGACTTCGATCGAAAAACTGCTTACCGGTAGGACTCGAACTCGTCGAAGAAGAACGAGCCGCTGTTGCCGTTGACGCCCGAGCCGGAGAGGATACCGATGCGGATGTTGTCGGCCTGCAGGGTGTCGTTGTCCAGGTTGGAGTTGGTCTTGGTCACGACCGTCGGGTTCAGGCGGGTCATGCGGAACGAGCCGTCGTTCGTGTTCACACCGGTCGAACGCGTCCACTCGAACTCATACTGACGGGCCGCAGCGCCCGAGACGAAGGTGTGGAACAGGTTGTTCGCGAACACGAACGTGCCGGCGTCGTCCTTGCGCCAGGCGTTGACGGTGTACTGCGGCGTGCCGGCGACCGGCACGTCGTGGCGAAGGAAGAACACCACATGCTGGCCGGCCGCGCCGTCGTCGCCGATCGCGCCGATACGGATCGAGGTGTTCGGATCGATGCTGACGGTGGACGGATTGAGCCAGAAGCGGATCAGGTAGTGCGTCTCGTCGGTCGGATGATCGCTCTGGACGAATACGTTGTTGGCGGAACCATCGGTCGAAACCGCGAGGCCGAAGTTGGTGCCGTTGAGCGCCGCACCCGCCGTGACGGCGAGCGAGTTCGCCGCGCTGGCGCTGCCCGCGAGAGCGAAGCTGAGCAAGAGGGCGACGGCAAGAGTGAGCTTCTTCATCTTGTTCTCCTTACTTTGGTTCGCGATCCGCCTCCCGGTCTCGGGGTGCCCTTCGCGGTCTGGCTGTTTCTAAAGTCCGAAAAGACTAGTCTTCGTCTCAGTTCACTGTCAATGGAAGCCTGCAAGGGCCGATTCTGTCGGCCGACGGAGCGGCCCTTCGCCACCTCGTCATGGGGGGGGATGCGGGAAACCGCCGCATGTTCCCATCGCCCCGACTGAACGCTGAAACCCGAGAGGACCTCCCCGGGGGGTACCGGTAAGATGCCGCCGTGCCCGGCGCCCTCCGACCCTCCCCGGCCCTGCCCGCTGTCTGGGCGGCACTCATCGCCCTTGGGCTGTCCTGGGCGGGCTGCGGCCGGGTCTCCGCCCCGCCCCTCCCCCAGGATCGCCTCCTCACCAGCCTTGCCAGCCAGCCGATCACCGAGAGCTTCTCCCTCGAGCGGCTGGTTCGCGAACGTGAGGTAGCCCGCTGGGCGGCTGCCCAGCTGGTCCGGCTCTGCCGCCGGGTGGACGCCGAGGGCCGGGAGGCCACCCTGGACGCCGACCCCGGGCTCGAGAAGGTGCGGTTCCGCTGCGCCCTGCCGGCGGCCTCGTCACCTCACGAGCGTGTCGAGATCGACCTTGCGGAGGCGAATCGAACCGGGCTGCGCCTCGCCTGGAGTCCCGCCGGCGGCGGCCGGCCGGCCGATGGATGGGTGGAGGTT
>JAGOCP010000187.1 GCA_017998715.1 Thermoanaerobaculia bacterium | reverse complement strand
CGGCGAGCGGCGGCAACGCCTGGGGCCGGGCGAGCACGGCCGCCGCCGGAAGTCCGCCGGCCAGCCCTTTGCCGACCGTCAGGAGGTCCGGCGTCACGCCGTGCAGCCGCGCCGAGAACGGCGCGCCACTCCGGCCGAGACCGCACTGCACTTCGTCGAAGATCAACAGGGCGCCGGCGCGCTCGGTCGCTTCGCGTGCGGCGACGAGGTAGTCGCGGCCGAGCGCGTAAGCCCCAGCGAGGCCCTGCACCGGCTCGAGGATGAACGCCGCCGTCCCGGCGTCGATCGCCTGGGCGAGTCGGCCGAAGTCGCCGCGCGGCACGAACTCGACGTCGAACGGCTTGCCCGGAAAGCCGTACCAGCGCTCGGAGCCCCAGGAGACCGCGGCAGCGGCGGCGGTGCGGCCGTGGAAAGCGCCTTCCACCGCGACGACCTTGCGTCGTCCGGTCTTGCGGAAGGCGAGCCGCAGGGCGTTCTCGTTCGCCTCGGCGCCGCTGTTGACGAAGAAGGCCTGTTCGAGACCCTCCGGGGCGAAGCCGACCAGCGCCTCGGCCGCCCGTCCGCGCACCCGTTGGACCACCGCATTCGATTGGAACTGGAGCTCCCCGGCCTGATGGGCGAGCGCCGCGAGCAGGCGCGGATGACCGTACCCGAGGAGCGCCACGGCATGCCCGCCGTAGAGATCGAGAATTCGCCGGCCGTCGCGCGTTTCGAGCCAGACGCCTTCGCCGCGCACCGGCTCGATCGGCAGGTGCTTGTAGACCGGCAGCAGATAGCGCGCTTCGAGCTCCGCCGCCGAAGGCTCGGCCCCCATTTCCGTACCCGCCATTGGACTCGCGATCATCGCTCTCCCCCCCGCCTCAGAACCAACCGAGACTCGCCGCCGCGAGGCCGCTCGTCTCGTCGAAACCGTAGATCCGGTTGAGCCACTGCACGCCGCCACCGGCGGCGCCCTTGACCAGGTTGTCGATCGCCACGGTGACGGCGAACGACTCGCCCGCGCAGGCGACACCGAGGCGTGCGCGGTTGGTGCCGACGACCTCGGTCAGCGCCGGCGGCGCCGTTCCCACGGCGACGAACGGGCAGGCGGCGTAGAAGGCCGCGAGCTCGCCGGCCACCTCCGCCGCGGTCTTCTGGTTGCGCGCGGGCGCGAGCCGCCCCTGGATCGTGGCGTAGATACCGCGCGCCTGCGGGCCCGAGAGCGGCACGAAGGCGACCTCGGGGCGCGCGGTTCCGGCCGCTTCGGCGGCGAGCGCCGCCATCTCGGGGGCGTGGCGATGGGCGAGCGGCGAGTAGGCCGCGACGTTGCTGCGCCGCGCCGGATGGTGCGTCTTGTCGGAGAGCGTTCGGCCGCTGCCGGTCGAGCCGGTGATCGCGGTCACCGCGAAGCGCGGCTCGGCGATCCCGCCGGCGAGAAGCGGCACGATCGCGAGCAGCACCGAGGTGGTGAAGCAACCGGGGTGCGCGACGAACAGGGCCCGGTCCGCGTCGGCCTTCGGACCGGCATGCTCCGGCAGCGCTCTTACGAAGCGCGCGAGGAGCTCCGGCGCGGGGTGCGGATGACCGTAGACGGCGGCGTACTCTGCGGCCGCGGCGAAGCGAAAATCGGCCGAGAGATCGACCACCGAGAGCGCGACGCCGGCGGCTTCGGCCAGCGCCAGCGCGCGGGCCACCAGCGCGGCCGAAGCGCCGTGCGGCGCGGCCGAGACCAGGGCGCAGCGCTCGGCTCCGGCGGCGATGCCGGTGAAGACACCGGCGAGCGAGTCCGATGCGGCGAAGGCGAGCCCGTCGACCGTTCCCGCTAGATGCGGAAAGGCCTCGTCGAGCGGCGCGCCGACACGGCTCTCCGAGACCACGGCGGCAAGGGCGAAGCCCGGGTGGCCGGCGAGCAGCCGCACCACCTCGCCGGCGACATAGCCCGAGCCGCCGAGCACGACGACGGGAATCCGCTCGCTCAACGCGCGTCCTCGAGCACCGAGTCCGATTCCGCGCCGGCCGCCGCGAGCGGGCGCGGCGCCAGCCCGAGATGCGCGAGGACCATCGCGGCCAGCGCCTCCGGCGCCGTGCGGGCGTTGGCGGCCGGCACGCCCATGCGATCCTCGATCAGGCGCACGCCGACGGCGTTGTCGGTGGCCGGTCCGGTGACCGCGACCGGTTCGATGCCGTAGTCGCGGCGCAGCAACTCGATCCCGCCCCAGGCGGCGACCGGATCGTTCGCCGCCAGGACGACCGCCGTGAAAGCCGCCCGCAAGTCGGGGTCAGCGAGAATCGCGTCGACGCCGTAGGCACCGAGGAGGCCGTCGCCCAGCTCGAGAACGATCAGATCGGGACGATGCGCCGCGTCGGCGTTCTGCGCTGCCAGCCGGGAGAGCAGCATGCGCGTCGCCTGCGCCGAGTTCGCAGCCGTCGTCGAAACGACACCGAGGTCGGTGAAGATGGCCGTCGCGCGGGCGCCGGCGTCCTCGAGCGCCAGGATGTCGCGGCGCAGCGAGACGCCGGTCGCCTTGAGGCCGTCGATGCGCAGGCCCTGGTGGGCAAACTCGCGCACCATCGCGCACGCCGCCGCCGTCTTGCCGCAGTTCATGCAGCTGCCGACGATGGCGACAACCGGGATGCCCTTGAGGTCGAGCGCGGGCCGCTCGGGGAGCCTCTCGCCGCCGATCCTCGCCGGGCGCCCGATGCGCTCGCCGAGCACCGGAAAGCTCAGCACCGCGCCGAGCACCTCGCACTCGAAGGGCTTGCCCAGATCCGGATTGACCGAATCGCAGATCCCCAACACACCGCCGAGGTTCAACAGGTGGACGACATCGCCGGGAGCGAGGCGTTCGGGGATCCTCCCCGAGTAGCCGAAGAGCGCGTGGCGATGCCCGAGACAGCCGGCGACGATGTCGCCGCGCTTGACCTGCGCCATGCGGCCCGAGGGCAGCTCGATCTGGTTGTAGACGCTCTTGTCGGTGAGCACCCGCACCGCGATGACGATCCCCTCTTCGCAAGGAATCGTCGCCGACAGGCGGACCTCACGCTTCAGTGCCACGCTCTTGGTAACCGAGGCGATCTTGTCGAGAACGATGGTCTTCATGCCTGACCTCCCTTGGCCGCGACGGCTTCCTGCGCCTCGGTGTGCGCCGGCGGCGCCGCTCCAGCGCGCGCATGGAGCTCCCCGGGCAGCGCCGCGAGGCGCGCGAAACCGCGCGCGTCCGCCGCCGTCCACTCGCCAGCGGCTTCGCCGTAAGCGCCGCGCGAGGCGGCGAGGAGCGAGAACGGTGACTCCACCCCTTCGACGAACAGCGCTCCGGGGCGCAGCAGCAGGTGCACCTCGCCGGTCACCCGCGTCTGCGAGGAGAGCAGGAAGGCCTCGAGGTCGCGACAGACCGGCTCGAGATGCTGGCCCTCGTGCACCAGATCGCCGTACTGCGCGGCAATGCCCTCCTTCACCCGCAGCTGGCGGCCGGTGAGCACGAGCTTCTCGAGCTCACGGTGGGCCGAGAGCAGCACTTCCGCCGCCGGCGCTTCGAACGCCACCCGTCCCTTGATGCCGAGGATGGTTTCGCCGAGGTGAATGCCGCGGCCGATGCCGAACGGCGCCGCCGTGCTCTCGACGCGCTCGATGAGCGCCACCGGATCGAGCGACTCGCCGTCGAAGGCGACCGGTATCCCTTCCTCGAAAGTCAGGGTGTGACGCGCCGGCGCGAGCGGGCGATCGAAGGCACCGCGGGTCGCCACCCAGGCGGCCTCCGGCAGCGGCAGCTGGCTCGTCTTGGTCTCGCTGCCGCCGATCGTCGTCCCCCACAGGCCGCGGTTGACCGAGTAGGCGGCGCCGTGGGAAGGGACCGGCAACCCGCGCCCGTGGAGGAAGGCGACCTGCGCGGCGCGCGAGACCAGCGAGTCCCGCACCGGCGCGAGAATCTCGAAGCCGGGCTCGAGGGTGCGCAGAGCGACCTCGAAACGCACCTGGTCGTTGCCGGCCGCAGTCGAGCCGTGGGCGACGGTGGTGCTGCCCAACTCGCGCGCCGCCAGCGCGACGCCGCGCGCCTGGATACTGCGCTCGGCGCCGACGGAGAGCGGGTAGGTGCCGCCGCGGCGGACGTTGCCGAAGACGAGGAAGCGCAATACCCGCGCGAAGTACTCCGCCCGCGCGTCGAGCATGCGGTGCTCGATCGCTCCCAGCGTGGCGGCGCGCGCCGCGAGCTCCGCGCGGGCCGCGGCATCGAAGCCGCCGGTGTCGACGGTCACGGTGGCCACTGGCCGGCCGGTGGTCTCGGCGAGGTAAGGGATCGCCCAGCTGGTGTCCAGGCCGCCGGAAAATGCCAACACAATGGGCTTCATCGTCACGTTTCTCCGCAGGTTCGAGGGGGTTCGAGGACGCGGGTCTGGAATCAGACCGCGCGGCGTCCGGTGAGGCGGGTGGGGCGGAATTGGCCGGCGGCGCCGGCGGGGCCGGCGAGCCCGGAGGCATCGGAAAGCAGATCGCGCAGACGGCCGAGGAAGCGGCGCTGGAGCGCCGCGGAGGGCGTCGCCGCGAAAATCGTGTCGTCCCCGGCGACGGTGCCAGCGAGCTCCGGGAAGCCTGCGTGATCGAGCGCGATCGCCACCGTCTGCGCCGCGCCGACGGTCGTCGAGATCACCGCCATGTAGGGGCCGGCGGGCCGCACGTCGCGCACGAAGTGCACCACCTCGGCGAGCGCGTCGCGGGTCTCGGGACCGAGCTCGTCGGCGAGCACATAGCGGCCGCCGGCCTTGCCGACGCCCAGGTCGCGCAGATCGCGCGAGACCGAAGGCTGCGTGGCCTCGAAGCCGCGCGCGGCGAGCTTCGCCCGCAGCTCCTCCTGGCTCGCGATGCGCGAACGGCGCACCAGGTCCACGATGGCCTGGCGGCGGCGGTCTCTCTGTTCGATATCGGTCGGCATCGTCGTTACCAGAAGATGCGCATAATCATGCATAGCGAGCGGGATGTCAACAGTTTTCTTCGGCCGCGCACCGCGGCCGCCCGTGGCGCGTAGACTCGGACGAGCCCGAGCGAGGAGATCCATGTCCGAGAACGCCACTGCGACGCCGGCGGGCGCCGCGCTTCACCTGCCGACCGTCATCGCCATCGCGCTGGTCGCCTACGCACTGACCAACATCGCTCACGAAGGCGTCGGGCACGGCGGCATGTGTGTCGCGGTGGGGGGCGAGCCGATCACCCTGAACGCGGTGTACTTCGACTGCAGCCGAGCCGGCGTCAGCGACGCTGGCAGCCGGTGGATCTCGGCCGCCGGGACGCTGACGAATCTGGCCTTCGCCGCCCTGACGGCGCTGCTCCTCCGGGCGCGCCTCGTGCGCGCCGCGACAGGTCGCTATTTCCTCTGGCTCTTCCTGACCCTGAACCTCCTGCAGGCGTTCGGATACTGGATGTTCTCGGGAATCGGCGGCATCGGCGATTGGAACGCAGTCGTCGCGGATTCGCCGAACTATGCGCTCTGGCGCATCGCTCTCGCCGTCGCCGGCACCGCCGCCTACATGTTCGTCGCCGTGCCGATCGCGCTGCGCCGACTCCTGCCCTTCCTCACAGCTCGCGATCCCGGGCGGATGGCGGCTGCCGTGCGCCTCACGGTCGTGCCGTACATCGCCGGCGGAATGCTCTACGTCACGGCGGGCCTGCTCAATCCCGAGAGCCCCTGGCTGGTGCTCATCTCGGCCGCGGCCGCCTCCTTCGGCGGCGCCTCGGCGCTCGCCTGGATGGCCCAACTGCTGCGCAACCGCGAGCGCTACCCGCCCGCGGCACGGCGGCCGCTCGGGATCGCCCGCAGCTGGCCCTGGCTGATCGCCGGCGCGATCGTGGCGCTCCTCTTCATCGCCGTCCTGGGTCCTGGAATCCGTTTCGCTGTCCCGGACTGAGCACAGGAAGCCCAGCGGACAGAGGTTTTGCGAGTCGAAGAAGTCACAGTTTTCCAGGAGCGGCTCCTATGTGGGAAAGGAGCCACACCATGTCCCACGCCTCGACTCTGAAGTCCGTTGCAGCTCTCGCCCTGACGCTCGCCCTCTCGGCCGCCGCCAGTGCCCAGTCCCCCCACCCCTCGTTCGACGTCAAAGTCAGCGGCCACGGCCCGGCGGTCGTCCTCATTCCCGGACTCCTGTCCACCGGCGAGGTCTGGGAGACGACGGTCGAGCGCTACAAGGACCGCTACACGCTGCACGTTCTGACGCTCGCGGGCTTCGGCGGGCCGGCGCCGATCGGTTCCCCCTTCCTGCCGCGCGTCCGGGACGAGCTCATCCGCTACGTTCAGACCGAGCATCTCGACCGGCCGATCGTCGTCGGGCACAGCCTCGGCGGCTTCCTGGCCTTCTGGGTCGCCGCCACGGCGCCCGAGCTCGTCGGCGGTGTGCTTGCGGTGGACGGGGTGCCGTTCCTCCCCGCTCTCGCGAACCCCGCGGCGACGGCCGACAGCGCGAAGGCCCAGGGCGAGCAGATCCGGAGCACGTATGCCGCGTTCACTACCGACCAGCTCGTCGGTCAGAGCCGCATGGCGCTCACCACGATGATCACCGCGCCGGCCGACGTCGAGCAGGCGCTTGCGTGGGTGCGGAGATCGGATCCAGCCACTGCCGGCATCGCCGTCGCCGAGTTGATGTCGACCGACCTGCGGCGGGACGTCGCAGCGATCACCGCTCCGACGCTGCTCATCGGCGCCTCGGGTGCCGCGCCCGAGACGCTGCAGCCGGCGTTCCAGCAGGCCTACGAGCTGCAGGTCGCGGCGGCGCCCAAGGCCCGTGTCATCATGGCGACGAAAGCCCGCCACTTCATCATGTTCGACGATCCCGCCTTCCTTTTCGCCGCGCTGGACGAGTTCTTCTCCGCCGCCGCCGACCGGACGCGCTGAGGTGGACCCCCTCGCCCTGTCCCTGGCGGTGCATGTGCCTGCCGCTGCGCGCGGCGACCGCGACGCCTTCGCCAGCCTCGTGGACGGAACGCGCTCGGTCGTCTCGGCGATCGCGCTCGCCATCGTCCGCGACGCCGAGCTCGCCCGGGACGTGGCGCAGGAGGTCTTTCTGT
>JAGOCP010000186.1 GCA_017998715.1 Thermoanaerobaculia bacterium | reverse complement strand
GGCAGCGGCACCCTGGTCGAGCTCGGCGCGCAGGTTGCGGTCGATCCCGACATGATCCGTGAAGTCGCGAGCTCGCTGGTGACCCTGGCGCGTTCCGTCGAAGAGAAGACCGGCCGCAAGCTCCTCGACGTCGTCGCGACCACCGAGCATCTGCTCGAGGGCACCGAGCCGGCGATCCGCGGCCGCGAGACGGCGCTGGGCGACCTGCTCTGCGACATCCTGCGGCAGCGGCTGGCGACCGACATCGCCTTCGTCAACGGCGGCGCGATCCGGGTCAACGACGACATCGCCGCCGGCGGCAACGTCCGCGTCTACGAGCTCGAGGGGATCTTCTACTACGACGACAAGCCGGTCGTCTTCGAGGTCACCGGGCGGGAACTCCTCGAGCTGCTGCGCAAGTCGGTGTCGCAGGCGACACTCGGGCACGGCCGCTTTCTTCAGGTCGCCGGCCTGCGCTTCCGTTATGACGTCGCCGCTGACGGGACGACCCGGGTCGAAGCTGCCGACGTCGCCGTCCGGACGGCCGGCGAAGGGCAGTTCGCGGCGCTCGATCTCGAGCGCCGCTACCGCGCGGCGACTCTCGACTACACCTGGCGCAACGGCTATCGCGACGGCTATCCGCTGCTCTCCGCCGGAGCGGGCAACGGCGGCACGAGCCCGAAGCTCGTCGAGGAGCCGCAGATCTCCTGGCGCAAGCTCACCGAAGAGGCGCTGGCGGCACTCCCCGGCCAGCGGATCACGACCGACCTCGACGGCCGCATCGTCCGCGTCGAGACGGCTGCCGAGTAGCCCGACCTTCTCACCGGCTTCGTCGCGAAGCGCTGCAGCTACCCATGACTGCAAGGCGTCGCGACCGAGGCCCGCGCAGACGTACTGTCCGTACGTCGAGCAGGCGGGGCACCCGTCCGGTGGACGGGTCGTGAGCGCAACGCAGCAGGCATGGGTAGCTGCGGCGCTGCAGTAGAAGACCGGTGAGCAGGTCGGGCTAGGTCCCGGGCTCAGTGGAAGAGC
The DNA here is from genome assembly GCA_017998715.1 of Thermoanaerobaculia bacterium. Taxonomy (GTDB): domain Bacteria; phylum Acidobacteriota; class Thermoanaerobaculia; order Multivoradales; family JAGPDF01; genus JAGPDF01. The sequence continues at coordinate 6,028 of JAGOCP010000186.1, read as the reverse complement.
TGGGCGATCGCGCTGTCGAACGGCGGCGCGAGGACACCCTCTTCCGTCACGATGCCGGCGATGAGCTCGGCCGGGGTGACGTCGAAGGCGAGGTTGAAGCCCGACGTCCCCACCGGCGCGATCCGGCGGCCGGCGAGCTCGGTGACTTCGAGGCCGGCGCGCTCCTCGATCGGAATCTCCGCCCCGGTGGCGATGCGCGGATCGAAGGTCGAGAGCGGCGCCGCGACGTAGAACGGCACCTTGTGGCGGTGGGCGAGGACGGCGACGGTGTAGGTGCCGATCTTGTTCGCCGCGTCGCCGTTGGCGGCGATCCGGTCGGCGCCGACGATCACCCGTTCGACCAGGCCGCGGCTCATCAGCGCGCCGACCATCGCGTCGGTCACCAGGCGATGCGGAATGCCGAGCTTCTGCATCTCCCAGGCCGTGAGGCGCGCCCCCTGCAGCAGCGGCCGCGTCTCGTCCACCCAGACTGCGGCCACCCGGCCGGCGCGGTAGGCCGCGGCGATCACGCCGACCGCCGTGCCGATGCCGCCGGTGGCGAGCGCCCCGGCGTTGCAGTGCGTCAGCACCCGGTCGCCGGGAGCGAACAGCGCCGCGCCGTGCTCGGCCATCCGCCGGTTGCGGTCGACGTCGTCGGCGTGCAGGGCACGCGCCCAGTCGAGGAGCCTGGCGGCTCGCTCGACCGGTTGTCGATCCTTCAGCAGCTCGAAGGCCTCCTCCCCCTGTTCGAGCGCCCAGCGCAGGTTCACCGCCGTCGGCCGGCTGTCGCCGAGGATCCGTTGTGCGTTGGCGAAGCGGCGCGCCTCGTCGGGTTCCGGATCCTCGGGGTCGAGGAGAGCCACGACCAGGCCATAGGCCGCGGCGATGCCGATCGCCGGCGCGCCGCGCACCGCCAGGCGCCGGATGGCGGCGGCGACGCTCTCGACGCTGGAGCAGGAGATCCACTCCTCCTGCTGCGGCAGCAGGGTCTGATCCAGGAGCTCCAGCGCGCCCGCGGAGAAGCGCACCGGCGAGAACTCTTCGAAGAACTGGGGTTCGTCCGTCATGCGGGCAATTTTAGACGCGTTGATAGGATCGCCGCCGCAGCGCCCACCAGAAAGGGGCATCACCCGTGAAAGGCGATCCGAAGACGCGCGGCTTTTCGACCCGTGCCATCCATGCCGGGCAGCATCCCGATCCGGCGACCGGCGCGGTCACCGTGCCGATCTACGCCACCTCGACCTACCTCCAGGACGAGCTCGGCAAACACAAGGGATTCGAGTATGCGCGGGTGCAGAATCCGACGCGCTTTGCGCTCGAGGAGAACGTCGCGGCGCTCGAAGGCGGCGTTACCGGTCACGCTTTCGCTTCCGGGATGTCGGCGATCGCCACGCTGATGACTCTGGTCAAGAGCGGCGAGCACGTCGTCTGCTCGCGCAACGTCTACGGCGGCACCTACCGTTTCATGACCCAGGTGCTGTCACGCTACGGCGTGGAGTCGAGCTGGGTGGATTCGACGAACCTGGCAGAGATTCGCGCCGCCATCCGACCGTCCACACGGATGCTCTACATCGAGACGCCGACCAACCCGATGATGGAAGTCACCGACATCGCCGGCGCGGCCGCGATCGCGCGCGAGCACAAGCTGGTCTTCGCGGTCGACAACACCTTCATGTCGCCTTACTTCCAGCGCCCGTTGGAGCTCGGCGCCGACGTCGTCATCCACTCGACGACCAAGTTCCTGAACGGCCACAGCGACTCGATCGGCGGCACCCTGGTGGCGAAGAACCAGGAACACGGCGACTGGTTCTACTTCATCCAGAAGTCCGAGGGCGCGATCCTCTCGCCGTTCGACTCGTTCCTGGTGCTGCGCGGGATCAAGACGCTGGCGGTAAGGATGGAGCGCCACGAGCAGAACGGCCGCGCCCTCGCCGACTATCTGGCGAAGCATCCCAAGGTGCACGGCGTCTTCTACCCCGGCCTGCCGGACCACCCGGGCTACGCCCTGCAGCAGCGCCAGTCGACCGGCTTCGGCGCCCTCATCACCTTCGAGCTCGGCAGCTACGCGGCGGCGAAGAAGTTCCTCGATGCGGTCGAAGTCATGTCCTTGGCAGAGAGCCTCGGCGGCGTCGAGACTCTGACCTCGCACCCCGCCTCGATGACCCACGCCTCGGTCCCCGCCGACAAGCGCGTCGAGTTGGGCATCACCGACGGCCTGGTGCGCATCTCCGCCGGCATCGAAGACCTGGCCGACCTCCTCGCCGACACCGAACAGGCGCTGGCGAAGATCTAGGACCGCGGCGGGTTCGCCGCCGGCGTTTCCGGGCTTGGCTGGATTTCAGTAGTTCGATTCGTCGAGGAGCTCGCGCTCGTCCTCGTCGGAGAACGGAGCGTTCTTGTCGAGGGAGGCGCCGATCCAGGCGAGGAACTTCGCTTCGCTCTTGCAGACCTTGAAGGCGAGGATCTCGGGGAGCTCGTAGCTGTGGAGCTCCTGGATCGCCGCTTCGACCGCCGCGTACTCGCTCTCCAGCGTCTTCACGATCAGCAGAAACTCGGCGTCGCGGCAGATCTTGCCCTGCCAACGGTAGACCGAGCGCACGCCGGTGACGATGTTGACGCACGAGGCATGGCGCCGCGCGACCAACTCCGATGCGATCAGATTGGCTTGCTCTTCGGTGCCTACGGTTGTGATGACGACGAAAGCTCCCACGGGCGCGAAAGCTACGCCCCTTCCACTGGCAAGTCATGCCGCGATGCGGCAACCGGACAGCAGCGCGGCGGCAACGCAGTGGCGCTTCAGTGCCACTGCTCGCTCGCGACGTCGTAGGAGAGGCGGTCGATTCTGCCGGTGCGGCCGGTGACGCGGGCTGCCGACAGGTGGCGCATGCCGTCAGTGAGGTAGACCGTTCCCGGCGTGGCCGTTCCGAGCGCGCTGAAGGAGGCGATGTTGGAGTTGTTGAAACGGATCGGGTCGTCGAGATCGGTGAGGCGGCGGCGGGGGTTGCCCGGATCGCGTGGCGCCCTCCCCGGGGGGAAGCCGAAACGGATCTGGCGGCCGAGATGGGTGAGGCGCGAGGGCGGCAGCACCTGCGGATCGTCTCCGGCGCGGATATCCGCCGTGAGCACCCCGTCGCCGTCGCCGTCGCGATAGAGCGCCCAGGTCACCGTGCCGTCCGCTGCGACTTCGAACTTCAGGCCGACGTTGGCGGAATGGCGGATGGCGAAACCGCGCGCGACATGAAACGTGGAGGCGACCTCGGCCGCCGCTAGCTCCACCCGCAGCCCGGCGGCGAGCGAAAGCAGCGGCGGCACGCCGAGGGCGAGCACCAGCGAAGAGATCGCCATGGCGATCAGCAGCTCGATCAACTGGTACCCGCGCTCGGCCTGTCGCATCGAAGTCGCCTCCCTCTTTCCCGGCCGGGTCAGCTCTTCGCAGCCTGCTTGTCAGCAGTCTTCTCTGCCTTCGGCGCGCGCGGCAGTTTCACCTTCTCGGTGAGCGTCGTCGGGCCGGAGAGCGCCAGGTACGGCTTCAGCTGCTCGTAGCTCGCCTCGCCGATGCCGCGCACCAGCAGCAGGTCGTCGAGCGACTTGAAGGGGCCGTTCTTCTCGCGCTGCTCGACGATGCGCGCAGCGACTGCGGGGCCGATGCGCGGCAGCAGCTGGAACTCGGCGACCGTCGCCGTGTTGACGTTGACCGCCTTGCCCTCGCCGGCGAGGGCCGGTGCGGCGATGGCGAGCAGAGAGAGAACGACGACAGCGGCGGCGAAGAGGCGCTGGTGGTTTCGCATGTTGGGTTTCCTTTCCTGGGATTCTCGTAGTGAGGCGTTGGAACTGCGCTTCGGTTTCGACGGCTGCGACTGCGGTGCTGCCTGTTGCTGTGCTTCTCGTTGCGTTCCTGGATGTCGGAGCTGCTCGTGGTCTCGCTGTTCTCCCGGCGCCTCCTCTCGCGGTTGGGTGTTGCGTTGCGCTGGACCGGGATTCCAAGTCCCCTGCCAACCCAGACCGAGTTCTTAAGTGACTGAAAATAAGAGGATTGTCTTGAGTCGGCCGGGACGGAGCCGGGTTCTCGCCGACAAGCGGACTGGCCGCGGGCGCGCCAGCCGGGGCCCGACGGCGAGCCGCGCCGCCTGCGGGCGGCCCTTCGCGGCGGTGTCAAACGAACTGGACGGTGGCGCAATCCCTTGCGGCGATCGGATAGGCTTCAGGGCCGATGTCGACTGCCGACCGCTCCACCGCCCGCGAGTACCTGGAAGCCCTGCTCATCGCGGCGGTCTTCCTGCTGTTCACCAACACCTTCGTCGTCAAGACCTTTTTCATCCCGAGCGGATCGATGGAAGAAACGCTCCTGGTCGGCGACCACCTGTTCGTCAACCGCTTCATCTTCGGCCCGACGATGGGCAAGCTCGAGCAGGCTGTGCTGCCGTTGCGCGAGCCGCGGCGCGGCGACATCGTCATCTTCCGCTCGCCGGAACGGCCGAACATCGACCTGGTGAAGCGCCTGATCGGCCTTCCGGGCGACACCATCCAGGTGGTCAACAAGCAGCTCTTCGTCAACGGCAAGAAGGTCGAAGACACGGCCTACGTCGTCCACAAAGACCCGAAGACCTTCCTCAATCGTCCGTACATGTCGGAGCAGCAGCGCCTGCGCGACAACTTCGGACCGGTGACCGTGCCGGAGGCGAGCTACTTCTGCATGGGCGACAATCGCGACATGTCCTACGACTCGCGTTTCTGGGGGACCGTGCCGGCGCACTACCTGAAGGGGCGCGCTTTCCTCATCTACTGGTCGTTCGGCGGCGGGACTTCGGACGGCACCTGGCGCGGCGCCGGAGCCAAGCTCCGCGAGCTCGCCAATACCGCCCTCGGGTTCCTGACCAAGACCCGGTGGACACGCTCGTTCCACCTGCCGAGCTGAGCCGCGGCTTCGCCGCTCCCGTTCCCCCCCGCCGCTACGGCGTGAGCTCGGTCGCGCGCAGCGCGCTGGTGGCGCTGCTCTTGGCGCTCTTCGTGCGCGCCTTCCTGCTCGAGATCGTCTCGATTCCTTCCGAATCGATGGTGCCGACGCTCGTGCCTGGCGATCAGGTGCTGGTGAACCGCTTTCTCTACTCCGGACCGGCCTTCGGCCTGCTGCCGCGGCGCCCGGTCGGGCGGGGGGACGTCGTCCTTTTCCGTCCGCCGTTCGATCGCCGGCAGGAGTTCGTCAAGCGCTGCGTCGGTTTGGCGGGCGACTGGGAGGGGGGCGGCGTGCTGGCGCCGGAGACGGTGTGGATGGAGGGCGATGCGCGCGAGAACTCGCTCGACTCCCGGCGCTTCGGCGCGGTGCCCACAGACGCGCTCGAAGGCAGGGTCCTGGCGGTTGTCTGGTCGCGTTCAGGCACGCCCGACGGCCGCCGGCGCATTCTGCGGCAGGTACGTTAGACTGCGCGACATCTCTGTTGGGAGGCCTTCGATGACGGATCGCAAGCGACAGGCGGGTGACGGAAAGCTGGGATGCGTGCTGTGGAGCCTTCTCCTCATCGCCGGCGTGATGGTCGCCTGGAAGGCCGTGCCGGTCAAGATTGCGACCTCCGAGCTCTACGACTTCATGGTCGAGCAGGCGAAGTGGGCCGGCAACACCCCGAGCGAGGTACTGCAGAAGCGCATCGTCAGCAAGGCCGCGGAGCTCGATCTGCCGGTGGATCCGAAGTTCGTTACCGCCGAGAAGACCGGCGACAAGATCCGCATGGGCGCCGCCTTCACCGTGCCGCTCGAGTTCCCCGGCTACACGTACGAGTGGGATTTCGATCTGCAGGTGGAGCGCCCGATCTTCATCTGGTAGCCGGCGCGGATCGGACGCCCGGCGCGATCGCATGGCCTACACCCGCCTTCTCGATGCCGTCGAAGTGCGCATCCTGGGCGCGCTGATGGAGAAAGAGCGCACGACTCCCGACCTCTATCCGCTCACCGTCACGGCCCTCCTCCAGGCCTGTAACCAGAAGACCAGCCGCGATCCGGTCACCGACTACAGCGAGACCGACGTCGTCGAAGCGCTCGATCGCCTGCGTGCCGA
>JAGOCP010000185.1 GCA_017998715.1 Thermoanaerobaculia bacterium | reverse complement strand
TGCTCGGCGGCTTCGCCCGCCACCTGCGCGAACGCGCCGCGACCGGCGCGGAGGGCGAGTCGCTGCCGCCGCTCTCGCTGTTGATCTTCGCTCTCGCGGCGCTGGCGCGGCCGGAGGGGCTCCTGCTACCGCTCCTCGCCGCCGCCGACCGGCTGATCCGTCCGTTGGCGCGAACGGCGGACGACCCGGGCCTTCGGCTGGCCTGGCCGGCTCGGGCGGCGTGGACGAAGGTCGCCGCCGGTCTCTTCCTGGCGCTTCTCGTGCTCGCTCCGGTCGGTTGGGCATTCCACCAGATCTCGGGCTCGGTCTTTCCGACGACTTTCGCCGCCAAGAGCTCGGGTCCGCCGGGTCTTTTCCCGGATCCCCGGCTGCTCGCGGCGGTGGCCGGGATCCTCCTCGCCTCGCAGCCCTGGATGACACTTCTCGCTTTGGGCGGCGTCGTCGAGTCCGTTCGGCGGCTGGGCGGGGCCCTCGACCGCGGTCTGCTGCTGCCGATCTGGACAGTCGCGCTGCCGTTCTCGGCGGCGATGTTGTCGTCGGGCAGGGAGATCGCGATCGGCAATTTCGGGCGCTACTTCTTTCCGCTGATCCCCTGTGTGGTGCTGCTCGGATCGCTGGCGCTCGCGCCGCTCTCCTTCGGCCGCCTGCGCGCGGTCGCAATCGGCAGAGTGCAGCTACCGGTGGGTGCGCTCCTCCTTCTGCTGCTCACCGCACCGGCGCTCTTCGGTCTCGTCGCCGGCTTCAAACGCTACCTCCACTCGTGCACCGACGTGCGCGACAGCAACGTCGCGATGGCGCGCTGGCTCGCGCCTCGCCTGCCGCCGGACGCCCTGCTGGCGGTCAACGACGTCGGGGTGTTCAAGTACCTGCTGCCGAATCCGCTGCTCGACCTCGTCGGGCTGATGACTCCCGAGGTCACCCGGCGGCGCGCCGGCGCCGCGAGCCGGGGAGAGGGCTTCGGCGATGTTCTGGTCGGGATGCTCGAATCCCGCCAGCCCGACTTCATCCTCGTCTTTCCCGACTGGTTCACCTATCCGGCGCGCCACCCCGAGAGCTTCCACCCGCTGCGCACGCTGACACTCTCCGACAACATCACCATGGGCGGTGAGATGATGGTGCTCTACGACACGCCGTGGACCCGCCGGCCGCTCGTCGCGGGGGTGGAGGACACGGCTCTCCCTTCTCCCACGGAGCCCCAGTGAACCCGATCCCGATTCTCGACCTGACGCGCGCCCGCAAGCGCATCGACGCAGCGCTCCGCGAGCGCTGGAACAAGATCCTCGACACCAACTCGTTCATCCAGGGACCGGAAGTCAAGGAGCTCGAGTCTGCTTTCGCCAACTTCCTCGGCGCCAAGGCGGTCGTCGGGGTGGCCAACGGCACCGACGCGCTGGTGATCGCCCTGCGTGCCCTGCGGCTCCCCCCCGGCGGCGAGGTGCTGGTGCCGGCGTTCAGTTTCTTCGCCACCGCTGAGGCGGTGGTGCTCGCCGGCGGCGTGCCGGTCTTCTGCGACATCGACCCCGCGACGTACAACCTCGATCCGGCGGAGCTCGAGCGCCACGCGACGGCGAAGACCGTCGGCGTCATCGGCGTGCATCTCTACGGCCGGCCGTTCGATGCCGAGAGCATCTCGGCGATCTGCCAGCGCCGCGGCTGGTTCCTGGTCGAAGACTCGGCGCAGTCGCACGGCGCCAAGCGCCGCGGCCGGCGCGTCGGCACTCTCGGCGACCTCGCGGCCTGGAGTTTCTATCCGACCAAGAACCTCGGCTGCTTCGGCGACGGCGGCGCGATCTCGGGGATGGACGAAGAGCTCATGAAGCGGGTGTACCGGTTGGCCAACCACGGTCAGAGCGAGCGTTACACGCACATCGAGATCGGCACCAACAGCCGGCTCGACAGCCTGCAGGCGGCGGTGCTCAACTGCAAGCTGCCGCTGCTCGATGCCGACAACGCCCACCGGCGGAAGCTCGCGGCGGTCTACCAGGAGTCGCTCGCCGGCGTCGGCGATCTGCGCTTCCCGCCGGACGACCCGGCGGACGAGGTCGTCTATCACCAGATGACCGTCGCCACGGCGCAGCGCGACGCCTTGCAGGAGTACCTCAAGGGCCAGGGGGTCGGCTCGGCGGTGCACTACCCGTCGGCGCTGCACAAGCAGAAGGCCATGGCCGAGCTGCTGCCGGTGCCGCCGTCGCTGCCGCACGCCGAGAAGGCGGGCGGCGAGGTGCTCTGCCTGCCGATGTTCCCGGAGCTCGAGGAGAGCGAAGTGCTGCGCGCCAGCGAAGCGATCCGCAGCTTCTTCGCCAGCCGCGGCTGATGCTCCGCCGGAGGACGCTCGCCGCGCTGCTCGCCGCGACGGCGCTCCTCCGGCTGGCGCACCTTCTCGCCGTTCGCGACGCGCCGTTCGTCGGTCAGCTGGCACTCGACAGCCAGGAGTACGACCGCTGGGCGCGGGCGATCGCCGCCGGCGACTGGCTGGGCAGTGCGCCGTTCTTCCAGGCGCCGCTTTATCCGTATCTCGTCGCGGCCGTCTATCGCTTCGTTCCCCTGGCGGCCGCGGCGCCGGTTGCGGTCTATCTGTTGCAGATCTTGGTCGCCGTCCTCGGCTGCTGGGCTCTGGTTCGGGCCGGCGAGGCGCTCGCCGGCCCCCGCGCCGCAGGCGCAACCGGTCTGCTGTTCGCGCTCTACACGCCGTTCTGGTTCTACGACGTGCAGCTGATGAAGGAGAGCTTCGCTGTTTCGGCGGTCTGCCTCCTTCTCCTCCTGCTCTTGAAGGCTCGTTCGCTCGATCGGCTTTCTCTCTGGTTTGCGGTCGGGCTCGTTTGCGCGTTCCTCGCTCTGTTGCGCGAGAACATGCTGCTGGTCGTGCCTTTCTTGCTCGTGCTCACCTGGCGCGAAAAGACCGGTAAAGGGTGGATGTTGGCGTTGCGGCGGTGTGGCTTGCTGTTGCTTGGGCTGTCGTTGCCGCTTCTGGTCGTGGCTTCCCGCAATGCGGCGCTGGGCGGCGGCTTTCTGCCGACGACGTCGCAGGGCGGGGTCAACTTCTTCCTTGGCAACAACCCGGCGGCGGACGGGACGTATCGGCCGCTGGTGCCGGGCAAGCAGGTGCCGGGGTACGAGCGCGAGGGGGCGCGGATCCTCGCCGAGCAGGCGGTCGGGCATCCACTGGCGGCGGATGAAGTCTCTCGCTACTGGTTCCGTCGCGCTCTTTCGTGGGCGCGCAGCGAGCCGGTGGCTTTCGTCCGCCTGCAGGTCGCCAAGCTCGGGCTCTACTTGGACGGCTACGAGTGGCCGGATGCGGTCGACTACTACTGGATGAAGACGATCTCCTGGCCTCTGCGGTTGCCGGGGGTGGAGTGGAGCGCGGCGGCGCTGCTCGCGCTGTGGGGACTGCTGCTCGAGCGCCGGCGGCTTTCGGTGTGGGCGCCAGTGCTCGTGTTCGAGCTCGGCTGGATGCTCTCGGTGGTCGCCTTCTTCGTCTTCTCGCGCTACCGCCTGCCGGCGGTACCCGGCCTGCTGCTGCTGGCGGCGATCCCCGTGGCGCGCGCGGCGGCGGCCTTCGGGAGCGGAGAGCGGCGCAAGAGCGGCGCGATGTGGGCGGGCATCGCGATCCTCTGGCTGGCGCCGCACCTCTCCGGCTATGCCCCACGCGCGGACCTCGTCGAGTTCAACCTCGGCCGCCTCGCCGAAGAGCGCGGCGACCGCGCCGAGGCCGCCGCGCACTACGACCGCACCCTCGCCGCCGATCCGAACAATCTCTCCGCCACCCTGAATCTCGGCACCCTGGCCGCTCGCGCCGGCGACTACACAACCGCCCGCGCCCGCTTCGCCCGCGCGGTGGAGCTCGCCCCCGACTCGGACGACGCCCACGCCAACCTCGGCGCCGCGCTCCTCGCCCTCGGCGATCTATCGGCGGCCGAGCGCGAGCTCGACCGGGCCCTCGATCTCAATCCGGAGAATCGCTTCGCGCAGCACAACCGCGAGATCCTGCGCCGGCGCATCGCTCTGCCGGCCTTGCCCTGATCGCTCGCGGACTCTGCCGGCTACGGCAGTTTCGGCGGATACCAGCCGCTCTCCCAGCCGCGGTCGCGGTAGTAGGCGAGCTGGTCGGCAAGAAGCTCCGCCAGCTGGCGGTCGAGGGCGGCGAGGCGCGCGGGTTCGCTGCCGGCGAGGTTCTTGAGCTCGCCGGGATCGGTCGCGAGGTCGAAGAGCGCGCGCTCGCGGCGATCGCGGTTCTCGAGCAGCTTCCAGTCGTCCGCGAGCAGGGCGTCTTCCTGCGTGATGCCCTGGATGGTGAACAGGAACGGCCGGCTCCTGGCGGTGTAGGAGGGGTCGAGGATGTCCGCTCTGCCCTGGAAGTTGCCGTGCGGCGGCAGGCCGAGATACTCCGCCACCGCCGGGACGAGATCGAGCACCGAGACCGGCTCGGTGACGACGCCCGGCGGCTCGCCCGGCAGGCGCAGAAACGCCGCGGTGCGGACCTGCTCCTCGAGCAGCGTCGTACCGTGCGTGGGGACGCCGTGCTCGTAGAACGCCTCGCCGTGATCCGAAACCACGAGCAGGACCGTCCGCTCCCAGACGCCGGCCGCCTGCAGTGCATCGACGACTTCGCCGACCGCGGTGTCGACCGTGTGCAGGGCGTTGTAGAAGCGGTTTTCCATCACCGGGATCTTGTCGGCCGGGTAGGAGAGGAAGGTCGTCGGGAAATCGATCGTCGCCGGCTCGTAGAGCGGCGCGCTCGCCGGCGGGATCACGTACGGGTAGTGCGTCGCCTGGAAGTTGAGGTAGGCGAGGAACGGGCCGCTCTGCACTCCCGGCAGCCACTCCCGGAACGCCGCGACGGGCGTCGGCTCGAAGACCTTCGACTCCGACCCTTCGCCGCGCCGCGGCGCCTCCGGCCAGTCGGGGGAGTGGCGAAAGAGCTCGAGCCCGGGAGTCTTCAGGAACGCCTGCATGTTGCCCCAGCCTTCGTTCTGGCAGGAGAAGAGCGCCGTGCGGTAGCCCGCCGGGCGCAGCAAGTCCCAGATCAGCGTGCGCGGATAGGCGAGGTCGATGAAGTAGTCGTGGCGCTCGAACTTGCGCGGATGGAGGGCGGCGAGGATCGACGTCTGCGCGTAGTCGGAGTGTGTCGCCGTGGCGTAGGCGCGGGCGAAGACGATCGACTCGGTGGCCAGCGCGTTCATTCGCGGCGTCGCCTCCGGCCGGGCGAGCGGGCCGAAGAGCCGGCTCCACGGCACCGACTCGAGCATCAGGATGACGACGTTGTCGCGCCGCAAGTCAGTGGGGATCGGGAACTCCCCGATGCGCGCGCTGCGCGCCGGATCGGGCGCGAAGTCGAGGCGCGGCGCATTGCCGGAGAGCTGCCCGCCGCTCGCGCCGCCGCTCCACTGCCGTGCCAGCCAGCTGGTCTCCGGCGCCTGGGTTGCGGCGACGAAGCGCGCGTAGGGGTAGCGCCAGCAGAGCAGCAGGATCGCGGCGAGAGCGACGCCGGCGAGGAGCGCCAGCGAGCCGGCTCCGGTCGCCGCCACCGCTCCCATCGCTGCCGTCACTCGCCGGCGCGCCCGGCGCCCGCGGCTCAGCGCCGCGAAGAAGGCGAGGGCGAGAACGAGCGGCAGCAGCAGCGTGGCGGCGAGCAGCGCTCGCTCCTGCGCACTGCCTTCGGCGCCGATCTGGCGGAGGCTCCCGAAGACGAACCAGAGATCCTCGAAGCGCAGGTGCGAACGCGCCATGCGGAATTTGAGCAGCGAGAGGCCCAGGCCGGCGTAGAAGAGTCCGAGCGCGAGGGCGACAGCGCCATCGACGAGGCGCGGCCGGTGGCGCGCGCCTGGAAGACCCGCAAGTAGCGCCGCCCCGAGTGCCGTCACTGCGCCGTGCGCGAGGCCGAGGAAGAGCGCGAGAAAACCGAGGACGAAGAAACCGCCGAGCGTCGGCGGCGGCGTTCCCATCCGGAAGCCGCAGGCGAAGAAGACCAGTGCCGCGTAGAGGACTCCGGCGCCGAAGAAGACCGGCAGGGGTGGGGCGTCGTGGAGTCGAATCACCAGTCGGCCGGCGAGGGGAAGAGGGGATCGAGGGGGCGGCCGAGCTCCAGGGGGCGGTCCAGATCGGGCCCGAGCCAGGCGAGCTGGACCCGCGTTCCGGTCGGAACGCTGCAAGCATGGTCGCCGCGCGAGAACTCCGCCGCACCCGGTGCGACGGCGACGCCGTCACACGTGAAGCCGCCGCTCTCCGCGCCGGAGACCCAGTAGCGCCCCGCGAGGATGCAGCTCCAGGAGCCGTCGCCCTCCTGCAACTGGGCGCCCGGCACCCAGAGGTCGGGCGCGAGTGGCCGGTAGTTCTCGCGGATGAACTCGAGGGTGGGGCGGCCGAGATAGTTCCAGCGGTACGACGGAATCAGGACGGCCGGGGGATGCGCGACGAACCGCGAGTAGAGGCTGTTCGGTCCCTCTTCGCGCAGCAACGGCGCGTTCATCAGGTGGATGAACCAGGTCGGGGCGACCGCCTCGCGGCCCGGGACGAGTCCGGCGGCATCGAACACGCGATCGGTGGCGGGATCGGTCAGCGCCGCTGCGGCCTTCATCAGTTGCAGCTGGCGATGATTGGTCCAGCCGAGAAGTGTAAGCAGTTGCAGGGCCCAGGGGAGTCCGAGACCCAGGACCAGCAGAGACCATCCGAGGGAGCGGCGCCGGCGCGAACGGGTTTCCCCGAGGAAGAAGTCCAGCGACGGCCGCAGGGTCAAGACCCAACCGACCGCAACGATGGCCAGCGAGTTGTAGGGGAAGGCCACGGGATTGGCCAGGGTCCCCAGCAAGACGCTGCCCATCCAGATCCACTGCGCCGCGCCGCTCCGCCAGGGGTCGGACAGGAGCGTTCTCCCCGCGTGCGCGACGAAGTCGCCGGCCCGCCACAGGAGGAAGCCGACCAGCAGCGGCGTCTGGAGCAGCAGCACCTCGACGAGCGGCTGCGGCAGGGTCCGCTTGACGTCCGAAACGCCCTGGAAGAATGCGAAGTACGTCCTCACCATGACGCCAGCGCTGCCGAATCCGAGGT
>JAGOCP010000184.1 GCA_017998715.1 Thermoanaerobaculia bacterium | reverse complement strand
GCCGATCGCTTCGCGCACCTGCTGCTTGAGCGCACCGACCAGCTCCTCCGCGTCCCACGACTCGAACTCGGGCGTGATGATGACGTAGGCGAAGATGCCGGTGCCTTTGATGTCGTGCGGATAGCCGACGACCGCCGCCTCGGCGACCGCAGGGTGCGCCACCAGCGCACTCTCGACTTCTGCTGTGCCCAGGCGATGGCCCGAGACATTGAGAACGTCGTCGACCCGGCCGGTGATCCAGTAGTAGCCGTCCTCGTCGCGCCGGCAGCCGTCGCCGGTGAAGTAGAGCCCGGGGTAGGTCTGGAAGTAGGTCTCGCGGAAGCGCGCGTGGTCGCCCCAGATCGTCCGCGCCTGCCCGGGCCACGAGCGCTTGAGACAGAGATTGCCCGAGACGCCGTTGCCCAGGATCTCTTTGCCATGCTCGTCCACCACCACCGGCTCGATGCCGTAGAACGGCAGCGTCGCCGACCCCGGTTTGGTCGGCGTCGCTCCCGGCAGCGGCGTGATCAGGATGCCGCCGGTCTCCGTCTGCCACCAGGTGTCGACCACCGCGCAGCGCCCCTCGCCGACGACGTCGTGGTACCAGGTCCACACCTCCGGGTTGATCGGCTCGCCGACCGAGCCGAGGATGCGCAGCGACGTGCGCTTGTGCTTCTTCACCCACGCATCGCCCTCGCGGGCGATGGCGCGCAGCGCCGTCGGCGCGGTGTAGAAGATCGTCACGCCGAGATCGTCCACCACCTGCCAGTAGCGCCCGGCGTCCGGGTAGACCGGAATCGACTCGAACATCACCGTCGTCGCGCCGTTGGCGAGCGGGCCGTAGACGATGTAGCTGTGGCCGGTCACCCAACCGATGTCGGCAGCGCAGAAGTAGACGTCGTCCTCGTGCAGATCGAAGACCAGTTTGTGGGTCATCGCCGCATAAACGAGATAGCCGCCGGTGGTGTGCAGCACGCCTTTCGGCTTGCCGGTCGAGCCCGACGTGTAGAGGGTGAAGAGGGGCGATTCGGCGTGCATCCACTCGACCGGACAGGTCGAACGCTGCTTGTTGCACTCCTCCTCGAGCCAGAAGTCGCGCCCGCCCTGCATCGGCACTTCGGTTTCGGTGCGCCGCGCCACCAGCACCGCGTTGACGAAGGCGAGGCCCTCCACCGCCCGATCCACCGTCGTCTTGAGGGGAATTCGCTTGCCGCCCCGCAGACCCTCGTTCGCCGTCACCACCAGCTTGGCGCCGGCGTCGAGAATCCGGCCGCGCAGCGACTCGGCCGAGAAACCCGCGAAGACGACGGAGTGCACCGCGCCGATGCGGGCGCAGGCGAGCATCGTCGCCGCGAGCTCCGGGATCATCGGCATGTAGAGCGCCACGCGATCGCCTTTGGTCACGCCGTGGGCGAGCAGGACGTTGGCGATCCGGCAGACCATGTGCTTCAACTCGCGATAGGTGATCGAGCGGTAGTCGCCGGGCTCGTCCCCGGCCCACAAGATCGCCGGCTTGTCGCCGCGCGTCGCGAGGTGCCGGTCGACGCAGTTGTGACAGGCGTTGAGCCGGCCGCCGCCGTACCAGGAGAAGTCCACCTCGCGCAGGTCGGCGTCGAAGATCTGCTGCGGCGGATGGAACCAGGTGAGGATCTCCGCCTGCTTCTGCCAGAAGCCTTCCGGGTCGTCGATCGACAGCCGGTACTGGCGCTGGTACTCCTCGAGCGAACGGACGTGGGCTTTGGCGGCAATTGCGGCGAGCGGCTGGATCATGATCGGCGTCCCTTTCTGGATTCGCAAATGTCCGTTCCTGGATCAGCTCTGAACGCGGGGGTGAAGCTCGGGAAAGCGCTGCGACAGCAGGAGGTAGAGCTCGGCGGCGCCGAGGGCGTCGTAGAGCGGGTCGTGCTCGGGATAGGCCGGCAGGCCGAAGAAACCGCGCGCCTCTCCCAGGGCGGTGGGAATCGCTGCGTGCCGCGCCGCCCCGGCGGGCAGCCGGTCGGCGATGTGCGGACGCACGCGCTCGATGGCTCGCAGATAGGCGAGTGTGCAGACCGTGCGCAGCGTGGGCGGACGCAGGCCGAGGGCCTGCGCTGCCGCCACCAGGAAGCCGCGCTCGATGCTGGCGCCGTGCGCCAGCAGGACCGTCCCGACCGCGAGGCGAAGCTCGATGAGCTCGAGCAGCGCCGCCAGCCCGAGCCCGCCGCGCTGCTCCGCCGGCAGCACCTGGTGGGTCGCGAGGGCACCGAGGTCGCGCGGCCGGAGCGACCGCGGGTCATCGACCAGCGTGCGGTAGGCGCGCCCCCAGAGAATCGTGCGTTCCTCCACCGGCACGAGGCCGAGCGCCACGATGGCGTCGCGCCGCGGTTCGAGGCCGGTGGTCTCGAGATCGAGGGCGAGCAGCCGTGCGGGAGGTGCGGGTTCGGCCATGGCACCTCTCTCACAGCGCGAATCGGGCGACGAGACCGTCGCGTACGTTGCGCAACAAAGTGAAAATGTCCTTGAGAAAACGGCGCTCGAGAGCGTTCAGCGCCGCCAGGTGGATGCGATGCCCAGAGTCGGAGTCGGCGCGCCGGCCCGGGTCGAGGGCGAGCTCGAGGCGCAAGCCGGCGAGGTAGCGAAACCCCTCGGCGAGGGTGGCGGCGTCTTCGCCGAGCACCGGCTCCGCCGCAGCGAGCCGATCGATCGTGCCGCGGGCGCGACTCCCCGCCTCGAGTGCCGAGAGCCGCGCGATCGCCACGATCAACAGGCTGCCGCGCTTGAGGTCGAAACCCTCCTCGCCCTCCTTGAGGGTGCCGAAGAGCCCGAACGGCAGCGCCCAGCCGGAGACCTCGCGCGCCAGGGCACGCAAGAAGTGGCGATCTTCGCCGGCGACGCGCCGCAACTCGTCGAGCGGCGCGACATCCAGCCCGCCGGCGACGACGCGCAGATCGAGGAAGGTGTGGATGTCGATGCCGTCCTCCTCGCGCGGCTCGGCGATCCAGCGCTCGAACCGCCGGATCCACCCGGCCATCGGATCGTGCCAGTGCGTCGCCATGTAACCGCCCGGGCAGACCGGGTAGCCGGCCGCCAGCAGGCCAGCGACGACCTGCTGCGCGACCCTCTCGACCTGTTGCGCGACGGCGCCCTCCGGATCGGCTCCGCCGCCAGCCGGCTGCCACACCAGCGCATTGTCCTGATCGGTCGGCAGAATCTGCTCCTGCCGGCCCTCGGAACCGTGCACCATCCAGGCCACCTGCTCACGCCCGAGCCCCTGCGCCGCGCAGGACTCTTCGACGAGCCGCCGGGCGAGCCGGTCGGCGAGCGTCGAGACGATCGGCCCGATGCGCACCGCGTCGACGCCGGACGCCGCGAGCTCGGCGACCACGCGGCGCAGCCGCCCGGTGAAGCCCGGCAGGAGGTCGACGAGCGGCCGTCGATCGAGCTCGCGTCGCAGGGCGAGCGGATGCAGGCTCTGGTGCAGAACGAGATCGCTCGCCGAGACGAAGCCGACGATCCGGTCGGCGGCGACGAGCGGCAGGTGGCGCACGCCGTGGCGCGCCAGCTCGAGAAGTGCGTCGACGTTCGAGGCCCCGGCGCCGATCGACAGCAGCGGCGCGGAGACGATCTCCCCGACCGCGGTCGCCGTCGACAGGCCCGCGGCCAGGACCCGATCGCGCAGGTCGCGATCGGTGACGATGCCGAGCACTGCCGCCAGCGGCAGCTCCGTCACCCCGTCGGCCGGAGGATGCGGCTCGCGCGTCACCAGCAGCGAGCCGACGCCGAGATCGCGCATCCGCCGCGCCGCCTCTTCGACTGACGCTCCAGGATGGATCGTGGCAAGCGGCCGCCGGCCGAGGTCCCTCGCTTTCGCGAACGTCGAGCGCGACCCGCCCTCGGCGCTCGCCGACTGGAGTCGCAACCGGGCGGCCAATCCCTCGAGAAAGAAACGAGCGGCTCCCGGCTCGTCGAGCAGGCGCTGGAATTCCGCCTTGGGGACGCGAAACAGCAGCGCGTCCTCCGACGCCACGGCGTCGCGCTCCGGCGGCCGACCAGCGATCAGCGAAGGGAATCCGAAACACTCGCCGGGCTCGACGACCTCTAGCAGCTCGCCGTCGAGCTCGAGCCGCACCCGCCCCTTGCGCACGATCCACAGAGCGTCGACGGGCGCGCTGTCGCGCGCGAAGATGGTCTCGCCGCGGGCGGCGAAGCGCATCTCGAGAACCCGCTCGATCCGGTCGAGCGCTGGCGCAGAGAAGGTATCGAACGGAGCGTGGCGGGAAAGAAAGGCCCGCGGGCCGACCGGCGTCGTGCCTGGCTCGATCATGAGCGGAGCGGCGCGAAGGGGGGGCAGCCGGCGGAGCCGAGAGAAGGAGGCCGCATCAGCCCCGTGAAAGGAAGACCTCGCTCGCGGCGATGAAGGCGGCCCAGACCGCTAGAACGGCGATCGCGGTGCGGCGCAGGATGGTGATGTAGGGGGTGCCCTCCGGCGAGAGCCTCGCGACCGGCACGACCAGCGGCCTGCACAGCAGGCGAGCGAAGGCCTTGAGCTTGCTTCCCTCCCGCCGGCTCTTCCATTCCACCACCAGGCCGAAGCCGACATAGACCATCAGCATGAAGGCGACGAGGCGTCCGAGCAGGAGGACTTTGACGAGGTCGGGTTGCATGGCTGGCGGAGAGTCTAGAGGAAGCGCCGCCGGGGCTCCACTCGAATCGTGGCGGCCCCGGCGGCAGGAGGGATCTGACTCAGTGCCCCGCGTTGATGGCCACGGAGGCCGAGCCGGTCTTCGGATAGCGAACGCTCATGACGAGGTCCTGCGTCTCCTTGTCCGGAGCGGGAGTCAGCAACGAGACGATCCAGGTGACGAGGAAGCCGACCGGCAGTCCGAAGACTCCCGACGCCACCGTGGCGGTGCCGAACCACGACATGCCGTAGAAGCGGCTGCCGATCATGTAGAAGAGGGTCACGGCGAGACCCGAGACCATGCCGGCGAGCGCGCCCGCCTTGTTGGTCCGCTTCCACCAGATGCCCATGACGAGCGCCGGGAAGAACGAGGCGCCGGCGAGCGAGAAGGCCCAGGCCACGAGCTCCACGATGATGGCGAGCCGGAAGGTAGCGACATAGGCGGAGATGAGCGCGGTCACGATCAGGAAGATCTTGGTGATCGTGAGCCGCCGGATGAGGGTCGCCTTCGGGTTGATGACCTTGTAGTAGAGGTCGTGCGAGATGCCGTTGGCGATGGTCAGCAGCAGGCCGTCGGCGGTGGAAAGGGCAGCTGCAAGGCCACCGGCCATGACCAGGCCGGTAACCACGAACGGCAGCCCGGCGATCTCCGGGGTCGCGAGCACCACGAAGTCGGAGCTCTTGATCACGAAGTCGGCGAGCTGGACGATACCGTCACCCGCCTTGTCGATGACATCGAACAAACCGGCTGGCTTCCACAGCGTCACCCACGACGGCAGGTCTGCGATCTTCGAGCCGACGAGCTTGGTGTAGACCGAGAAGCGCGCGAACGCCGCATAAGCCGGGGCGGTGAAATACAGCAGGAAGATGAAGAACAGCGACCAGCCGACCGAGGTGCGCGCCTCGCGCACCGAGGGCGTCGTGTAGTAACGGGCCAGGATGTGCGGCAGTCCGGCCGTCCCGACCATCAGGCAGAAGGTGAGGGCGAGGAAGTTCCACATCCCCTTGCCCTTCGGCACCGTGAGGTAGTTGCCGATGGTCGCGTCGTCCGAAGGCGCCGGCGCCTTGGCCTGGGTCGTGGCGGTCTTCGACGCCGCCGTCAGCTTGACCTTCTCTTCGGCCGAGGTCGCGGGATCCTTGATCTTGGCGTCGGCCGCCGCGGCCTCCGCCTTCCAGATCTCGCGCGTCGCCTTCTCCTGGGGATCGCGGGTGATGGCGATCGCCGACTGGTTGTTCAACTGCAGAACCTTGCCGTAGGCGAGCTGCGGGATCGGGTTCGAGAACAGTTGCCAGGAGAGCACTACCACCGGGACGAGGTAGCTGGTGATGAGGATGATGTACTGCGCGACCTGCGTCCAGGTGACCGAGCGCATGCCGCCGAGCACCGAGCAGAAGAGGACGCCGATCAGGCCGACGAAGACGCCGACGTTGAAGTCCAGGCCGATGAAGCGCGAGACGATGAGCCCGACGCCGGTCACCTGGGCGATGAGGTAAGTGAACGAGCACAGGATCGCCGAGAAGACGCCCACGAGCCGCGCCGCGTTGCCGCCGTAGCGCGCCCCGAGGAAGTCCGGAATCGTGTACGCACCGAACTGCCTGAGGTACGGTCCGAGGAAGACGGCGAGCAGGAGATAGCCGCCCGTCCAGCCCATGACGTAGGCGAGACCCGAGAAGCCCTGAATGGAGAGCGTGCCGGCCATCGAGATGAACGACGCCGCCGACATCCAGTCCGAGCCGGTCGCCATGCCGTTGTAGATCGCCGGGACGCCGCGGCCGGCGACGTAGTACTGGTCGGCGTCCGAGGTTCGCGTCAGGACGCCGATGACGATATAGATGCCGAGCGACAGGCCCATGAAGATCCAGCCGATCCAGCGGTTCGGCAGGTCGAAGAAGTGCTCGGCGAGACCGAGGAGCACGGTGACGCCGAGGAAGCCGACCGTGTAGAGGGTGAAGATCTTGCGCAGGTTCACTTCTTCGCCTCCTCGTAGATGCCGTATTCGAGATCCTTCTTGTTCATGAGTCGCGCGTAGACGGCGATCTCGATCACGAAGATGGCGAGCGAGCCCTGTGCCGCCATGTAGTAGCCGAGCGGAAATCCGAGAAAGCTCACCTTGTTGAGGTCGCCCGCCCAGAGGCCGGAGAGCAGATAACCGACCACGAACCAGATCGCCAGCAGGATCATCGTCAGCCGCAGGTTGTACCGCCAGTAGTCCTTCTTCTGTTGCTCGGTCAGTTCTGACATGCCGTTCTCCCTAGAACTGGAAGATCTGCCACTGCAGGTTGATCTGGCTGCGCGACTCGCCCACGTCGGGCTTGATCTCGGTGTAGGAGAGCTTGAGATTGTTGTTGTGGCCGTTGATGTAATAGGTCAGCCCGGCCGTCAGCCGCTCTTCGTCCACCCGTGACGCAGCGTCGA
>JAGOCP010000183.1 GCA_017998715.1 Thermoanaerobaculia bacterium | reverse complement strand
GACGCCTCTGGGCGTCGAGTTTGTCGCCGGCGACGACGATCTGGTTCTTCTTGCCGGTGAACTTCTCCGGTTCGAAGGTGAAGGTCGTCGTCTGATTGCCGACCTTGACCGTGGCCTCCTCGCGCACCGCCAGCGTGTTCGTGGCCTTGAGATAGGCGGCGAGCGAGTAGAGCACCTCGGCGGTCGCCCGCGTCGACTTCCAGTGGTTGAGCTTCTTGTTGAGGAAGAGCCACTGCACCAGGCCGTCGCGACGCGCATCGTCGGGAGTCACTTCCATCAGCGTGCGCAGCGCCCAGGCGTGGGTCTCGATGCGGTCGTTGTACCAGAGCCACGAGCGGTCCTCGGGCTGCCAGAAAGTCCCCTCGTCGCGCGTCGTCTTCGCCGAGTCCATGACGCTCGCCAGCACCAGCACGGCGTCCTTGTGCCGGTCCATGCGTTCGAGCGTCGAGGCGAGCTGGAGCTTGAGCAGCGGCTGGTGGTCGCGCCAATGCTTGAAGGAGAAGTCGAGGATCCTCCGGCGATCGGCGGCGGAGAGGAAATCGCCGGTCCACGAGGCATCGGGATAGGACGCAGCGACGTAGTTGAGATAAGTGAGGAGCTCCCAACAACAATCGTCCTTGAGCGCGCGCGGCAACCAGTCTTCTTTGGCCTCGCGGGCGAGGTACTGCCAGCCACGCTGCACCATCTCGCGCGGCACGGGAACTTCGAACTCCGCGGCGCGCGCCAGGCCGCCCATCAGGTAGAGCGTGATGTAGGGCGACGCCGGCCCGCCGGCGAACCAGGGGAAGCCGCCGTTGGGAAGCTGCGCCTTCTCGAGCTTCGCCAGCGCGTCCTCGCGCTGGGCGAGAGCCACCGCGGGATCGAGCACGCGCAGAAAGTCGCTGCCCGCCTTGTCGCCGCCGCGCGACTCGCGCAGCCACGGCGTCTCCTCGAGCGCCATCTTCAGGTTGGGGTCGGCCGCATCGAAGCGCTCGAGAGGTGTCTCGCGCTGCGCCATCTCTTCCGCCGCCCGCGCCACCGCCGGATACTGTTCGAAGAGACTCGACAGCATGCCGCTCGAGACGAAACGGTTGAGCGTCTGTTCGGTGCACTCGTAGGGATACTCGATGAGGTACGGCAGCGCATCGAGCATCGAGTAGAAGAGCTGACCGTCGACGGTGACGACCATTTGCTCGTCGATGCGCGTCGCATCGGGTCGCTTCATGTCGTCGAAGGTCATTTCGCGGCGCTCGGCGCCCTTCAGAGTGACGAAGCGCGACTGCGCGAGGTGGATACGCGACGGCAGGAGCGGCAGCGGCCGGAGCTCGCCGTCGGACAGATTGCCCGAGCGCGCGACGACCTTGAATGCGGTCGGTCCGACGCGGCGCGGCGCAGTGAGCGGGAAGGTGAGATCGACGCCCTTCCCCGGTTCGACGCGGAACGCCTGCTTCGCGGTGGCGGCGGTGAGCCCGAACTCGGCGAGCAGCGAGACGTTCGTCTCCGGATCGAAAATCTCGAGCGTCGCCTCGCCGGCGAGCGGCGTCTCGCCAGCGCTGTTGACGACCACCTTGAGCCGGGCGACGTCCCCTTCGCGCAGGAACCGCGGCAGATAGGGGCGCACCATCAGCTCTTTCACCGACTCGGCGTTCTTCTCGACGTAGCCCGAGGCGAGCGTCTGCGACAGCGCCGCCACCCAGACCCGCCAGGAGGTGACCGAATCCGGGACAGTGAACTCGATCGTCGCCGAGCCGTCGGCGCCGGTGAGGAGCTGCGGCTTCCAGAACGCGGTCTCGGCGAAGTTCGAACGCAGGACGACCGGCGGCGCTTCCCCGCCGGCGACACCACCGGCAGCGCCGCCGAGGAACCCCGGGGACTCCCCCTGAACGGCAATCGTCTCGTCGAGCGACGCCTGTCGCTGCTCGGCATCTTTGGCCTGCGGCGCAGGAGCCGCCGCCGGCGCCGGCACCGCGCCTTCGGCCATCATCGCCATCGTGGCGACGCCGCCCTTCTGCATCCGCCGCATCGGCCCGCCGAAACCGGACCCCGGGCCGCCGATCCCCCACGGCGAGATCTCGACGAAAGCGTCACCGGTGAGCGCGTCGACCACGAACGGCTGGATCCACGATTCGTCGCGGTACCACAGCGGCCCCGTCGCGCCGAGATTGGTCGCCAGCGGCGGGAACCAGGCGCCGGTCGGGAAGAGGCCGAGCGGGCGCGGCGCCGAAAACGGCGCGAACAGGTCGAGGCTGCGATCGTGCATCGACGCCAGGATCTCGGCCGCGCCGGCCTCGACCGCACGGCCCCGTGCATCTTTGACGGTGACACGGAAGGTCTCGGCGCTTCCCGGAACCAGACGGTCGCGGAAGGTCGCGAACTCGACGGTGAGCTCCTTGTTGCTCCACGGCACGTCGAGCGTCGCGCCCTGCGTGACCAGCTGATGATCTGCGATCAGGGTGAGGCGCGCTGCGAGGCCACCGCGGTCCGCTTCGCCGATCGGAACGTCGACCCATTGCGACCCCGAGAGCACCAAAGTTCGCCGCCAGAGGCGCTCCTCGCCGCGCAGCAGCTCGAGCTCGACCGGTGCCTGGCGCAGGCCCGAGTGAACCCAGAGACGCACCGCAGCGCCCGGTTCGGCGCTCCCGCGGTCGAAAGCGATGTCGGCCGGCAGGGCGAGAGCCGTCTGGCTGCCGGCGACGACGAAGTCGAGCTGGGTGCGGCCGGTCTCGCCGAACGAGTCGCGTGTCTCGTAGCGCAGCCGGTAGGCACCGGCGTCGAGGCCGGCGAGCGCGATCGTGCCGCGCCCCGAGGCCTCGTGGCGCAGATCGCCGCTCGCGACCTCCGGGCCGTCGCCGAAGAAGGCGAGCGCCTGCTCGGCCGCCGAAGGACCGGTCCAGCGCGGGCGCAGGCGGTCGCCGGGGGTGGAGAAACGCTCGGCCGGATCCGCCGGGGCATCGGCCGGACGCAGCGGCAGATCGGCCGGGAGCGGCGCTTCCGCAGGCTGCGCGAGGCGCAGCAGCCGCCACTTGCCCTCGCCGGGGCGCGGGGCTCCGTTCAGATCCTGGCGCCGGACGGCGATCGCGAACGGCTTTCGAGCGACGACGAGGTCGGCCGGCTTCTCGGCCATGGCTTCGACTGCCGCCCAGCCGAGACGCACAGTTCGCTCGCCGGTGCGGGTCTCACCGCCGTCGTCGGTGACATCGGCCTCGAGGCGGTAGAGGTAGGTAAGGCCCTTGGACTTGTCGCTCTCGTCGGCGGCCGGCGTGAACGCGACGTGGAACGTGCCGTCGGCCCCGAGGTTGGTCGTGCCGCTGGCGATCGGCTGCGCCTCGGTCGAACCGCCGGCGAACCCCCACCAGCGCCACCACCAGGGGAGCTCCGGCTGACGGGTCACGCGCCACGCGACGTTTCCGGACGCAACGGGCAGGCCGAAGTAGTAGCTCACCTCCCCGGTGAGCTCGGCCGGGCGGTTGAGGCGCAGCTCACTCGCGGGGGCGGCGATCTCGACCTCGAAAGTCGGCCGCTTGTACTCCTCGACGCGAACCGCTGCCGCGCCGCCGAGCGAGCTCTGCAGCGTCCACTGGCCGAGCAGCCGGCCGGCGGGAATGGAGAATTCACCGGCCGCCGTGCCGAAACGATTGGTCTTGACGGTGGCCTCCGCCACCTTCTCGCCGTTCGGATCGGTCAGCCAGACGGTGACCGGCGTCTCCGGCGACGGCGTGAGCGCACCGCGACCGCGGCCGCTCGCGTAGCCGAGGACCTTCCACAAGAGCTTCTGCTGCGGCCGGTAGATCGCCCGGTCGGTAAACAGCAGCGCGCCGGTGCGCGTCTCCGGCGAGGACTGAGCCGGCCCGTTGTAGCGCTGCGCGGCGGCGATATCGCCGCCGCGGCGCGCGAGCAGCAGGTAGTTCGTATAGCCGCTGTCGCCCGCAAGGGTGAAGGTCGCACGCCCCGAGGCGTCGGTGCGCGCGGTCTCGACCTTCGACGGCGCTTCGCGCCAGGTATTGCGATAGAGGGCGACCTCGACCCCGGCCGCGGCGCGACCGTCGCCGCCCTCGACCAGCCGCACCTCCCAGGGGAAGGTCTGGCTCTCCTGCAGCAGAACCAGATTCGAGAGCGTGAACGGCAGCGCGATGCGGCGGTTGCCGGGCCGGGCGAACGAGCGCTCGGCGGAGGCGACGATCAGGTAGAGCCCCGACTGCTCGAGCGGCGGAGCGGCGAAGGTGCGGTGGGAAAGAAAGTCGGCAGTCGGCGGCAGGGCGACACTCCACGCGGCTGCCGGTTTGCTGCTCGAGATCAGGCGCTCGATCTCGCGATCGTCGTTCGGAAAGAGACCGCGGAACTCCTTGCGCGCCAGCTGTTCCTCGGCGGCGACGGCGTAGGCGCGCAGGTGAATCTCCGCCAGGTTGCGATGCGAGATTTCGATCGAGCGCCGCCCGGCGCCGTCGACGGCCATCATCTGGAGCGCGAAGTCGGGCGCCTCGATCTGCGTCCGCAGCTCGCGGCAGAGTCGGGCGCCGTAGCTCCCGGGGTAGGCCTTCTCGCCGGCCATCGCGAGCTCGCGCGCCCGGATGCGGTGTTCGGGGTCGCCGCCGTCGAGGTCGACCTCGCCTGCGAGCTCCGCCATGCCGACCGCCCACCACGCATCGCCGCGGAAACGCGGCAAGCGCCGTTCGAGGTCGGCGCGAAGCGCCTCCTGGTCGTTCTTCGAAGTGCGGTGCAGGGCGAGCAGCCGCTGGCGTGCCAGGCGCGCCTCGAGCTCGGCCGCGGGCTCGGCGCGGCCGCCGTGCCAGCGTTCGAGATCGGCGAGCACGAAGGCGGCGCGCAGCAGCGGATGGGTTTCCGCCTGGGCGCCGGCGGCCGACGGCACCGGCAGCCGGGGCGCGTCGGCAAGAAGATTGCCGAGATCGAGCTGCCAGGCGTCGTTGCTCTCGGAGGCCGACCAGAAGGACGAGTCGCCGAGCAGGCGGTCGACGAAGAGATAGCTCACGGCGTCGCGCAGCGTGCTGCGCACGCCCTTCGGATAGGCGTTGCCCTGGAGGTACGGAAAGTCGGCGACCGGCACAGCCGCGAGACTCTCGCGGCGCTCCCAGATGGCAAGGAAGCTCCGCTCGGCCTCGCTGGCGATCTGCTCGGCGGTCCACGCCTTGAGGTCCAGCTTGGTGTCCGGCGCCACCGAAACCACGCGCTCGCGCTGGCGGATCTCCCAGTCGTAGCCGGAGAGGTACTCGAGCAGGGCGTGGGCATAGTAGAGCTCGACCGCTGCGCGGGCGGTTCCGCCCTCGGGCCAGGCCTGGGCTTTCATCTGCTCGACGGCGGTCTCGAGACCGCCCAGGGCGGATGCGACCTGCGACTGGCGCACCAGGGCCTTGGCCCAGTTCGCCTCGTCGCCGGCGGCGCGGGCGCTCGCCACCAGCGGCCCGAGGAGGTCGGCGGCCTGCTGCAGTTTCTGTTCGTCGAGCAGCTGGTCGATCTCTTTCCAGGCGGCGGTCGGATTCATCTTCGCGGGCACCTTGGGTTTCGCGCCGTTGGCGGGCGCGGGAGAGTCCACTCCGCCCGGCCGCGAGTCGGCGGCGAGCTGCTGGCAAGCGGGAGCGGTGAGTGCGAGCGCACCGGCGAGAACGAGGGTCGAAGCGAGCAGGGAGCGCATATCGAACATCTTAGACCCCGCTGCCTGGGGCGAAGAAACCACGCCCTGTCTGCGCGTAGAATCTCCGGGCACGGCAACTTCGAGCCAAGGAGAGCTTTCCGCCATGTCCGATCGATCTCAGAACCGCCGCTGGTTGGCCCCGCTGGGGGGCCTCGCACTCGTCGCCTCCCTGTCGAGCCCGGCTTCCGCCGGGCTGGTGTTCACGCAGCAGATCCGCGGCGACGGCGATGCCGCCAAGTACCAGAGCATGACGATGCGCACCTCGATCGACACCGGCGGGGCGAAGATGGAGATCCTCTCCTCCGGCAATCCGATGATGGAAGAGGGCAACTACATCCTGATCCAGCCGGACGCGGACGCGATGCTGCTGGTGAACCCGGAGGAGAAGTCCTATGCCAGCCTCGATCTGGGCCAGTTGCTGGGAGCGGTGGGCCAGATGATGGGCGGCCAGGAATCGCAGGCGCCCGCCAAGAAGTACCCCGATCCGGTGGTCGAAAAGCTCCTCGAAGAGGACGGCGGCACGATGCTCGGCCGCCCGACGCGGCACTTCCGCTGGCGCACCCAGTACACGATGGGGATGAACCTGCCGATGGGCATGAGCATGGAGGTCGCCACCGACCAGACCGAGGATGTCTGGGTCGCCGACATCGCGATCGACCCGAAAATCCTGCGCTCGTTCGAAAAGATGGGCGCCGGGGCCGCGCTGCCCGAGAACTTCCAGAAGATCGTCGAAGCGGCGAAGAAGACGCAGACCGGCTTCCCGCTCAAGCGGATCCTGGTGTCGAAGACCAAGAGCACCAGCACGGGCACCGGCATGATGGCGCGGATGATGGCCAAGTCGGCGGCGAAGCAGGAGGCCGAAGGCCCGCAGACGACGACCTTCGAAGTCACCGAGCTCTCGGAGCAGAAGGTCCCGGCCTCGGTCTTCGCCATTCCGCCCGGCTACACCGAGACCGAGCTCATGGCTCCCGGCATGCAGATGCCAAACATGAATCCGGAGAATTGAGGCCGTCCATCGCTTCGATTCTCCTCACGACTTTCGGTTCCCTCGGCGACCTCTACCCTTACCTCGCGCTCGGGCGGGAGCTCCGCCGGCGCGGACACCGGGTAACGCTCGCCACCCTGCGCCACTACGAGCCCCGCGTCGCTGCGGCGGGGCTCGATTTTCATCCCGTCGGCCCCGCCTTCGACCCGACCGATCCGGTCGAGCTGCGCCGGGCGATGCACAAGCGGCGCGGCCCCGAGTACGTGCTCCGCGACATGACTCTGGGCCACCTCCGCGTCGCCTTCGACGACCTGCGCCCCGCCGCAGCCGCAGCCGATCTCGTGGTGACGCATCCGCTCGCCCTGGGCGCCCAGCTCCTCGCCCGCGCCGCGGCGAGGCCCTGGGCCTCCACCGTGCTCTCGCCGCTCAGCCTGTTCTCGACCACCGATCCGC
>JAGOCP010000182.1 GCA_017998715.1 Thermoanaerobaculia bacterium | reverse complement strand
GCCGAAGCGGCCGGTCACCCAGGCGGCGTCGCCGCTCTCGTAGTCGTTCGACAGCAGGTCGCGGCCGCGGTTGCGCAGGTAGCCCGCGAACTCCGCGTCGTCCGCCTCGACGGCATCGGCGGCATGAAGGAGCGCGAGGTAGGCGGTCACCATCGGCCGCGCCCAGGCCACCGACTGCGGGACCGCATAGAGCCGCTGCGGATCCGGGCTCTCTGCGAGATTCGCGAGCTTGCCTGCCAGGAACGGGTGGAGGCCGGAGACCAGCGGCACGCGTTGCAGCGTGTCGAGATCGGCCGCCAGCGCTTCGGCAGTGGCGCGGCGGACGACGGTGCGGTCGTCGAGAATCGATGCGCGCTCTTCCGGGTGCGCGGTGAGAAAGGACTCGACCTCGGCGGCGGTGATCCCCTCGGGGTAGACGTTCTTGCCCGGTGTCTCCGCGGCGACGGGAAGAAACGGCACGCGCCGGTTGTCGAGGGTCGTCGCGATCGGCCCCTGGAAGAGGCGGAAGAGGCGGGCGGCATCTGACTCTTCGCCGCCGGGTGCTCGCGGCTCGTTGAGCAGCCGGTTGCGCTCGATCTCCGCCGCCGGATGGCGCGCGTCTTCGTAAAGCCGCTGGAAGATGCCGCCGACCTGCAGCAGTTGCTCGACCGCCGCCCGCTCCCCCGGCGTGAGGTGCGAGAGGTCGGGAGCGAGACGCAGGGTGGACGTCTTCTGCAAGATCGCGGTGGCGTCGGCCGGCGAGAGAACGGCCGGCGGCTCGGCGGCGCCGAGCATCGCCGCGCCGGCGAGCGGAAGAAGGGCGAGGAGCGGAACTCTCATTCAGTGTCCTTT
Source organism: Thermoanaerobaculia bacterium (assembly GCA_017998715.1). Classification (GTDB taxonomy): domain Bacteria; phylum Acidobacteriota; class Thermoanaerobaculia; order Multivoradales; family JAGPDF01; genus JAGPDF01. Next base: position 6,239 of record JAGOCP010000182.1, on the reverse strand, counting down.
CGCTTTCGCATGCGCGAAGAGGTAGTCGGCGGCGACCTGGGCGTAGGCGCGAACTCCGGTCGGCAGCGCCGCTTCGTCGACGTAGAAGAGCGGCGAGTGGTTGCTCGCTGCCGTCGCGAGGTCGGCCTTGGGGGTCACGCCGAGGAAGAGGAACACTCCGGGCACCTGATTGGCAAAGAGCGAGAAGTCCTCCGAGGCGGTGATCTTGGGTACCTCGCGGACGCGGCCGGGGGCGACGCGCTCGAGGGTGGGAAGCAGCTCGTCGACGAAGGCGGCGTTGCTCGAAGTCACCGGATAGCCGGGGTTGAAGGTCACCTTGGCCGTGGCGCCGTAACCCGCCGCGACGTGCTCGACCATCCGCTGCATGCGCTGCTGGAGGTCGGCGCGCATCGCCTCGTCGAAGGTGCGCATCGTGCCGACCAGCCGCGCGCGGTCGGGGATGATGTTGTTGCGCACGCCGGCTTCGAACTGGCCGACGGTGACGACCACCGGCTCGTGGGTGAGGTCGGATTCGCGCGAAACCAGCGTCTGCAGGGCGGTGACGATGGCGCTGCCGGCGACGATCGGGTCGACGCCGGCCCAGGGCTTCGAGCCGTGCGCCTGCTTGCCCTGCACCTGGATCTCGAAGCGGTCGCCCGCCGCGAGCAGCGAGCCGTGGCGATAGCCGAGGGTGCCGCTCTCGATGCCGGCGAAAGCGTGGATACCGAAGACGGCATCGACCTTCGGGTTCGAGAGCGCCCCTTCGGCGATCATGCGCTCGGCGCCGGCGATCCCCTCGGCGGCCGGGACGCCTTCCTCGGCCGGCTGGAAGAGCAGCACGACTCTTCCCGGCAGGCGGTCGCGGAGGCCCGCGAGCACCCCGGCCGCGGCGAGCAGCATCGCCGTGTGGGTGTCGTGGCCACAGGCGTGCATCACCGGCACGCTCTTGCCTTCGTAGGTGCCGGTGGCCGTGCTCCTGAAAGACAGGTCGACCTGCTCGGCGACCGGCAGGGCGTCCATGTCGGCGCGCAGGCCGATCGTCGCTCCCGGGAGCTTGCCCTCGATGACCGCGGTGACGCCGGTGCCGGCGATCGTCCGCGGCTCGAGGCCGAACTCACGCAGCCGCGCAGCGACGAACTTCGCCGTCTCGACCTCGCGCCCTGAAAGCTCGGGGTTCTGGTGGAAGTGGCGCCGCCATTCGATCAGGCGGCCTTCGGCCGCCGCGGCGCGGCGGTCGATCTCGGCGGCCAGCGGGTTGGCGGCACCCGCGTGGGCGGCCGGCGCGCTCGCGAGGTGGAGCGCGAAAAGACCAGTAAGGGAAAAGAGGAGAGCGGGGCGGTGGCGGGTCAGGCTGGGCATTGTCCAAGGCTATGACAGGTGCGCGTGGCTCGCATCTCGAGGGGCGAGCGTTGCCGGGCGTGAAACCGTCGTCGCCGACGCGCATCCAAGCCACTGCGAGGAGACCCGAACATGACACGCTGGCGAACTGGTTTTTCCCTTGTTTGCGCTTTAGCTCTGCTCTTGGCGCTGGCCGGCGACGCCGCTGCTGCGCTCGAGCCGATCAACCAGACGACCTTCGGCGGGGTGGCGATCGATGGCTGGGATCCGGTCGCCTACTTCACCGACGGCAAGCCGGTCGAAGGCAGCAAGGCCTACTCCTTCGAGTGGAACGGTGCCACCTGGCGCTTCGCCTCGGCCGCTCACCGCGATCTCTTCGCGCAGGCGCCGGAGAAGTACGCTCCGCAGTACGGCGGCTACTGTGCCTGGGCGGTTTCTCAGGGCTATACCGCCGACATCGATCCGGAGGCCTGGAAGATCGAAGACGGGCGGCTGTTTCTGAACTACAGTCTCGAGGTGCAGAAGAAGTGGGCGGCGGATCTTCCGGGCAACGTCGCCAAGGGCGACGCCAACTGGCCGAAGCTCCTCGCCGGCAACTAGGAGAGCGCGTGGTCGAAGACGGGGCGGCCCGGGCCGCCACCTTGGAGGGCGACGACGAGGAGCGCGCGTTGCTCGCTGCGCTCCGCGGCGGCGACGACCGCGCCTACGAGCGGCTGGTGAGCGAGCACGGCGGGCGAATGCTCGCCGTCGCGCGGCGCCTGCTGCGCAACGACGAGGAGGCGCGCGACGCGGTGCAGGAGGCCTTCGTGCTCGCTTTCCGCGGCCTGTCGCGTTTCGCAGGGCAGAGCCGCCTCGCGACCTGGCTACACCGGATCACCGTGAATGCCGCACTGATGAAGCTGCGCAGCCGGCGGGCCCATCCCGAGGAGTCGATCGAACCGCTGCTGCCGACATTCCTGGCGGACGGCCACTCGGCGGTGGAATTCGGCGACTGGCCGGAGAGCGGGGATCGCCTGCTCGAGCGTGCTCAAGTCCGCGAGCGGGTGCGCGCATCCATCGACCGGTTGCCCGTCACCTATCGCACCGTCCTCTTGCTGCGCGACATCGAGGAGCTGGATACGGCAGAAGCGGCGGAGGCTCTGGGCATCTCGTCGAACGCGGTGAAGATCCGCCTCCACCGCGCGCGCCAGGCGTTGCGCGCGCTGCTCGACCCGCAGTTGCGACAGGGGGCCGCATGAGATCCCGCATCGGCAAGACCGTCCGTTCCCGCGGCGAGGAGTTCATCACCTGCGAGGAGGTCATCACTTTCCTCCTCGACTACCTGTCGCACGAGCTCGCTGCCGACGAGGTGCAGAGCTTCGAGCGCCACCTCGCCATCTGTCCCTCGTGCACGGCTTACCTCGCGACCTACGAGGCGACGGTCCGACTCGGCCGGGAGACGCTGCGCCGGGAACTGGAGACCCGCCCGCCAGAGCTCGACAGCGAGCTCGTGCGGGCGATCCTCCAGGCGCGCCCCTAGCGCGCCTACCAGCGCACTTCGAAGACGGCGCGGCAGCCGTTGTCGACCCAGATCTCGCGCCGGTTGTAGCCCCATGAGCGGCCGAAGGAGCAGGGGGCATCGCTCATCCGGTCGATCAGGCGGACGGCGGCGCCGTAGGGAATCTCGCACTCGCGGCGGCGATCGCGATCCGATTCGCAGCGCAGCGTGCGCACCGAGTCGCCGGAGCCGGAGCCCGGCCAGACGTCGATGTCGCTCGAGACCGATCCCCAGCGCTCGACCCGCACCGCATAGACCCGGCCGCGCCCGTCGACCGAGCAGCTGCCGTAGGTGCCGTCAGCGGCGCGCCAGTTGAGCGTGCCGCTCACGCCGCGGGCGCCACTCCTCTGGTCGTCCCAGCGTGCATCCTGGTTCACCAGGATGCTGGCGGCGCGGCGGCAGGCCTCGCGCGAGTCCGGCCCGTATTGGGCATCGATCGGCGCGAGCGGCAGCACGGAGAGAGCGAGAGCGGAGAGCAGGGAGAACGAGGCGAGAGTTCGGCGCTGCATGGCAAACCTCCTCTGGACCCGTTCATTCTGCCGCGATCGATGGCGGACGGAAAGGGCTCCCGTCGAACAGGAGGGTTCCCCGGAGCGTGGCTCCGTCTCGTTCCCTTGCTAGGCTTGCCCGAATGGCGAAGCAGGCTTCGAGGCGGGCAAAGCGCCAGCACAAGAGGGAGGCTCCCGAGCTCTTCCTCGCCTACCTGGCTCGCCGACCCGAGGCGGATCCGAAGGTCCTCCTGCCGCGCAGCGCGGCGCCGATTCTGCGCGGTGGGTTTCTCCTCCACGGAGTCCTCGTCCTCGACTGGTCGCTCGCCTGGCTCACCGGTTTCTTCGCCGCCGAGTTCCTGCTCGGCGTGCGCCTCGGCGTCCTCGGAGACCGCTGGACCCCGGGGCGGCAGTTCGACCCGGAGCTCCACCGCCGGACCTCCCTGTTTTTTCAGCTCGCCTGGCTCGTGGTCACGATGGCCGCCCTGGTCTTCGCCGGCCGGGGGCTCGAGCGCGCGAGCGGCGGCGACGCCTTTGGTCCCGGCGCCGGGTCGCTGCTCGGCTGGCCGGGCCTCGGCACCCTGCTCTACATGCTGCTGCTCCTGGTCGAGTTCGTCTTCGACCTGCTCGCGGCGCGCCGCGAGGGCCGGACCTTCGTCTCGGCCGGGACGGTTCAGGCGTCGATCTTCTTCGTTCTCTTCCTCCTCCTTGCTTTCGTGGGCGTTTTCCTCGCCGGCTTCGTCGGCGAGATCCTGGGCGACGCCGGAGCGCGTGGCGTCGCGGCCATTCTCCTCGTTCTGGCCCGCGCCGGCAGCGACCTCGCCGTGCTTTGGATGCCGGTCTGGTTGCCGCGAGTAACGGCTCCACCGTCGCAGGGCGCCGACGGAGCCGCGCAGCATTGATAGAGTCGCCGGCTCCGGCGGCGTGAAACCGCCGCTCCACCGCAGGCATCCAACCCAGGAGACCACAAGATGACCCGACGAAATCGATTCCTCTTCGCCGCCGTTGCTGTCGCTGCTGCCGTCGCGGCCATCGCGCCGAGCTTCGTCGCCGCTCAGGACCTTCATCCGTCACGACGCAAGAGCCCGCTCGGCATGTCGCGGACGACGATCGGCGACGCCTACGTCAAGATCACCTACGGTCAGCCGTACAAGCGTGAGCGCGACAACATCTTCGGCACCAAGGAGAGCGGCGCGGTCGTGCCGTACGGCGAGATCTGGCGCACCGGCGCCAACGAGGCGACCGAGATCACGCTGACGAAGGACGTCACCTTCGCCGGCAAGAAGCTCGCCGCCGGCACCTATTCGCTGTTCACGACTCCCGGCGCCGAGAGCTGGAAGTTCCACTTCAACTCGCTCCTCGAGCTCGACGGCACCGGCTACTACGACCGGGTGGCGGAGAAATTCACTCCCGCCGACCTGCCGAAGCACGACGTGCTGGTGGTCGAAGCCAAGCCCACCCAGCTCGCTGCCGCGAGCGAGGTCGATCAGCTGACGATCGAGTTCGAAAAGACCGCGAGCGGTGCCGATATGGTGCTGCGCTGGATCCGCACCGAGGTGCGGCTGCCGGTGGCCGCCGCCAAGTAGGCGGTCGGCACCGACGGCGATCGACCGAACGCCCGGTCTGACCCGGGCAGAAGGGAGCAGATCGATGTTCGATTTCTCCGACCGGGTGGCCGTGGTCACCGGGGCGTCCGGAGCTTTGGGCGGTATCGTCGCCCGCCGCCTATTCGCGGCGGGCGCGAGCCTGGCGCTCCTCGATCGTGACATCGACCGGTTGCCGGCGCTCTGGCCGGAGATCGACTCCGCGTCCGACCGGTTGTCGTTTCATGCCTGTGACCTCGCCGATGCCGCGGCGGTGGCACGCAGCGCGGCCGAGATCGCCGGGCGTTTCGGTCGCATCGACATGCTGTTCAACATCGCCGGCGCCTATCGCGGCGGCGAGACCGTCGAGGAAGCGCCGGACGCGACCTGGACCTTGCTCTGGGAGGCGAACTTCCTCTCCGCCCTCCATCTCTGCCGCGCGGTCGCACCGGGCATGCGGCGCCGCGGCACGGGAGCGATCGTCAACGTCGGGTCGAAGGCCTCGCTCGGCGGCGATGCCGGTGCGGCGGCCTATAGCGTCGCCAAGACCGCCGTCGTTCGCCTCACCGAGAGTCTGGCTGCCGAGCTCAAGGGAGACGGAGTGCGGGTGAATGCCGTGCTGCCCGGAACGCTCGACACGCCGGCCAATCGCCACGCCATGCCGGACGCCGACCCGCATACCTGGGTCGAGCCGCAGGCGCTCGCCGACGCGATGCTCTTCCTGGCTTCGCCGCTGGCGCGCGCCGTCACCGGCGTGGCGCTGCCGGTCTTCGGTCTCGGCGGCTGATCGACGGCGCCGCAGCGGCGGCTCCGGCGACCGGCGAGGGACTCAGGGGGCGAGTGTCAGGGTCAGGCCGGCGGCCTCGGGGGCGAGGCTCACGACCTTGACGCCGCCGCGGGCGAGATCCACCACGACGTGGATCTCGTTGCCGCTCGCGGTGACATGGAATCCGGTGCGCACCCCGCGCACCAACGCGCCACCGACCTGCGGAGCGCGCGGTGCCGGCCCGCGATAGGGGCTCTCCATCCCTTTCAGCTTGATCAGCACGCGCGGATTCTCGCCGCCGATCTCCGAGTAGCTGAAGGCGCCGGTGGCAAAGACGCCGTCACCGGCCAGCACGAGAACCGTCCCGCCCGCGGCATCGCCGGCGGCGCGCCAGTCGATGGCCGTCAGGCGTGCCGCTCGGGCGGCGCTCGCGGCGACGGGTGCCGGGGCCGGTTCGGCGGTTGCCGGCGGGCGGGGCGCCTCGGCTGCGGCGGGCGCGGGAGCTTCGATCGCCGGCGCATCGCCGGTCGCTTCGGCAGTCTCCTGCT
>JAGOCP010000181.1 GCA_017998715.1 Thermoanaerobaculia bacterium | reverse complement strand
ACCAGATCCTCGAGGCGGATGCCGAAGCCGTTCGTCGGATCCGGGTCGTAGAGGCCGGGCTCGAGGGTCAGGACGTCGCCTGCGGCCAGGACGCCCTCGTCGTGGGCGTGGCGCTTGAAGCTCGGATACTCGTGGAGCTCGAAGCCCACGCCGTGCCCCAGGCCATGGACGTAGCCCTGAAGCGTTCCCGGCTCGGAGAGCGGGGTCGCGTAGCCGCGTGCGGTGAACGCCTCGCAGACCGCCACCTGCAGGTCCCAGCCGTGCGCGCCGGGGCGAGCTGCGGAATGTGCCAGCGAGAGCGCTTCGCGGACCGCCGCAAAGGCGGCGCCGACCCGTTCCGGCGGCTCGCCGACGCAGAAGGTGCGGGTGCAGTCGGCGAACAGGCCGCCGCGCGGGAAGAGGTCGACCACCAGCGTCTCACCGGCCCGGAGGATCCGGCTGGAGGTGCCGGAGCTGTGCGGCACGCCGCCCTCGCCGCCCGGAGCGACGATGTTGCCGCGCGGCTGCTCCAGTCCGGCGCCGGCGAAGATGCGGGCGACCTCGGCTTTGAGTCGGGCCACGCGCAACGGCTCCCCCTCGAGCTCCAGAGCGCCGTCGCGCACGCCCGCCGCGCCGAGGAGGCCGGCGACGGCTCGGATCGCCGAGCAGGTGACACCGGCGACACGTCGGATCTCCGCCAGCTCAGCCGCGGTCTTGTGTTTGCGGATCCGGAGCAGGGCGTCGCTAGCCGAGACGAAGCTCCAGCCCTCGCCGGCCAGCCGTTCGAGGACCTCGGCGGCGAGACCGAAGGGCAGGCGCCCGGCGAGCGCGATCCGACCCGGGGCAACACCGCAGCGCTGCAGGGCCTGGGCGAGAACGTTGGCGTGAAACGCCCCGGGCTCGGGGGTCTCGCGTGCCCAGCGGGCGACGTCGAGATCTTCCGGCGACAACAGGTCGAGGCCGGTCGCGGCGGCTTCGTCGCGCTCCATCGGCGTCAGGTAGCCGAGGCGCAGTGAGGCTCCCGGCCGAACGACGACCAGTGCCTCACCGAGTTTCGCGGGATGGACGAAAAAGGAGCGTTCGGGGTCGTCCCCGGCAGCCGAGAGCAGCACGAGCGCTCGGGCCTCGAGCACCTCGAGCAGCGCTGCGAAGCCAGCGCCGCGCCGATCCCGATCGCCGGTCAAGTCGAGGTCAGATGTGCTCGGCGACCAGATTCTTGAACATCGCCTTCGGCATCGCACCGGCAGCGCGCTCGACGACCTCGCCGTTCTTGAACAGCACGAAGGCCGGAATGCTCGAGATGCGGAACTGCATCGCCAGTTCCTGGTTCTCGTCGACGTTCACCTTGGCGATGCGGAGCTTGCCGTCGAGCTCCTCGGCGAGCTCGTCGAGGAGCGGCGCCACCATGCGGCACGGGCCGCACCAGCTGGCCCAGAAATCGATCAGTACCGGCTTGTCCGACTGGAGGACCGCCGACTGGAAATTCTGCTGGTCGACCGTCACGATTTTGCTGCTTGCCATTGCGTTCGTCCCTTTCTGTTGAAAACGCTGCCTGTCCCGCGGCCTTCGCCGATGTCAGATCGTCCGGCCGGGACCGGTGTTCCCATGAGAACCCCGGAGAAGCGAAAAGTATTCTCGGCCGATCTCGACGTCCCTGCCGATCTGTGCCGACAGCTCCGCCACCGAGGGGAACAGCATCTCATCCCGCAGCCTCTTGTGGAAGAAGAGTTCGATCCGCTCCCCGTAGACTTCGCGGTCGAAGTCCAGGATGTGGGTTTCCACGGTCGGCGGACGACTCCCCGGGACCGTCGGCCGGCGGCCGATATTGGTCACCGAATCGAGAAGCCGAGCCGGATCCGGGTCGGAAAAAAACCGTACGCGAGTGGCATAAACCCCTTCCAATGGAAGGAGTTCGCCTTCGGGACGGAGGTTGACCGTGGGCCAGCCGAGGCGCCGCCCCAGGCGATCCCCCTCGACGATCGCGCCGGTCAGGCTGTACGGTCTGCCCAGGAGCTCCGCGGCCTCCTCGACCCTGCCCTGGGCCAGCGCCCGGCGAATCCGGGTGGACGAGACCGGCTCCCCCGCCGAGCACTCCTCTTCCAGGCCGAATACGGCGAACCCCAGCTCGGCGCCCAATCGGGCGAGCAGAGCGAGGTCGCCTTCGCGGTTTCGACCGAAGGCGAACTGCCGCCCGACGTAGAGCTCCCGCACGCCGAGCCGGCCGGCGAGAAACTGGCGCACGAACGCTTCCGCCCGGGTGGCCGCGAACGCCGCGGTGAAGGGAATCACCGCCATGAGGTCGACTCCGGCCTCGGCCAGGAGGCGGCTCTTCTGCTCCCGGGTGAGGAGCGTCGCTGGCGCCTGGGCGGGAGCGACCACGGCCAGAGGATGGGGCTCGAAGGTCACCAGGACCGCCGGCAAGCCGAGTGCCCGCGCCCGGCCGGTCACCCGTTCGAGGACGGCACGCTGGCCGCGATGGATGCCATCGTAGTTGCCGATCGTGACGACCGACGGGTGCGGCAGCTCGCAGGGGACCAGCGCGTCGGCGACGACCTGCATCCGCTCAGGCGACCGACGCCGCGATCTCGACGCCGGGCGTGTCCACCGGGCCGACGATCCGACCGACCAGGTCGCTGGCGAACGCATCGGTGATCTCGACCCGGGCGAAGGTGCCGGCCGGCGCCGAGCCGTCGTTGATCAGCAGCCGGCCGTCGATCTCTGGCGCCATGCCGTAGTGGCGGCCCTCGAGCAGGTGCTCGGTCTCCGGCGACACCCCCTCGACGAGGACATCGAAGCTCCGCCCGACCAGCGCCTTGCGGCGCGCCAGGGCGATCGGCTTCTGCGCTGCGAGCAGGCGTCGGTGGCGGCGCCGGGCGACTCCTGCCGGTACCGGGTCAGCGAGCTCCGCCGCCGGCGTGCCCGGCTCCGGACTGTAGACGAACGCCCCGAGGTGGTCGAAGCGGCTCCGCTTCACGAACTCGAGCAGATGCTCGAAATGCTCTTCCGTCTCGCCGGGAAAGCCGACGATGAAGGTGGTGCGCAGGAAGATGTCCGGAGCGAGCTCTCGGGCGCGCTCGAGGAGGCGCGTGTAGCGCTCGGGGCTGCCGCCGCGGCGCATCGCCTTGAGCATCTCGGGATGGCTGTGCTGCAGCGGCATGTCGACGTAGGAGACCAGCCGCTCCTCCCGCCCCATCAGCTTGAGAAGCGCTTCGTCGAGGGTCGTCGGATAGGCGTAGAGGAAGCGGATCCACTTGAAGCCGGTCGCGGCCAGCAGGGCCTCCGCCAGCCGGGTGAGCCCGTGCTTGCCGTAGTCGAGGTCCTCGCCGTAGCGCGTCGTGTCTTGGGCGATGAGACAGAGCTCGCCGATCCCCTGCGCTTCGAGCTGGCGCGCTTCGTTCACCAGGCTGTCGATCGTCCGGCTGCGGAAACGCCCGCGCCAGAGCGGGATGGCGCAGAACGTACAGGGGTTGTTGCAGCCTTCGGCGACCTTCAGATAGGCATAGCCACGCGTCGTCAGCATCCGGGGCGCGGTGTGATCGAAGACCATGTGCGACGGCGACGGCGGCGGGGCTGCTCCGCCGAGGCTGACGATCGAGTCGACTTCGAGCAGCGAGTCGAGCGAGATGAAGCCGTCGATCTCCGGGATGTCGCGCTGCAGCTCCTCGCCGAAGCGGTTGACCATGCAGCCGGCGACCAGGAGCTTGCCGACCCCTTTGCCCTTGCGCGCCGCCACCTCGAGGATGGCCTCGATCGACTCGCGTTTGGCGTCGTCGATGAAGGCGCAGGTATTGACGATGACGGTCCCGGCGCCCTCCATGTCGGGCGTGATCGTGTGCCCCCGGCGCGCCAGCTCACCCAAGAGAATCTCGCTGTCGACGCGGTTCTTCGCGCAACCGAGGCTGATCAGACCGACGCTGGAAGGGATCTTGGAGGCCGCCACAATCGGCCTAGTCTAGCAAAGGAGGGCGGGCAGCGACTTCAGCGCGCCATTTGCGCGGCGTGCAGGGAAGGCGACGAGGTGAGCGCCATGCGGCGCAGGATCCAGGTCACCAGGCGCTCGGGCGGCGCGAGCCGGGTCATGCCGAACTCGGTCGGCAGCCGCGGCGGCTCCATGAGATTCAGCGCCCTGAAGACGGCGTAGGTGAAATTCTGCTGCACGCTGTCCTGACGCCGGTCGGCGAACATCGCCTTGAGCGAGTCGAGCTGCTCGCCGAGCAGCGACTCGATGCCCGAAAGGTCCAGCTCCGGGGTCGCAGCGCGTTTCGGTGCGGCGACCCGCGAGGGCGTCCGGCGATCGACTCCCAGCATCGAGGAGCGCAGCGACTCGAGCTCCGCGAGCACGGGGTCGACGGTCGCGGGCTTCCCGCGCTCCGTTTCTCCGTCGAGCAGCAGCGGCATGCCCGCGCAATTCGCGCGGTGGACGCGCGGGTCCTGAACGATCCATCCGAGCTGGGTCATCTCGAGTCCGGCGGAGACGTTCTCGGCGATATTGCGCACGAACGGGTCGATCGCCGAGCGCCCGCTCTCTTCGATGCCGTTGAACATGTTGAGCACGTAGTGGATGCGAAAATCCTGGATCACCCACTCGAGCACGCGCATCAGCGGCTGGTCGCCGAAGAGCTCCTTGAGCTCCTGCAGCACGCCATCGAGGTTGCGCACGCGGTCGTCGTAGACGTCCTCCGCCTGGTCGAGCAGATCGTGGATGAGGTCGCGTCCGTCGGCGAGCCCGGGCAGCCTGAAGACTTCCGATTGGGGAGCGAAGATCAGTCGCAGCGTGCGGAAGAGGATCGCCTTGACGATGTCCGAAGCGGCGAGCGTCGCCTGCGGCAGGTTGGGGGTGACCACCAGCATGCCCGAGTTGGTGTACGGCAGGAAGTCGAGGACGTTGGCGTCGAGCCCGGCCCGGAGGTCGAGCACCACGTAGTCGACCGGCAGCGCATTGATCGCTTCCGAGAGGCGGCGGCGGAATTCCGCTGCGGGGTTTCCCAGCTCTTCGATGAAGTGTTTCGGCCCGGCGACGAAACCGAACTTGCGGTACTGGCCGGAACGGTCGAAAGATGCGTCGAGGTGAGTGACGCAGTCGGCCAGCGCCGCGCCTTTGCGATGAAAGTGGTAGAGGTCCTTGTGCACCGGCGCAGCGATCGAGCTCCTGACCGACGAAGTGCCAGTGTCGAGGTCGACGAGAACCGTCGGTGCGAAGCGCGACAGTGCCAGGGCGAAATTCACCGAGAACGTCGTCTTGCCTACCCCGCCTTTGCCGGAGGCTACAGGTATGATCCGCTTGGGCACCGCAGGGGAGCTTATCTCCCGGCGCCGAAACCGGCCAGACCGTACTGCGTATATCTCCACCGTACCCCGCTGTCCCGACCCGAGGATGACCGACCGATGACTCGACGCATGCTGGGCGCCGCGCTGGTGCTTCTCGTTACCGTTGGCGGAACCGCCCGCGCAGCTGGCGCCGCCGACGCCGCAGCCGGACTCCCGACCGACCCGCACTCGTTCGGGCGCCCGGCCGAGATCGCCGTGCGACACCTCGACCTCGATCTCACGGTCGACTTCGCGGCCCGGCGGCTGGCCGGCAGCGCCACGCTGAAGCTCGAGCGCATCTCCCCTTCGGCAACGACCCTGCACCTCGACACCCGCGACCTCGAGATCTCAGCCGTGCATCTCGACGGCAGCGCCGCCGCGGCACCGTTCCAGCTGGCACCGGCGGTGCCGATCTTCGGCCAGGAGCTCACCATCGCCCTCGCCCCCGGCACCCAGACGGTGCGGATCGACTACCGCACCCGGCCCGAAGCAGCCGCCCTGCAGTGGCTCACCCCGGCGCAGACCGCCGGCGGGAAGCATCCCTTCCTCTTCACCCAGTCGCAGGCGATTCTGGCCCGGACCTGGGTCCCCTGCCAGGACAGTCCGGGCGTACGGATGACCTACAGCGCGACCGTTCACGTCCCGAAGGAGCTCCTGGCGCTCATGTCGGCGACGAATCCGACCGCGCGCAGCGCCGACGGCACCTACCACTTCGAGATGACCCATCCGATCCCCTCCTACCTGTTGGCGCTCGCCGTCGGGGATCTCGAGTTCCGCAGCCTGGGGACGCGATCGGGGGTCTACGCCGAGCCCTCGGTCGTGGGCAAGGCCGCCTGGGAGTTCGCCGACACCGAGAAGATGATCGCCGCCGCCGAGAAGCTCTACGGCCCCTACCGCTGGGAGCGCTACGATCTGCTGGTGCTGCCGCCGAGCTTTCCGTTCGGCGGCATGGAGAATCCGCGCCTCACCTTCGCCACCCCGACGATCCTCGCCGGCGACCGCTCGCTGGTCTCGCTGGTCGCCCACGAGCTCGCCCACTCCTGGTCGGGGAATCTGGTCACCAGCGCCACCTGGAACGACTTCTGGCTCAACGAGGGGTTCACCAACTACTTCGAGAGCCGGATCATGGAGGCGATCTACGGCCGCGACTTCTCCGAGATGCAGGCGCAGCTCTCGAAGCGCGAGCTCGAGGAATTCGTCCGCGAAACCGGCGCCACGAGCCGAGAGACCTGGCTTTACGTCGACCTCGCCGGCCGCGATCCCGACGACGCCCCGGGGGCGATCGTCTACGACAAGGGCTACTTCTTCCTCCGCCACCTGGAAGAGACGGTCGGCCGCGAGCGCTGGGACAAGTTCCTGCACGACTACTTTTCGGCCCACGCTTTTCACTCGATGACCACCGCCGGCTTCGTCGCCGAGCTCCAGGCGAAGCTCCTGGCTGCGGATGCTGCCGCCGCGGCCAGGGCGGACGTGCAGGCCTGGATCTATGGTCCCGGCCTGCCGGCGGGGATCGCCGCCCCGAGCTCCCCGGCGTTCCAGAAGGTCGACGCCGAACTGGCGCGGCTGGCCGCCGGCACGCCGCCGGCGCAGCTCACCACCGCCGGCTGGGTGACACAGCAATGGCAGCAGTTCCTGCGCAACCTGCCCGGCCCCGCCCCGGTCGCGACGGAACGCCTCGCTGCGCTCGACGCCGCCTTCGATTTCACCGGCTCCGGCAATGCAGAAATCGCCGTCGACTGGTTCCAGCGCGCGATCGCCGCCGGCTACAAACCGGCCTATCCCGCGATCGAGCGCTTCCTG
>JAGOCP010000018.1 GCA_017998715.1 Thermoanaerobaculia bacterium | reverse complement strand
CGCTCGGCGGCCGAAGCGCGCGCCTGCCGCCAGCTGATCGCCGTGGCTGCGAGGAGAGCGAAGACCACCAGGCCCGCTGCGCCGACTTCGACACGGTGGCGCGCGACGAGCTTGCGCACGCGATAGCGGAGGCTGTCGGGTCGCGCCCGCACCGGCAGGTTTCGCAGATGGCGCCGCAGGTCGTCGGCGAGCTCCGCGACGGTGGGGTAGCGCTCGGCGACCGGTCGCTTGAGCGCCTTGGCGACGATCGTGTCGAGATCGCCCGCGAGCGCGCGCGCCAGCCGCTCCGGCGTCGTCGATCGCGCCTCGAAACGCGCCGGCTCGGCATCGCCGCCGTCTTCTGCGGTGGCGCTCGTGGCGCGGGGCTTCGCGGTGTTCCGTCGCACACGCTCGCTCATCCGCATCGTCGCGCCGGCGGTGATGGCGCGCACGAGCTCGGCGGGCGAGGTGTCGGCGCGGGCTACCGGATGCTCCCCGGTCAGGAGCTCGTAGAGCAGCACGCCGAGGGCGTAGACGTCGGTGGCGGTGGTGATCACTCCGCCTTCGAGCTGTTCCGGCGCGGCGTATTCGGGGGTCAGTGCCCGCGCCGCGGTGACCGTGCGGCCCACCGCGACGCCGGACGCCTGGTCGACGAGCGTAGCGATGCCGAAGTCGAGGAGCTTGGCGCGCCCGGCGCCGTCGACGAGGATGTTCGACGGCTTGAGATCGCGGTGCACGACGAGGTTGGAGTGGGCAAAGGCCACGGCGTCGGCCACCTGGAGAAAGAGCTCGAGCCGGGCGCGCACCGGCAGTCGATGGGCGTCGGCGAAGCGATCGATCCGCAGGCCGTCGACGAGCTCGAGGACGAGAAACGGCTGTCCGGCGGCCGACACCCCGGCGTCATAGAGGCGGGCGATGCCGGCGTGCGACAGGCGCGACAGGATCGAACCCTCGCTGCGGAAACGCTCCGTGCCGCGCTCGTCGAGGAGCGACGGGTGCAGGAGCTTCAACGCGACGTCGCCCTCGAAGCGGCCGTCGTTGCGTCGCGCCCGCCAGACGGTGCCCATGCCGCCGGCGCCGATCCGTTCGACGAGCTCGTAGGCGCCGAAGGTCCGACCCTCGAGCGAAACCGGCGCCGCCCCCGCCGGCAGCGCCAGGAAACCCGAGCGCAGGGCGCGATCGTGCTCCGCGAGCTGCCGTTCGAGCGCCCCGGCGAGCGCGGGGTCGCGCTCCCTGAGCGACCCTACGAGCTCGTCGCGGGGTCCCCCCTCGAGCTCGAGCGCCTGGTCGAGAAGGGGCGACAGCCGACTCCAGAACGACTCGTCGACGAAGGCCACGGTCTGGGAATCGTAGTCGAAGCGCGGAACCCGACGCGATAGCACCTTCCCGCGTCCTTTCGCTCCCTCCTGTCGCTTTCTCCCTCGCGTTCTCGATCCATCCAGAAGCCGCCCCTTTCGCGGCCGGCAGACTCGGCGGAGCGACGGACGGCGCCGGCAAAGGAGAGACGATGCGAACGAACCGCAGCAACACCCGATCCTGGCTTCCGGGAGTCGCGCTGGCGCTGACGGCGACGATGGCCTGTCTTCTGGTGTCCGTGGCCGGGGCCGGGGCGCAGCAGTCCGCAGGCGGACTCTCGCCGCTCGGCGCGCAGAGCATCGCCAATCAGAGTGTCACCAGCTTTCCGCCGCAGATGAACGATCACTTCGGATGGAGCCTGGCGACGGGCGACTTCAACGGCGACGGGCGCGACGAACTCGCCACCGGAATTCCCGACGACGACGGCCCGACGACGGCGCTCGTGACCGATGGCGGAGCCTTCATCGTGAGCCAGCACTTTCCGGCCACCGGCCTCGACCCTGTGAAGTTCGTGCGCCAGTCGGCCGGGCTCGATGCTCCGGAAGCGAGCGATGCCTTCGGAAAGGTCCTGGTGTCGTGCGACTTCAACCGCGATGGCTTCGACGATGTCGCGGTGGGAATCCCCGCCGAGAACGTCGGCTCGATTTCGAATGCGGGAGCGGTCCAGGTCCACTACGGCCGGAACGGCAGTTTTCCGGGATTCGGCTCCGAGTTCTTCACCCAGAACACAGCCGGTATTCCCGGAGACGCCGAAGAGTTCGACAATTTCGGCTACTCGCTGGCCTGCGGCGATTTCGACGACGACAGCTTCGACGATCTCGCGATCGGAGTTCCCTTCGAGGATCTCGGGGGTTCGATTTTTGCCGGCATGATCGTCATCCTGCCCGGTTTTTCGGGAGGGCTCGCCTCGGACTTCGCGTATTCGATCGACCAGGACTCGAGCGGCGTCGACGGATCGCCCGAAGAGACGGACTTCTTCGGTGAGAGCCTCGCGACGGGAGACTTCGACGGCGATGGCTTTGCCGACCTCGCGATCGGCGTGCCCGGCGAGGATGAGAGCGTGGGGGCGGTGCAGATCCTCTTCGGCAGCGCCTCGGGTCCGAACGGCGCTCGCGACCTCTTCTGGTACGACGAGAACCTGGGCGGCACGCGCGAAGGCGCGGATCGCTTCGGCGAAGTGCTCGTCGCCGGCGACTTCGACGGCGACGGCTTCGACGATCTGGCGATCGGCGCTCCGCTGGAAGAGGCCGGCTCGAGCGGCAGCTCCATCGACTCCGGTGAGGTGAAGATCGCCTACGGTGCCGTCGGCGGCTTCGGCAGCTTCCCTTCCCGTACCCAGCGATTCACCCAGGATTCCTTCGCCGGGGCCCACGAGACCGCGCAGGCGGGCGACCGTTTCGGAGCGGCGCTCGCGGTCGGCGATTTCAATGGCGACGGCTTCGACGACCTCGCGATGGCCGCGCCGTTCGAAGGCATCGCGAGCGCCTCGGATCAGGATGGCCACGTGACGATGGTTCTGGGGACGTCGACCGGGCTGTTCGTCTTCCAGGCTCGTGGATTCGCTGCCGGATGGGACGGGGTTCCCGGCAGCAAGACCGAGCACAACAAGAACTTCGGTTGGTCGCTCGCCGCCGGCGACTTCGACGGCGACGGCTACGACGATCTCGCGATCGGCGTGCCGTTCGAGAACCCCGGCGGCCTCGGCGACGCCGGAGCGCAGACGATTCTCTACGGTTCGCTCTTCACGGACGGCTTCGAGACGAACGACGCCACCTCCTGGTCGGCCGTCGCTCCATGAGGACTCCGGGAATCCCCAAGGAGTTCAGCCATCCGGCGCTCCGTTCTCGAGGAGAGTGGGCCGAGAAGTCAGTAGCGGTTGCCGACCACACCCTCGGTGAGAATGGAGTCCAACCGCTCCAGGTCTCGCGCCCGCAGCGTCGTTTCCTGGGACGCCCAATTCTCCTCCAGGCGCTCGGTGCTTCGTGTCCCGGGGATCGCGGCGAGGGGAGTTTCGCGCGAGGCGAGCCACGCCAATGCGACCTGAGCCGGCGTAGCGCCGATCTCCTGGGCGACGGCGGCTACGATGTCGGCCACCTGGCGGTTCCTCGTCATCGCCTCCTCGGTGAAGCGCGGATTCTCCAGCCGCCAGTCTCCGGGCTGGAGATCGCTGCGCGAGCGGATGGACCCGGAGAGAAACCCCCGGCCGAGGGGGCTGTAGGCGACGAAGCCGATCTCGAGTCGTCGGAGCGTCGGCAGGATGTCGGCTTCGACGTCCCGCGACCACAATGAATACTCGGTCTGCAGAGCGCTCACCGGATGCACCGCGTGAGCGCGGGCAATCGTTTCGGGATCGGCCTCGGACAGGCCGATGAAGCGCACCTTCCCTGCCTTGACGAGCTCGGCCATGGCCCCGACCGTCTCCTCGATCGGCGTCTGCGGGTCCAACCGATGTTGATAGTAGAGGTCGATGTAGTCCGTCCGGAGGCGATTCAGCGAGGCATCGCAGCATGCGCGCACGTAGTCCGCGCCACCCTTGGTGCCGAGCCAGCTGCCATCTTCGGTGCGCGCGACGCCGAACTTGGTGGCGAGGATGATCCGATCGCGCCGTCCCGCGAGCGCCTTCGACAGCAGGCTCTCGTTCGTGAACGGGCCATACATGTCGGATGTATCCCAGAAGGTGCAGCCGATCTCTGCTGCCCGCTCGAGCACACGCAGGTTCCTGTCCTCGGACGACGGTCCGTAGAACTCCGACATCCCCATGCAGCCGAGCCCGATCGCGGGGACGCGAAGGCCCTGAGTTCCAAGCTCCATCTGCTTCATCGCTCGAGTGCTCCTCTGTCGATGTCGACTCCGGCGTTCCAGGCGTTCTCTCCCGAGTACGGGACGCGGGAAGACCCTACTCAACCGCAGGACCGCGGTGCATGCCCGTTTCTCCAATCGGCTTGCCCAATCCTGCACAACTCGGGAGAATCCGCTTCTTTCTTGGCGAACCGCTCTAGGCTGCCGGTGGAGGACGCGTCATGTCGCTGGAAGGGCTCGTCGAACTCGCCGCCCGCCACGTTTCCCTGGCCGAGAATGGCCGGCAGCAAGCACAGCCGGTCGACGGTCTGCTGCTCCTGCGGCAGAGCTCGCCGAGCTCGTTGGAAGCCTCGTTGTACGAACCCGTGCTATGCCTGATCCTCCAAGGCAGGAAGGAGATTGCGGTTGGGGAGCAGACCCTGTCAGTCGGCCCGGGGGAGTGCCTCCTCGTCAGTAACGACCTGCCCGTGCGCTCCAGAATCGCCAAGGCACCTTACCTGGCGCTGGTGTTGAAGGTGGATATTGCCAGCATCAGGAAGTTGTACGACGAGGTCGCGGAGTCGGCGCTCGACAGCCGTCTCGCGCGCGCAGCGGTGGCCCATCGTGCGGATCCCGGACTGCTCGATGCCCTGCGTCGTTACCTGGCGCTGGCCGGCTCGGTTGCGGACGCGAAGGTCCTGGGCCCGCTCGTCCTCAAGGAGATCCACTACCGACTGCTGGTGGCTCCGTTTGGCGGAATGCTCCGCTGTCTCATCCGCCGCGACAGCGGTGCGAGCGCCATCGCCCGCGCCATCGGCCACATCCGCGGCAACCTGCGCTCACCGATCGCGATTCCGGAGCTCGCACGGCGAGTCGGAATGAGCGCATCGTCCTTCCACAAGCAGTTCAGGACTGTCACCTCGACCACTCCGCTTCAATACCAGAAGGAGCTCCGTCTGCTGGAGGCGCGGCGACTTCTCATGACGGAGGGCGGCTCGGTCACCGCGGTCGCCTACGAGGTCGGGTACGAGAGTACGAGTCAATTCAGCCGCGAGTACGCACGCAAGTTCGGCGCCCCGCCGAGCCAGGAAAGGGCGGCGGCAAATGGCCTGTCTGCCCGCGCTCCATCCCGCCACCGCGGTGCGCCCGGCCGCGATCGCGACGCGCGCTCGTGACGGCGTCGCGTCGCCCTCGTTGCGACCCGGCTCTGCGTTCCACGCCTCGTCGAGCTCACGCGGCATGGTACTTTGCCCGCGGCCGATCCTCACAAGCATCGCCAGAACAAAGATTGGGTTGCGCGAGTGCAGCCACAGGTGGTGTTCATGCGGCTGCCAGGGAGCCCGCAGGAGTTGCAGCCCTTCTCTTCTGTCAGCAGCGAAGAGGGCAAACGCAGCGCTCACCTGGCACGACTCTGAAGAAGGAGTCCGGAGATAGATCTGGTAGCGCGTACGGGATTCGAACCCGTGTTACCGGCGTGAGAGGCCAGCGTCCTTTCGTCAATCGACCGATTTACGTCGATGCCGCCTCGGAAATTCCTAGCCGCCGAAGCAACTCGCCCACGAAGCCCACGACGTCCGCCTGGATCGCGGCGTCCGGGCCGCCGGTCTGAAACTCTGCGACGCGCCTCGGGCCCACGCCGTTGTCGCCCAGGAAGTCTCGCTGCAGGATTTCGATCGCCTTCATCGCGTTCTCGTCGTCGAGGAGCGGTCTCAGGCACTCGACGACGTTCTCGATGCTGGCGCCATAGTTGCGCAGAACGTAGAAGAGGTCGTAGGCATCCTTGTTCTCGCCCCGGAGGCCGAAGGCCAAGGCCTTCAGAACGACGAAGGCCCCGGCGCCGCAGACCCAGATGTCGCGGGTCGCGTCTTCGCCGGCGATCGTCTGGCCCGAGAGCGAGACAAGGACGCGATCTCTGAATGCCAGCTGTAGCCCTGGGGCGACTACGGCAGCGAAGTCTGGCTCGAGGTCGCGGAGCGAGCCGCCGCGCTCATCCACCGACGTCGGCGGCATGAGGAAGTCAAGGGTCACCTTCTCCCGGGCCACGATCTTCCAGCGCTGGCGTGTCGGGTTGCCGGCGGCGTTGTCGTCCGGGGCGAACCCGGCTCGTCGCAGCCGGTCCGAGATCTCCCGGTACTTGCCGCGGTCGAGGAGTGCGGCTGTCAGGCCGATGTCGAGATCCATCGTGCCAGCATGTCGTTCGAAGCCCGCCTCACCACTTTCCTGATCGACGAGCAGCGAGGGGACCAAGCCGCCGACCACGACGAGGTCGTCCATGAGGTCGCCCAGCTTGGTGGCGATGTAGAGGCAGGTTGCTCGGACGAGCGCGAGGTGCTCCCCGCGGTAGCCATCTGCCGTCCTGGGTTTCTCAGGCATTGGTCCTCCACTTCAGCAGGTCCTTTCGCAGCTGCTCGGCCGCCTCCTTGGCCCGCTCTGGGTGTTCCTTCAGATCAAGGTAGACCTGGACGGGGTGGACGCATCGAACGCCATCGTGGTCGCTCGCCCCCTGAAACACACCCTCGTCGTTGGGAACGACAAGCCAGGTGTTCGCTCCGGGCTCGGCCTCGCGAAAGCCGAGTTGTTCCAGCAGCGGCGCCTCGGGCTCGCTCGCGAGGTAGATCGTCACGATTCGAAACCCCGCGAAACGGTCGAGGAGCCACGCCGCGGCAAGGCCAGTTGCAGCAAACGGCTGTCGCTTCCTTGCGAGGATCTCGGTTATGGCGCGGAGCTGCGCCTCCGCACTGCGCGCCGGGACGTGACCGCGGAGGATGCGGTGCTTGCTGAAACTGTAGGTCTCGGCCCAGGCGTCCAGGAGCAGGTTCGAATCACGAGCCCGGATCCTCCCGTTCTCCTCTCGGTCGATGAGTCCGTCGAACTCGAGCTTGGCGACGATCCGGCTGGTGAAGCCCTCGTCCATCTTCGTCGCCGTCGCGAGCTCTCGTTGGGTCAGCGGCTGGCCCGGGTGCATGAGCAGCCAGCGAGCGATGCGCGAGCTCTTGGGAGCGAAAGCGCTCGCCGGCCGGCCCGGCCCTTTGTACCGATTCGGCTGACCTTCGATCTGCACGCGGAGGCCAGGGGCCACGAGGCGGGCGTTGCCGCTCAGGTCGAGCCAGCCGACATTCGCCTCCTCGCAACGCTCTCGACCAGAGGGTCCCATGAAGGGCACAGCCACCACGGGAATCGCGCGCTTGCCGACCTGAGAGGCTTGCTCTTGAGCCTGCCGTGCGGCGTCTGAAACGCGAGCGATGGTGCCTGAGCCCGTCCATTGGACAACGAAGGTGAAGCCGCCGAGCCCGACGACTGCGTCGGCGTTGAGCGCCCCTCCCAGCTGACGTCGGATCTTGGCGTCATTCGGCGCGAGGCCGAGGAGATCGGCCAGGCGTCGCGGAATCTGTTGGAGAGCTTGCTGCTCGCTGGGCGCCCGCATACTTGACTAAATATACCGCCTTGACAGGCCTGTCAAGTGCGCATGTTGAGTCAAACTGTCGAGGGCTAGAGGCTTACTCAGGGCGGGAAGCGAACCGGCGGAAGGTACGGTCACCCTCTCGGTGCCGAGTTCGAACCGCACGGTAAGGGCGAGGCACAAATCCTTTCGAGTCCGTTGGATGAGCTATGCCTGTCACGAAACAGGTCGACGCAGCCCGCCATGCTGCAGGCAGAAGAAAAATAGGGGAACTACCTGAAGATACTGGAGTTAGAGAACCTGGTAGCCCAAACGGTTGGGAGTTCGAACACCAAATGGGATTCGAACACCCTGTTCGCCTGGCTCCACGACGTCGCGGCACTCAGGCGGGCTGCGTGAGCCAGAACCCACGCCAGCAACGTTCTCGAGCCTCTGCGCGGCGGCTCCGGATCGGCCTTACGGCTGGCTCCGGCATCGCCGTCCCTCTCTGGTATCCGCTGCCCGGCAGCGGAGCGGAGGGGCAGTATGGTCTGGAAGCCGGCAACCCCGCAGCTCGAGTTGGTGCTCCCCGGAGCCCCGGCGTCACAGTTTCATCCAACAGCTGTTGAGCGGCGGGGTCGGCGATCCGGGAGCCTGATTCGGCAGGCGCTCTACCTCGACCAGGAGGACGCCTACGCCGCCGGCGAGGTCGGATTCCTGGCCCGGGCGCTGGTGCAGGCGACCCTTCCCCACAGCGACCCCAAAGCCAACGAGTTCGTCCGGCGGAACGGGCACTTCACCCTCTCGATCCTCGCGCCGAAAGACGTCGGGCTGCCGTTCGGCCGGTACCCTCGTCTGGTCCTGGCCTACCTGACGACGGAGGCAGTGCGGCGCAAGAGCCCCGACATCGAGCTCGGCAGCCACTTCTCCCACTTCTGCGCCGCCCTCGGCATCCCGCCGACCACAGGGCCTCGCGGGTCGCTGCCGATGCTCCGGGAGCAGCTCCAGCGGCTCTTCGCGTCGACCTTCCAGTGCATCTTCCACGACGAGAGCCAGGGCCGGCACGCCGGCGACGGCTTCCTGATCGCCGAGAAGCGCGAACTGTGGTGGGACCCCCGTCCCGGGAAGGGTGAGGCAGCCTGGGGCTCGCACGTCCTGCTCTCGGACCGCTTCTTCCGGGAGGCGACCGAGGCGCCGGTCCCACTCGACCTGCGCGTCCTGCGCGCCCTCCGGTCGCCGTTCGAGATCGACATCTACGTCTGGCTGACCTGGCGCTTCTTCCGGCTCCGTCGGCCGGTCACAATCCCCTGGGCATCTCTGGCGCTCCAGTTCGGGTCCAGGTACACGAACCCGCGGCACTTCAAGAAGCGGTTCCTAGGCTACCTGCGGAGCGTTATCGACTACTACCCGGAGGTAAGGCTGGAGAGCACCGCCGCCGGTCTCTTGCTGAAGCCGTCGCCAACCCACATCGAGCAGAGGCCGGCCAGACGATGAAGTCGGCGGCTCGGCGCGGGTCCTCCGGTTTGGATCCGGTAGAGGTCGCGGACTCTCACGAAACCAAAGCCTAGCGTGAGGTTTGTACGCGCCCTTGTCCGATTCCTCTCCTGACTGAATCAGGTCGCCGGCGAGGCGGAGACTCCCAGCCGGCGAAGGAGATCGCCAACGAAGCCCACGACGTCCGCCTGGATCGCGACGTTGGTCCCGCCCGTCTGGAACTCCGCGACGCGCCGGGGGCCCACGCTGTTGCTGCTCAGAAAGTCTCGCCGCAGGATTTCGGCCGCCTTCACCGCGTCCTCGTCGTCGAGCAGTGGCTTTAGGCGCTCGACCACGCTCTCGACCCCGGCGCCGTAGTTGCGCACAACGTAGAAGAGGTCGTAGGCATCCTTATTCTCGCCGCGGAGATCGAAAGCCAATGCCTTGAGCACGACGAAGGCCCCGGCGCCGCAGACCCAGATCTCGCGGGTCGCATCTTCGCCGGCGATCGTCTGACCCGAGAGCGAGACACGGACGCGGTCCCTGAATGCCAGATGCAGCCCCGGTGTGACTACGGCAGCGAAGTCCGGTTCGAGGTCGCGGAGCGAGCCGCCGCGCTCTTCAGGAGACGTCGGCGGCATCAGGAAGTCGACGGTTACCTTCTCCTGCGCCTCGATCTTCCAGCGCTGGCGTGTCGGGTTTCCGGCGGTGTTCTCGTCCTGGGAGAACCCGGCTCGTCGCAAGCGGTCTGAGATCTCCCGGTACCTGCCGCGGTCGAGGAGTGCGGCGGTCAAGCCGATGTCGAGATCCATCGTGCCGGCGTGTGGCTCGAAGCCCGCCTCGTCACCTTCTTGATCAATGAGGAGAGATGGGACCAAACCGCCGATCACGACGAGGTCGTCCATCAGGTCGCCCAGCTTGGTGGCGATGTAGAGGCAGGTTGCGCGAACGAGCGCGAGGTGCTCCCCTCGGTAGCCACCTGCCGTCGTGGGCTTCTCAGTCATCGGCCCCCCACTTCAGTAGGTCCATGCGCAGCTGCTCGGCCGCCTCCTTGGCCCGCTCTGGGTGTTCCTTCAAGTCGAGGTAGACCTGGATGGGGTGGGCGCATCGAACACCATCTCGGTCGCTCGCACCCTGAAACACGCCCTCGTCGTTAGGAACGACCAGCCAGGTGTTCGCGCCGGACTCGGCTTCTCGGAAGCCGAGTTGTTCCAGCAGCGGTGCCTCGGGATCGCTCGCGAGGTAGATCGTCACGATTCGAAACCCCGCGAAACGGTCGAGGAGCCACGCCGCTGCGAGGCCAGTCGCGGCATACGGCTGGCGCTTCTTCGCGAGGACTTCGGTCATGGCGCGCAGCTGCGCTTCCGCGGTACGCGCCGGGATGTGACCGCGGAGGATACGGTGCTTGGTGAAGCTGTAGCTCTCGGCCCAGGCGTCCAGGAGCAGGTTCGGATCGCGAGCCCGGATCCTCCCGTTCTCCTCTCGGTCGATGAGTCCGTCGAACTCGAGCTTGGCGACGATCCGGCTGGTGAAGCCCTCGTCCATCTTCGTCGCCGTCGCGAGCTCTCGTTGGGTCAGTGGCTGGCCCGGGTGCATGAGCAGCCAGCGAGCGATGCGCGAGCTCTTGGGAGCGAAGGCGGTCGCCGGCCGGCCCGGGCTCTTGTACCGATTCGGCTGACCCTCCATCTGCACGCGGAGGCCTGGGGCCACGAGGCGGGCGTTGCCGCTAAGGTCGAGCCAGCCGACATTCAACTCTTCGCAGCGCTCCCGACCTGCTGGTCCCATGAAGGGCACGGCCACCAGCGGAATCGCGCGCTTGCCGACCTTAGAGGCTTGCTCTTGAGCCTGCCGTGCGGCGTCTGAAACGCGAGCGATGGTGCCCGAGCCCGTCCATTGGACAATGAAGGTGAAGCCGCCGAGCCCGACGACTGCGTCGGCGTTGAGCGCCCCTCCCATCTGACGTCGGATCTTGGCGTCATTCGGCGCGAGGCCGAGGAGATCGGCCAGGCGTCGCGGAATCTGTTGGAGAGCTTGCTGCTCGCTGGGCGCCCGCATACTTGACTAAATATACTTACTTGACAGGCCTGTCAAGTGCGTATGTTGAGTCAAACTGTCGAGGGCTCGCGGCTT
Organism: Thermoanaerobaculia bacterium; assembly: GCA_017998715.1. GTDB lineage: Bacteria > Acidobacteriota > Thermoanaerobaculia > Multivoradales > JAGPDF01 > JAGPDF01. The sequence goes on along the minus strand of JAGOCP010000018.1, from coordinate 15,802 downwards.
GCTCAGGGCGGGAAGCGAACCGGCGGAAGGTGCCCCTCTCGGTGCCGAGTTCGAACCACACGGTAAGGGCGAGGCACAAGTCCTTTCGAGTCCATTGGATGAGCTGTGCCCGCCACGAAACAGGCCGACGTAGCCCGCCATGCTGCAGGCAGAAGAAGCATAGGGGAACTACCTCAAGATACTGGAGTTAGAGAATCTGGTAGCCCTTACGCATCCGAGTTCGAACACTCCAGGAGATTCGAACACCCTCTGGGCCTGGCTCAGGGAAGTCGCGGAGCTGCGCCAGGCGGCGTGAGCTAACTCGCTCATGGCACTGGTCTTCTGCTCCGCGCGCGGTTCGTGGCGCCGCCCACCGGGCGGTGCTCGGAGCCGCGCCCCTCTCGGCCGACGCTGCGTGAGCAGCGGAGCGGGGGGGCAGGATGGAGCGCAAGGAACCAGCCCGGCAGCTCAGTCTGGGAATCGTCGAGGCCCAAGCGTCACAGTTTCATGCAACAGCTGTTGAGAAGCCGACCCGCCCGGCGCGACGCTCCGGCAGCCTGATTCGGCAGGCCCTCTATCTCGACCAGGAGGACGCCTACGCCGCCGGCGAGGTCGGCTTCCTGGCCCGGGCACTAGTCCAGGCGACCCTCCCCCACAGCGACCCCAAGACTAATGAGTTCGTCCGGCGGAACGGGCACTTCACGCTCTCGATTCTGGCCCCGAAGGACGTCGGGCTTCGTCTCTCGCGCCGTCCGGAGGCAAGACGACGCCTTTCGCGCGCCGCACCCGCCAGAAGTGGAAGCCGGCGCCGGCGAAGAGCAGCGCGGGCAGCCACTGGGTATGGAGCGCGTAGTAGGTGCCGAGTGTCGCCGGTCCGATCTCCTCGCCGCCGCGCAGCAAACTCGCCAGCGCCGGCCCGACGAGCGGCACGTAGCCAGCCATGCCCGTGACGATCGTCGCCGCCCAGAAGGCGAGCTGGTCCCAGGGCAGCAGGTAGCCGGTGAAGGCAGGCGCGGCGATGGTGCCGAAGAGCACGAGTCCGACGATCCAGTTCAGCTCGCGCCCGGCGAGGAAGCCGCCGGTGAAGAAGACCCGCAGCAGATGGAGCGCGGCGACGAGCACGAGCAGGTTCGCGCTCCAGTGGTGGAGCGCGCGCACGAAGGCGCCGAAGAGCACCTCTCCCTCGAGCCTCTCGATCGACGCATAGGCGTCGCCCGGCACCGGCGTGTAGGCGAACATGAGGAGCGAGCCGGTGACGGCGAGGAGGACGAGCAGGACGAGCGACGCTCCGCCGAGCCCGAAGGTGTGCGTGAAGCGGATCGCCGCCGCCGGCACCCGCACCGGGCGGAGCTGGAGGACGAAGGTCCCGACGACCGTTCGCGCGCCCTTCTTTTGGTCATCGGGCGCGGTCACCGGGGAGTCTGCGGCCATCGCCGGGACGATAGCGCACGGCGTTCGCGGCCTTCCTCGGATCCGAAGCGGCGGGAAACTGCTCCGCGGCAGTCGGGAGCTCGGGCCTTCATCGAGGTGCGGTGCCGAGAGCGAAAGCTCGGCCCGGTGCCCCGCGTTGGGTCCGCTACCGGACCTCGCCCGGCGATTCCGGCGTCCGGCGCAAGGTCTGCGACGGCAGCTCGCCGAAGCAGTCCCGGTAGGCGCGCGAGAACTCGCCGAAGTGCCAGAAGCCGAACTCGAGCGCCTTGGCCGAGACCGTGGTCGCCCCGCGCCTCGCCTCCAGGAGCGCCCGGCGAACCCGATGCAGCCGGAGGCGGATCAGGTAGGCCGTCGGTGCCATCCCAAGAATTTCCTTGAACGCGTACTGCAGCGTTCGCTCGCTGGCGCCCGCGGCGCGGCAGAGTTCGCCGACATGAAGGTTCTCGCCGGTGTTCGCCAGGGCGAACTCCTCGGCCCTCCTCACGACCAGACTCTGCGCCTGACGACTCCGGTCGACGTGGCTGGGCTCGAGACCTTCGGCGACGCCGACGGTGGAGAGGAGGATCTCGAGCAGCTCGGCCTGCGCCGCGACCCGCTCCGGTCTTCCTTCGTCGAACCGCGCGGGGTGGCGCGCGGCCACCTCGGCGAGCCGTTTGCCCCATCCGAAGAGCCTGCGGCTGCGCTCCGGTTCGAGCCTTAGCATTTCCACGTCGCGCGGCAGCCGGATCTCAGTTTCGCGCCGTCGCGCCGCGAGCTGCGCAGCGAGCTCCTGCGCCGACAGCAGGAACGTGATGCTTTCCCAACCGGCGTCCGAGACGAAGCCGACTTCCGCTCCGGGTTCCGCGGTGAGCACGAGCCCCGGCCGCACCGGCACGCCGTTCACCGTCCCGCGTGTGCGCGGCCCGAACGCCACCCAGGCGAAGCGCCCCTCGCGCACGCTCGTGCGCGTCCGGACGCGGACGTTGGTCGAGTGGAACATCACCGCCGTGTCGTCGAGGCGGACGACCACCCGGCGGGCGCGCAGCGGCGTCGAGTGCAGCTGCACGACGTTCTGGTCGATCAGCTCGATGCCGTCGCCGACGGCCGTCGGGTCGCAGAGGTCGTCGACCGTGACCGCAGGGTCGGCGCTGGCGGCGGGGGCGGCAATCTTCACGGTTTGCGGAATTCCGATAGACGCTCCGGAGCGAACCCACCGATACTAGAGCAGACCCAGCCCTGGCGATCGCGGGAAGGGGGAAGTTGCGCCCTTCGGGAACTGGTCGGCAGCCTACATCACCCGCGGTCGACCCCGCCGTCGCCGGGGTCCGCGGGAGCGAGCTCGGGTCGGGATGCACCGACCTGGAATGGAGTGGAGCCAATGAAAGCACTGTCAGGGTCCTTGCTGCGCGCCGCGACCGGGGATCACGGCAGCCGACGCCGGATGCCGGTGATCCTCGGCATCGCCGGCCTCGTCGCCGCCCTCGCCTCGCCCGTCCTCGCCGCCACCCCCGACGCGCCGCGCCGGCCCAACATCGTCGTCATCCTCGGCGACGACATGGGCTTCGCCGACATGGGCTCGTTCGGCAGCGAGATCAAGACGCCGAACCTCGACTCGCTCGCCAACGAGGGGGTCCGATTCACCAACTTCTACACCCACGCTTCCTGCTCGCCGACGCGCTCGATGCTGCTCTCCGGCGTCGACACCCACCTGAACGGCCTCGGCAACATGAGCGAGTGGACGGCGCCGAACCAGATGGGCGTGGACGGCTACGAGGGCAACCTCAACGACCGCGTCGTCACGCTGCCGCAGCTCCTGAAGGACGCCGGCTACCACACCTACATGGTCGGCAAGTGGCACCTGGGGAAGGAGCCGACCCAGATCCCGGCCGCGCGCGGCTTCGAGCGCGACTTCACGCTGCTCGACGGGATGGGCAGCTACTGGGACGACTGGAACTTCTCGGCCGCCACCCCCAAGTCGCTCTACACCGAGGATGGGCGCTACCAGAAGAGCCTGCCGAAAGACTTCTACGCGACGACGACCTACACCGACAAGCTGATCTCCTACATCGACGCCAACCGCGGCGACGGCAAGCCGTTCTTCGCCTACGTCTCCCACCAGGCGCCGCACGAGCCGTACCACCTGCCGAAGGAGTGGCGTAGCCGCCACGTCGGCGAGTACGACAAGGGCTGGGACGCCGTGCGACAGGAGCGGCTGAAACGGCAGATCGAGCTCGGCATCGTGCCCCCGGGCACGCAGCTCGCAGAGCGGATGTGGTTCCTTCCCGATCCTGTCGTATTGGCCCCTGCGGCTCGTGCGCTCCTGGGCAGGAAGATGGAGCTCTACGCCGGCCTGGTCGAGAACCTCGACTTCCACATCGGCAAGCTCATCGACCACCTCAAGAAGATCGGCGAGTACGAGAACACGGTCTTCATCGTCTTCGGCGACAACGGCGCCGAGGGCAACGACCTCTACGAAATGATCGCCGGCTCGCCAGGCTCGCGCGACTACCTCTTCGCCGCCATGCACTGGTCGCAGAACCATCCCAACGCCTGGGGAGATCCGGGATCCTGGCTCGCCTACGGGCCGATGTGGGCGCAGGTCTCGATGACGCCGTTCTCGCAGTACAAGGCGCTCATGGCGGAAGGCGGCATTCGCAACGCCCTCATCGTCAGCGGCCCGGTCGTCAACCGTCCCAAGGGCAGCATCAACCAGGGCCTCATGCACGTGGCCGACGTCATGCCGACGCTGCTCGAGATCGCCGGAACGCGCTACCCGGAGACCTACGCAGGGAAGGAAACGCTACCGGCGGTCGGCAAATCGTGGGGCGCGATGCTGGCGGGCCAGAGCGAGTCGCCGCGCACGAGTCAGGACGTCCTCGCCTGGGAGGTCTTCGGCAACCGCGCCGTGCGCCAGGGAAACTGGAAGCTGCGCTGGCAGATCCGGCCTCTCGGCACGGGGGAGTGGGAGCTCTTCGACCTCGCGGCGGATCCCGGCGAGTTGCACGATCTCGCCGCCGGCCGCCCCGAAAAGGTGCAGGAGATGCTTGCGCTCTGGGAGGCCTACGTCCAACAGAACAACGTGATCCTGCCGAACCGCACGCCGTTCGAGAGCCTCGAGAAGAACCTTCCTCTGCGCGTGCCGGTCCAGGCGGGCTATCCGCCGGTCAACCTGAAGAAGCAGTTCGTACCGCCGCCAGACATGGTGGCCGATCCGAAGCCGGAGCACGATCGTTGAGCTTCCCGCATCCAGCTGAAGGAGCCGATGTCATGAACGACCGGATCGTTCCGAGGAGACCCGCCGGGAGCGCACCGCGCGCTCTCGGCGCGATGCTCGCCGTGGGCGCGCTCGGCGCCTCCCAGGCGCCGGCCCAGGTGCCCGCCCGCTTCTACTGGAAGTCGCTCTCGGGCGGGAACGCCGTGCCGCTCATCTACAACTCGATGAGCGGCAACACGAACCCGTTCGACCCGGCCCACCTCGTCTCGCCGGGGGCCGACCTCGAAGCGAGCCTGGCGATCGCCGGCTACGGGCGCTCTCTGACCCTGTTCGGCCGCGGGGCTCTGGTCGCTGTCCTCGTGCCCATGGGGAACATCTCGGGCGAGGTCACCGCTGCGGGCCAGACCCTGTCCCAGACGGCCCGCGGCTTCGGCGACCCGACCGTGGAGTTCGACATCAACCTGATCGGGCCGAAGTCGCAGGCGAGTCTGGTGGACGTGCTCCGCTACCAGCCGGGCTTCTCGCTCGACCTGATCGTCGACCTGGCGGTGCCGATCGGCGAGTACGACGACAGCCGGTCGCTGAACATCGGCCAGAACCGGTGGTACGGGCGGCTGGGCGCGCCGATCGTCTGGCAGCTCGGAGCCTGGGTGCCGGGGCGGCGCACGACGCTCGAATTCCTGCCCGCCGTCTGGCTCTTCGGAAAGAACGACAATTTCGTCGGCCAGACGCTCGAGACCGATCCGCTCTTCCAGCTCGACGCGCACCTGACGCGCGACTTCACCGGGAGCCTCTGGGGCTCGCTCGACGGCTCCTGGTATCAGGGCGGAGCGGCGACCCTCGACGGCGTCGAGGGCGACAAGCTCGACAACCTGGCCTTCGGTCTCACGCTCGGCTACCAGATCAACGACAACCTCGGCCTCACCGTGGGCTACAAGTCGACGGTCAATGACAGCGCGCCCGGAGACATCCAGATGGACGGCTTCATGGTCTCGCTCGTCTCCGGCTGGCACCCGATCGTCGAGGGCGCGCGCCGGTTGAAGGGGGAGTAGGCGCGACGGCTCCAGAGGGCTGTGCCTCCGGGCCGCACAGGCGAAAGGAAGGGGTACGACCCATGAACGCCACCCGAACGAAATGCCTGTTGGCCTCCGCGCTCACCTGCGCGCTGGCGGCGAGCCCCGCCTCGGCGCAGGGCGCGCCGAAGACGAAGATGACTACCGCCATCCCGCCCGGCATCGCGACCCCGGACAAGGTCGACACGCGGCTCGGGACACTCAACTTCTTCGACGGCTTCCCGGACGATGCCACCGTCGAGAGGCTCTACGACAACCTCGACTTCCAGCGCGCCGTGCAGGCGTATCTGCTGGCGATCCCGGCGGTGAACCAGGCCGCCATGCGCAAGGCGCTTCTGCACTGGGGGCCGGCCAACACGACCATGCCGATCTGGGAGGATCTGGTCTTCCCCCGCACCGTGGGCCTGACCTTCAACACCAGCACCCCTTACGCCTGGATGTGGATCGACCTCCACGCTGGCCCCCTGGTGGCCGAAGTGCCGCCGGGCGTTCTCGGCGCCTTAAATGATCACTGGTACCGGTGGGTGGTGGACGTCGGCCTGACGGGACCCGACAAGGGGCAGGGCGGCAAGTATCTGATCCTCCCGCCGGGCTACGACGGCGAGGTGCCCGAAGGTTACTTCGTCGCCCGAGCCCAGGCCTACGAGATGTTCCTGGCCTTTCGCACCTTCCCCGACAAGACGGGCGACCTCGAGCCGCACGTTGCGCTGACCAAGCAGCGGACGAAGGTCTACCCGCTCTCGCAGGCGGCGAACCCGCCGGCGATGAAGTTCGTGAACATCTCCCCCGAACCGTTCGTGACGGTGGGGCCTGGCGACGACCAGTTCTGGGAGCTGCTCGACGGCGTGGTTCAGTCCGAGCCGCCGTCCACCGGCGATCCGGTGACCCTCGGCTTCTTCGCGGCGATCGGGATCGAGCACGGGAAGCCGTTCGCGCCCGATGCGCGGATGAAGAAGATCCTCACCGAAGCCGCGGCGGTGGGCGATGCCACGGCGCGGGCTCTCACCTATCGGATGCGCGACAGGGCGGCGTTCTACTACGAGGGCAGCGCCTGGCGGACCGCGTTCCTCGGCGGCTACAGCTTCTCGCGCGACGGCATCAAGCTGCTCGACTCGGCTTCCCAGTACTACTTCTACGCCACCGGTGTCACCCCGGCGATGGAAGCCAAGATGGTCGGCTCCGGTTCGCAGTACGCGCTCGCGTTCGTGGATTCCAAAGGCCAGCCGATGAATGGCAGCCGCGCCTATCGGCTGCACGTGCCCGCGAATGTTCCGGTGAACAACTTCTGGTCCGTCATCGCCTACGACAACCAGACCCGCTCCTTCCTGCAGACCGACCAGACCTGGCCGTCGGTCACCAGCAAGGACAAGGACTTCCAGGCGAATGCCGACGGCTCCGTGGATGTGTACTTCGCCCCCGAGCGGCCCAAGGATGCGAAGAACTTCATCCGGACCCTCCCCGGCAAAGGCTGGAACGCGATCTTCCGGCTCTACGGCCCGCTCGAGCCGTGGTTCGACAAGAGCTGGCGGCTCGGCGAGATCGAGCCCGTCCCATGAGCGCGCGGGCCGACGGAGGAAGTGTCGCGGCGGAGATGCGCGTCGCCCGCCATGGGCTTTCGTCGACCGGGGAGGCAGCGGGGGTCCTGAGCCGCGGCGGAAGAGCCTCCGTCCCCGCGCTGGCCGCCGCCCTGATGCTCGCCGGCTGCGTGCATCTCGGCCCGCGGACGGTGACCGTCGACCGCTTCGACTACAGCACGGCGATCGCCGACTCGTGGAAGCAGCAGACGCTGCTCAACATCGTCAAGTTGCGCTACCAGGATCTGCCGGTCTTCGTGGACGTGGCCTCGATCGTCAGCGGCTACTCGCTGCAGACCGGCGTCAACGTCGGCGGCACCCTCTCGACCGAGAGGGCCGTGCAGGGCAACTTCCTGTCGGCGGGGGGGCAGGCGATCTATACCGACCGGCCCACCATCACCTACGTGCCGTTGACCGGAGAGAAGTTCCTGCGCGGTCTGGTCACGCCGATCGACCCCAAGAGCATCTTCTCCCTGCTCCAGTCCGGCTACGGCGCGGACTTCATCCTGGCCCTGAACGTCGAGTCATTGAACGGTGTGCGCAATCGCTCGTTCGCGGGCGGGACGGTGCGGGAGGCGGACCCGGAGTTCGGGCGCGTGCTGGAGCTGCTGGAAATGGGGCTGGTAGCCCAAACGGTTGGGAGTTCGAACACCAAATGGGATTCGAACACCCTGTTCGCCTGGCTCCACGACGTCGCGGCACTCAGGCGGGCTGCGTGAGCCAGAACCCACGCCAGCAACGTTCTCGAGCCTCTGCGAGGCGGCTCCGGACCGGCCTTACGGCTGGCTCCGGCATCGCCGTCCCTCTCTGGTATCCGCTGCCCGGCAGCGGAGCGGAGGGGCAGTATGGTCTGGAAGCCGGCAACCCCGCAGCTCGAGTTGGTGCTCCCCGAAGCCCCGGCGTCACAGTTTCATTCTACAGATGTTGAGGCCAGGCCTCGCCAGTCGAGACGCTCCGGCAGCCTGATCCGGCAGGCGCTCTACCTCGACCAGGAGGACGCCTACGCCGCCGGCGAGGTCGGTTTCCTGGCCCGGGCGTTGGTCCAGGCGACCCTTCCGCACAGCGACCCGAAGGCCAACGAGTTCGTCCGGCGGAACGGGCACTTCACGCTCTCGATCCTCGCGCCGACGGACGTCGGGCTCCCGTTTGGCCGCTACCCGCGTCTGGTTCTGGCCTACCTGACGACGGAGGCGGTGCGGCGCAAGAGCGCCGACATCGAGCTCGGCAGCCACTTCTCCCACTTCTGCGCCGCCCTCGGCATCCCGCCGACCACAGGGCCTCGCGGGTCGCTGCCGATGCTCCGGGAGCAACTCCAGCGGCTGTTCGCCTCGACCTTCCAGTGCATCTTCCACGACGAGAGCCACGGCCGGCACGCCGGCGACGGCTTCCTGATCGCCGAGAAGCGGGAGCTCTGGTGGGACCCCCGGCCGGGGAAGGGCGAGGCCGCCTGGGGCTCGCACGTCCTGCTCTCGGACCGCTTCTTCCGGGAGGCGACCGAGGCACCGGTCCCTTTCGATCTGCGAGTCCTGCGCGCCCTCCGGTCGCCGTTCGAGATCGACATCTACGTTTGGCTGACCTGGCGCTTCTTCCGGCTCCGCCGGCCGGTCACGATTCCTTGGGCCTCGCTGGCGCTCCAGTTCGGGTCGAGCTACGCCAACCCTCGGCACTTCAAGAAGCGGTTCCTGGGCTACCTCCGCGGGGTCATCGACTATTACCCCGAGGCGCGCGTCCGACCCGGCGAGAACGGCCTCCAGCTGGAGCCCTCGGGCACGCACGTGGCGCCTCGCCGCCTACCGATGAAACTGTGACGGGCCGCCCGCTCCACTAAGAAGAGCCAGCCGTTCGGACGATCTCCCGAGCAAGGCCCACCTGACGTTGCCGGCCTCTTGGCGGCGCCGCCGCCTCCGGGTACCTGCGGGTCTCGTGCTCCATTTCGGCGACGTCGGCGAGCGCGATCGCACGAGCTTCGGCGCCGTGCCTGTCACGGTCCCGCTCCGGACCCTCACGGACTGCATCGAGGCGGACCTCGCACCGGGACTCCTCGACCAGGCGATCGGTCAGGCAAGCCGGCGAGGCCTGATCACGGCTGCTGACGAAGCTCACCTTCAATCAGTCGTTGGAACCGCGACTCAGGTCGGCGCTTAGGACCGACGCAGACTCCGACCGACGCCGACATCGAGCGGCTTAGGTCGATAGAGCTGACGTTCGGAACGGACTATCCCCGGTCAGGCGATCGATCGCCAGCGTGAGCGACCGGTCTTCGAAGATCCGCAGCTTGCGGGCTCCGGCGTCGGCGCCGCCGGGCCAGGATCGCAGGCCCTCCCGGATCGAATCGAGCTCCGGCCGGCGCCCTTCCCGAGCCAGAAGCCAGTCGACGGTCGCCAGTAGCTCCATGCCAAGCGGAGACTCGAAGCCGTCGATGCGACGCGCGGTCGCTTCGAGCGCCGCTCGATAGGCGCTTGCCTCGGTGCGCAGGTAGAGCTCGACGCGCTCCCGCCTAGAGTCGTCGAAGGCAATGACATCCGACGGCTTGGCGTCCGCCAGGCGCACGTCTGACCTCAGATAGCTGCCGTCCAGCCCGTCGAGCAGGTGGCGCAGCTTGTCGGCGAAGGGGCCATAGCGGTGCGCCACGAATTCCAGTTTCAACGGATTCTCCAGGCCCTGAGATTCGATCTCGCGCTCGAGGAACCAAGCGAGTTTTTGGATCTCAAGGATGGAGCACGGGTTTCCGAGCACCCAGTAGCGGCGGACCAGCTCGGCGACAAGCGCCCTGGCGGGGGTCAGGCGTTCTACTCCCTGCTTCTTCGTGACGTTCCGGTAGCTGCGCGATGGCCTGAAGAGGGCGACCTCCACGCCCGGCAGCTCGCCGAGCGCCCGTTCGATCTTGGGGCGAACTTCGGCCCAGTCGAGCCCGCCGTTGCCGCAGCCGAGCGGCGGCACTGCGATCGAACGGATGCCCCGCTCGACGACAACCCTACGAAGGTCCTCCAGCCCCGCCTCGATCCACTCGAGTCTAGAGCGCCCGCGCCAGTCCCTCTTCGTTGGGAAGTTGATGATCCAGCGGGGCCCTCCGGCAAGCGCCGGACGTTCGGTCACGAACATGCGGCCAGTCTCGACCTCACCGCGCCGAACGGCCACCTCGTAGTTGCGAAAGTTCTCGGGGAACGCCTCTTTGAACATCAGGGCGATCCCCTTGCCCATGACGCCGACCGTGTTGACGGTGTTGACCACCGCCTCCACTTCGGCCTCCAGGAGGTTCCCTTCGGCGTGGCGGATCATCGGAAGTACCAGTCATCCCGGACTTCGATTCGCGAGGCCACTCCAGCCTCCGTTGCCATCGCCTCGAGCTCGAGCTTCACGCCGAGAGTGTAGCAGGCGATTCCGGTAAGTGCGTCCACCGGTAGGGATCCGAACACCAGGGCCTCGGCCTGGTAGCGATCGAACTTCTCCGGCTCCTCAGGGCTCCTCGCGAAGTCGCTCCTTCGCAGGCTCTCGAAGTCGATCTTGTCGAGCTCACCGAGACTCGAGTAGAACCGGGCCAGGGACATGTAGGCGTGGCGATCGCTGAAGACGAATGGGATTCCGCGCTCGGTCAGCGTAACCAGCGACGCGACGAGGATCACGACCTCCTCGTTCGGCCGTTGCTTGACCCCTCCCCAGCCGGTCTTGATGTTGAGCAGCATCGGCGACCGCGGCGTGAAGTAGAAGGGAACGTAATCGGCCAGCGTCCCGCCCGGTGGAATGTCCACAACGCGATGCGGCCGCTTGGCGATGAGGTCCGGATTGCCGATCGAGACGAAGTCCGGATCCACGACGGAGCCATTCGCACACGCCAAGCCGTGCCGCAGAATCCACGGGACGTTCCGCACGTGCGTGATGCGGAAGATCAGAGCCCTCTCAGGTATCAGGAGCCGGCTGAGCGATGGAGCGCTGGGTTCCATTAACCTACCTGTGCGCTCAAAGAGAACCCCGCCCGCTCGCCGACGCGGTCGATGAGAATCCGCGAACGAAGCGCGGCGCCCGCAATCATGTCGAGGGATGGCTCGGCATCGCGTCAGCTCTGGCCATCACGCCATTCCTTCGTGGCCGTCGAGTTCTTGCACGGTCCAACCGAGTTGCTCAAGCCTACTCCGCGTATCGGCTTCCAGGCCGTTTCGTCTGATGGCGTCCCTTCGCATTGCCAAGCATAGAAGGTAACTCGGACGCGTCGCGGCCGTGTATACAAGGCGCATGCGCTCTGCTCGCTCCCTACCCTCGCGCTGGCCTGCGCCGCATCTCTCGCCGCATATCCACGGCAGGACATCTTCAATGTCGTGCCTCTTGAAATAGGTCTCCAAGACCAAGGTAGCCGTGTGCGTCTGCCCCTTGGCACTGTGGATGGTGCCCACCTCGATGTCCACATGTCGCCCCTCCCGACCGAATCGGTAGCGATTGGGCGCGGCGCCGCCCTCGCTGTCTGCGCCCGCTGGTTGCCGGGCATACTCCGGCGACCATCTGCAGAATTTTTCTGCGGCGTCTTCCCAATCCGCCCCAATGATCGGGTTGAGCGCGCGGCGCAGCTCTGCAACCGCGGCTGGCCAACCCTGCTCGACGATAGGTACTGACTCGATACACCACGCCCAGAGGAGGCGATTGAGAGAGACGACGGACGGCGGATCCATCCGGAGCGCCTCCCATATCCAGCGGGCCGCTTGACCGCCAGGCCGGATGACGTCAGGTTGGGCAATTCTGATCAGCTCGCTGATGCCCTTAGTCGCTATCTTGATCGGCTCCGCGCAGTCAACGGTGGCGACCCTCCGGCATTGAGCAAGATGAACGTACTCGGCCAAGTGTTGTGGCCTCGAATCGAGTCTCGCGGCGCGTGGTCGATAGGCATCCCAGTAGTCGCCGAGATGCTTCGGAATGTTCGCGCCGGAAGCATCTGGCTTTCCCACGCGGCCGATGGCCCGTGCGAGAAAGGCCTCGGAGCGAAGCGCCTCATCCGGGAAGACGTCGAGTAGGAGCCTTCCGAACGCCGGCAACACCTGTTCAGTGGCGTCCGAGGCGAACAAGAAGATGGTGTGTGGCATAGCGGCGGAGCCAGTGACGACTGGGATCACGTTCTCGCGGGGGCCCTCGCCAGCCAAGGCCGGGAAAGGCGAGTCGGGAGCTAGCGAGTGCACCTTGCCCGCTATGCCCGGCCCGAAGCGCTTACTGTTGGGGAGGGAACGGTAGCCGGTAGCCGGGAACGGATCGGTAGTAGCCGCAACTTCCCCCAAGTCGTAGATGGCTTGGTTCGAATCGCCGAACCGCTGGCGCAGGCCGCACGCGCACGTCGGGAAGACCCTCTCTAGCAGAGAGCCTTGAAGCTCAGAGGTATCCTGCGTCTCGTCCAAGAAGACTGCGGGGAAGCGCCAGCGCGCGAACTCCGCGACTGACGGGTACTTCGTCAACAGCCTGTCGGCCCAAGCGAACATGTCGTCGAAGCGCCAGAAGCCCTTGCGGGCTGCCTCTGCCTTGATTCTCGCGAGAATCCTTCCGCTGGGCGCGCTCGGGCTGCACGGCAGGCTCCCCGCGACGCAGCCAAGAGCAAGGTCGCAGCCCTCGAACCTGAGGCCACGTATCGTCTTGTCCGGGCTGTGCTGGTCTCGCTGCTCCAAGAATGCCTTGGCTGTTGCGTATGCACCAACTGAATAGAGGAGACCCCTGCAAAACTCTCCGTGGGCTTCGTCGTCGATAAGGCGAACATGGTGTCCTTCCGAACGCAGCAGGGGCAAGGCCAGGAACTCGTTGACGAATCCATGAATCGTACCTACGAAGTGAGGGTATGTAAGCAGCCGCTGGCCGACGGGCGTCCTGCCAAGCTTCTTCGCGATCTCCTCACGGGCGACATTCGTATGGGACAGAACGCAGATGCCTCGGCTTGAATGCGGCCACTTGCTGGCGAGAGCGGCCAGCTTCGCGACCAGCAGCGTCGTCTTTCCACTGCCAGGACAGGCCTGAACATCGAAGCTGTCGTTAGATCGGAGGATCTGTCGCCGTGGTTCGTCGAAGACCACTCCGAGGTACTCTTCAGCCGTCGCAATGTTCGCGTCAGTCACGACGGGAATCAGCGGCGCCGGCTTGGCTTCGATCGCGCTCACGGAGCCACGATGCCTTGATTGTTGGTGACTTGCCCAGCTGGACCCTCAGCGGTGTCGTTCCCAGTAACGTAGGCAATCGCCCTCTTGATGTAGGGGGGGATCGATGGCACGACTTCCTCCATCGTGCCCGACACCATCAAAGCGGCCATGTATTGAGCAATCACGGGCTTCGACAAATTCCCGAGCAGGGGCTCGTAGAGCTTGTAGGCGAGGTACTCCCTGGCATCCTCGCGACCATCAGCCTCGCCCTTCAGGGCGGTCCACGACCCTTCGGCCGCCGCAGTGACTGCACTCTTCTGCTCCTCAGGGAAAGTGGCGCCCTTCCTAGCTAGAGTGGCTTCGCGCCGGGCCAGGGCGATTGCCGAATGGAGGGCGCGGCCGAGTCCGGCATGGGCCAAGTCGTATTCCAGAGTCCAGTAGTCGGCCACAAAAGTGCGAACGTTCTCGCCGTCGTCGCGGCACTTCGCCGCGAGCCATCTCTCTCGCGCGGCGTCGTCCGGAAGGTCTCCTTCGTGCCGTGGCAGCGGACCTGACTGCCCGTCGTCGCCCGACTCGGATTCCGGGCCCAATCTCTCTCGGGCGCAATCAGGGAGGATGTCTCGGTCCGCAAGGCAAGCCACTCGTATTGGAATGGCCGAGGCAGGTGCTCCGTCGGTGCGCGGCTTGCGGCGAAAGATGCGCGCATAGCGTCTCAGCCCGCGACTGCCGACGTTGACAATGGATACGCCGTAGCGCGTGAAGTCGCGGTCGAGAAGCCCGGCGAACGCAGGCAGGAGCAAGTTCTCCGCGTCTCCCTCGACGATGAGCACCCCCCGTGCGAAGAAGAGGTTAGCCTTAGTGACATCGAGAAACCGCTCGAGGAAGCCGTAGTCGCTCGGCTCCAGCAAGGTGTACTCCGGCCCCATTGGGAACCCCCGCCCCTGCGAGACCAGAATCATGCTTGCCAGCTTGACCTTCGACGCGAGGTTGGGACTGTGCGTGGTGACGATCACCTGGACCGGCCTCCCTCCGGTCGCGGTGGCTTGCTCCTGAAGAAACTCGACGAGTCGCAACTGAAGCTGCGGGTGCAGATGGGCCTCGGGCTCCTCGATCAGCAGTAACGGGAGTGTGTCGCGATCCTGCCCGAGCAGCAGGAGCTCACATGCCATAAAGAGCAGGTTGTTGTAGCCAAGGCCGTGCGGAAGCTGGCCGCTCGGATCGGACGCCGTGGCTAGGCGCAGTTCGAGCTTTTCGAGGATTGCTCGCAGTCGTTGATCGGTGGACGCGTCTCCTCCGATGGACACTCGGCTTCCGAGTGCCTCATCTCCGAGGTTCAGATGAGCCAGGTAGCGTTCGTCCAGCCGCCTGCCAGCCTGGTTGACGCCTTCGTTCTCTCCGAGGAGGTGATCCGCAAGGCGAGAGACGTTGGTGATGCTCTTCGGGAATTCGGGCTGTTCGTTGGCCTGGACAGCTGCGACGAAGGCTGCCGGATCGAACTTTTCGTCCTTGTGAGCAGCAATCTCCCTCGTGTGCTGGAGAATCTGAGAAAGTCGCGAGTTGCGGCCAGCAGCGAGCTCGCGCTCGGCATCGCGTAGTGGGCGCAGATAGGTCGCCTGCAACAATAGCCTTACGCTCGCGTCGAGGACTGGGCCCGTGCCATCTCGTCCTGAGCGCACTTCCACGATGATCCGTCGCCTGACACTCACGTCTTCATTCCGCGTCGCGTGAAAGGTGACGTAGAGGCAGGGCGCGCCCTCCTCGTATGACAGGTGTTCAAGAAGTGCGCCGCCCGACTGCATGTCGATGTCAGTGAATCGGCAGCGGACACTGAAGTCGGATGCGCGCCGACCACCATGGACGTGGAAGTCCTCGTCGGTGACGCGCTGGTAGTCCTGGCTCGTAGTGCCCAGGGCGAAGCGGATGGCATCGACGATGGCAGTCTTGCCAGAGTCGTTCTCACCGACGAGCACATTGAGCCCGGACCGAAGGGGGAGCAAGAGAGCGGTCTCGCCAGCTCCGAACAATCGGAAGTTCTCGATTCGTATCTCGGCGAGGTGCATCAGCCTGAGTCCTCTCGGAGATTCTCTGGACCATTCCCACGCGGCTCTTTTGCCGTAGTCGGTTGCTCCAAGCCAGGACGCGATGGCGGCCCCATCCCGTCACGGGCGGCAACCTCGTGGGGCGGCGCCAGCGACGGTTCGCTCCCGGGGCGGGCATAGATCCCGCCGACTATGGCTCGCTGGGTGGCCTGCGGTGGGATAGTGACCTCGATAGCGAAGGAATCCCGCTGATAGAAGGCAGCATTGCCCGTCGCCGCGCTGGGCTCGAGCCAGATGTTCTCCGGCTGGTCGCCCGCCGTATAGAACCACCAACCAGCCGGCTCGAGAAGCCTGTTGAGCTTGAAGCGGGTGGTGGCTTCCTTGGTAGACACTGTGACTCCTCGTTCAGAGA
>JAGOCP010000017.1 GCA_017998715.1 Thermoanaerobaculia bacterium | reverse complement strand
CGCGCACCAGCGTTCGAAGGTCGCGCGGTCGTTGGTATCGAGCGCCACCGCCACCTTCTCCAGAACGCCCCTGCCGCCTGTCGTACTCATCCTTCCCTCCAGGGACGCACCGCGCCCACCAGATCGGTGACCCGGTCGAGCTTCATCTCGATGAGTCGGGCCGCGAGCCCGTCCACCAGATTCTCGGCGGTGCGCGGATTGCGGAAGAGCGCCGTACCCACCTGTACCGCCGAAGCGCCGGCGAGCAGAAACTCGACCACGTCGTCCACCGTCTCGACGCCGCCGATGCCGATCACCGGCAGCCCGACCTTCCTCGCCACGTCGTAGACGATGCGCACCGCGATCGGCTTGATCGCCGGGCCCGAGAGCCCGCCGCGGGTGGTGTGGAGGCGCGGCCGCCGCGTCCACGGGTCGATCGCCATGCCGAGCACGGTATTGATCGCCGAGAGGATGTCGGCGCCGCCGGCCTTCGCCGCTTCGCCGATCGCCACCGGCGAGGTCACGTTGGGCGACAGCTTGACCGCGATCGGCTTGGCCGTCACGTTGCGGACACTGCGCACCAGGCGTTCGAGCAGCACGGGATCGTGGCCGAACTCGATACCGCCCTTGGTGACGTTGGGGCAGGAGACGTTGAGCTCGACCGCCGCGATGCCCGGAAAGGCGTCGACCCGCTCGGCCAGCCGCGCATAGTCGTCGAACTCGTAGCCGAAGAGGTTGACCACGACCTGGGCCGGAAAACGACCGAGCCCGGGAAGAACGTCGGCGAGGAACTTCTCGATGCCGATGTTCTGCAGGCCGATCGAGTTGAGCATGCCGCCGCGCGGCTCGCCGATGCGCGGCGGCGGGTTGCCTTTGAGCGGCTGCAGGGAGAGGCCCTTGGTGACGAGGCCACCAAGACGGTCGAGCGCCGCCAGATGCGCGAACTCGAGGCCGTAGCCGAAGGTGCCGCTGGCAGTGAGAATCGGATTCGGCAGGGAAAGCCCGCCGAGCCGGACCGAGAGGTCCGGCCCGCGCGGCGCGTCGGTAGAGGTCGGCGCGCTCACCACTTCACCTCGTCGCTCGCGAATACCGGTCCGTCCTTGCAGCACAGCGCGAAGCGCCCGTCGGTGAGCTCGACGGCGCAGCCGAGGCAGGCGCCGAAGCCACAGCCCATGGGGGTCTCGAGCGCCGCCTCGCCGGCAACGCCGTGCTCGCGGCTCATCTCGGCGAGCCGCTTCATCAGCCCCATCGGACCGCAGGAGAAGATCTTGCGGTAGCGGCCCGCGGCGAGCCGCTCACCGAGCGGCGCGGTAACGAGGCCGCGCTCGCCCGCGCTGCCGTCTTCGGTCGTCGCGACGAGCTCGCCGCCGCTCGCCGCGGCGAGCTCCGCGAATGTCTCGCGGCGCGCGAGGTCGACGGCTCCGCGACCGCCGTAGAAGAAATCGAAGCGCACGCCCTCGGCAAGCAGGCGTCGGCCCAGCAGCAGCAGCGGTGCCGAGCCGACACCGCCGGCGACGAGAGCCACGGGGCGCGCGTCCGCCGGGTCTTCCCCGGCGGCGCCGAACGGCTTGCCGAGTGGTCCCAGGACCGCGACCCGGTCGCCGGGCCGTTTCCCGGCCAGGGCGCGCGTGCCGGGGCCGACGATCTTCACCAGCAGTTCGATCCTGGCACCGCGATCTGTTTTACTTACGTCGTGAACCGAGAAGGCGCGGCGCAGGTAGGGCTCGAGACCTTCCGAGCTCTCGACCATGACGAACTGCCCGGGAAGGGTCGCGTTCCACGACTCGGGCCCGTCCAGAACGAGCGAATAGTAGGGCAGTGGATGGGGAACGACTTCGACGACGCGGGCGCTGGTATCGGTGGGCTGCATCCGGTCGGACGACTCTAGCAAACGCGCCATGGAATCGACGCTGCCAGTTCCATCCCCGCCGCAGCAACGGCCGAGCCGGAGAGCGCGCTCGCCGCTCCCTCGACCGCTCGAAGCGGTCCTCGCGGCGAGCCTGCCGGCGCTTCTCGCCGGCTTTCACCTCGCCGGGCTGCTCTACTTCCTGAATCCTCACCTCGCCCTGTCGCTGCGCGGCTTTGCCGAGGGCAGCGCGCGCATCGGCCTCGTCCTGCTGCCGCTCTCGCTGGCGCTGCATTTCCTCGGCACCCGGCTGAAAAACGTCCGCGTACGCCGGCTCCTGCCGTGGAGCCTGACGCTCGTCCTGGGGGCGGCAGCGCTCGCCGACTGGGTGCACGCTTCGCACTACTCGTTCTTCCTGCCGCCGGGCATCAATGCCAATCTCATCCGCACCGCTCTGTGGCTGTCGTTCGGGACGATCCTCGCCTTCTACACCGCGTTGCTGCACAGCGTGCACCATCGCCGTTATGGTCTGAAGAGTGTCCTGCTGCTGGTGGCAGTCGTCACCGGCAGCCTGTATGTCGTCGTCGCCCGCCGCTCGGCCTATGAGCCGGTCGCCGCGCTGCCTTCGACCTTCGCCCGCCCGGCCGCGCAACCGGCGCCGCACCTGCTGGTGGTCGGCCTCGAGGGCGCGACCCTCGATCTGCTGTTGCCGCTCGCCCGCCAGGGGCGCCTGCCCTTCTTCGCGACGCTTTTCGACGACGGCAGCTACGCCCGCCTGGAGAGCTTCTCGCCGGTGCGGCGGCTCGGGCTCTGGGGAAGTCTCGCCTCCGGCAAGCTTCCCTTCCGCCACGCTCTGGCAGGCCCGACGCTGCTCGAGGCCCCCTGGCTCGGCACTTCCTCGGCGCAGGGCGAGCTGCGGCTGCTGCCGCTGGGCTTCTCCGGCCTCGGGCTCGACCGCCTGCTCGGAGCGCACCGCCCGGTGCAGCGCCTCGACCGCAAGGCGCTCACCGTCTGGGAGGTACTCGGCCGGCTCGGTCGCGCGAGCGCCGTCGTCGGCGCCCCGGAGGCTCTCCTGCCGCTGCCCGCCGGCGTCGCACAGGCCTCAGACGCGCTCTTCCGCGGCTCGGCGCGAGCCTCCGCCGCCCTCCCCGAGGCGTTCGCCGGCCGCATCGAGTTGCTGCGCGGCGGGTCCGACTCGCTTCGCGAGCCGGACTCTAAGGCTGGCGCGGAGAGCGACGATGCGCTGCAGAGCGTTGTCGACGCCGCGCGCGCGCAGGACCGCTGGCGGGCGGCGGTCGCCGCGTCGCTGCTCGCCGACTCGCCACCGCCGGCAGCGCTTTTCGTCGATCTGCCCGGCCTGCTCGATGTCGAACTCCTGA
This sequence comes from Thermoanaerobaculia bacterium, assembly GCA_017998715.1. Classification (GTDB taxonomy): domain Bacteria; phylum Acidobacteriota; class Thermoanaerobaculia; order Multivoradales; family JAGPDF01; genus JAGPDF01. The sequence continues at coordinate 23,707 of JAGOCP010000017.1, read as the reverse complement.
CGCTCGGCGGCTTTCACTCGGCGGAGATGGCGGGTTCGCGCGCCGGCGCCGATCGGCGTGCGGCAGCGGTGCTCACCGACTACATGGCCTTCCTCGACGGTACCCTGGCGGATCTCTGGGCGCGGCTGCCGGAGCCGCGCTTCCTGGCGGTCGTTTCCGCCTACGGTGTCGATCCGCCGACCGGCGTGCGACGTGTCCTGGGAGAGGTCTGGCGGGCGCGGCGCACGATCGGCACGGTCGCCGGCGGACCCGATGGTGCGCTGCTCCTGCGCGGTGAAGGCGTGCGCCGCGGCGAAAGCCTCGCGGCGGCGCGCATCATCGATCTCGCGCCGACCCTGCTCTACGTCTCCCGTCTGCCGATCGCGCGCGATTTCGATGGGCGCGTGCTGACCGAGGCCTTCGAGCCGGCGCTCCTGCAGAGCGTTCCGCTCACCTTCCTGCAGTCCTACGAGGACCTCGCGCCGACGCCTCCGAACTAGACTTTGCGAGCGTTCGGCAGGGCGGCGGCTTCAGGGCTTGGCTGGAATCCGCCCGACGACCTTGGCCGAGCTTTGGGCAGCGGCCGGTGCGGCGCTTTCGGGCGCCGCGCTCTCGGCTGCCTCGGTCTTCATCGAGCTTCGGCCCTCGAGGATGCCGCCCTCTTCGATGACCAGCGCGCGCGCGTGCACGACGCCCTCGACGCGCCCGCGCGGGTGGATCGAGAGCCGGCGCGAGGCGTGCACTTCGCCCTTCACCAGCCCCGAAACGAAGAGTCTCCCGACGTGGATCTCGCCGTCGATCTCGCCGCGCTCGCCGACCACCAGGTCGCCCTCGGAGACCACCTTGCCGACCACCTTGCCGTCGACCCGGAACGACTGTTCGAACTTGAGCTCGCCTTCGAAGTGGCTGCCGACGTCGAGGAAGCCGGAGAGATCTCCGGTGGACGCTTTGCCGCGGAAGTTCATCTCAATTCTCCGGTTGGTCTCTCGGTCCGGTCGGTTCGGTGATCCGCTCGTAGAGTCGGATCAGCTCCTCTTCCGAGTGAAAGTGGATCCGGATCGTCCCGCCCTTGCCGCGGCGGTCGATCTCGACCCGGGTCTGGAGCTTCTGCGTGAGGCGCTCGGCGGCCGCGGCCGCATGCGGCTCGGGGCTCTTCTTGGCGCCCTTGGCGCTCTTGGCGCCCGGCTTCTTGCCGCTCGCGAGCTCTTCCATGCTGCGCGACGACAGGCCTTCGCGCAGGGCGCGCTCGGCGAGCTCCTGCTGGCGCTCGGGATCGTTGATCGCCAGCAGCGGGCGGACCTGGCCGGCGGTGAGCCGGCCGGAGCGCAGGAAATCCTGAATCGCCGGCGGCAGCTTGAGCAGGCGCAGGGTGTTGGCGACCGCCGGTCGGGCCTTGCCGACCCGGGCCGCGATCTCCTCCTGCGACAGTTGAAAGTTCTCCTGCAGCGTGCGGTAGGCCTCGGCCTCTTCCATCGGGTTCAAGTCCGAGCGCTGGAGGTTCTCGACCAAGGCGAGCTCGAGGAGCTCCCGATCGTCGCGCACCTGGCGCACCACGACCGGCACCACGGTGAGCCCGGCGCGCTGCGCGGCGCGCCACCGACGTTCGCCGGCTACGATCGTATAAGTCCCTTTTCCTGTTGGACTTACAATCAGAGGCTGGATCAGGCCCTGAGCCCGGATCGAGGCCGCAAGCTCCTCGAGCTGGGAATCGTCGAACTCGGTTCGCGGCTGCAGACGATTGGGCTGGATCTGGGCGATCGGCAGGCTGCGGGTCGCCTCGGAGGTATCGCTTGGCGCAATCAAGGCGGAAAGACCGCGTCCCAGCCCGCGCTTCTTGTCGTTCATTCGCTTCGCCTCAAGAGCTCCCTCGCTACGGCCAGGTAGGCTTCCGCCCCCCGGCTCTTGATGTCGTACTGGAGAATGGAAAGACCGTGGCTGGGCGCTTCGGCGAGCCGCACGTTGCGCGGCACGACCGCTTCGAAGACCTTGCCGGGGAAGTGCTCGCGAACTTCGCGCTCGACGTCGCGGGTAAGCTTCATCCGGTCGTCGTACATCGTGAGTACGATCCCGGCGAGCGCGAGCGCCGGATTGAGAGCGCTGGTCACGCGGCGGATCGTCGACAGCAGCTCGCTCACCCCTTCGAGGGCGAAGTACTCGCACTGCAGGGGGACGAGAACTCCGGTCGCCGCGACCAGCGCCTGGATCGTCAGGTGCCCGAGCGACGGCGGACAGTCGATCAGAATGAAGTCGTAGCGCTCGGCGATCGGCGCCAATCGGCTGCCGAGGGTCTTCTCCCACTGCTCGAGGCCGACGAACTCCACCTCGACGCCGACCAGATCGCGATCCGCCGGCAGAAGATCGAGGAAGGGGAAGCCGGTGGCGACGATCGCCGCCTCGATCGGACTCTCGCCCACCAGCACGTGGTAGAGGTGCGGCGAGCGCGCCGTCTGGCCGAGGCCGCGGGTGGCGTTGCCCTGCGGGTCGCAGTCGACCAGCAGGACGCGCTTCTCGAGTGCAGCCAGGCCGGCGGCGAGGCTGATCGCGGTGGTCGTCTTGCCGACTCCACCCTTCTGGTTGGCGATGGCGAGAATCGCAGTCATACGGTGCCCGGCAAGGCGGTCGGCAAGCAATACTCCCGGAGGAATCGGTGACTCCCGGAGAGCGCCAAGGTCCGCCCGGCGACGAATGGCGGGGGCGGCGGGTCGGCGGCCTCGCCGCTCCAGAGAAGAACCCGGGCTCCCGGCGCGAGATGCGGGAGAAGCGCCGACCAGGTCTTGGACTCCAGACGCAGCGCCCGAACGGTGACGACATCGACCCGGTCGGGAATACCCGCGAGAGAACGCTCGGAAACTCTAGCATTGAGGCACCGGCACGACAATCGCGCACGCCGCGCGGCGGTCGAGAGGAAGGCCCATTTGCGTTCGCGCGCCTCGACTAATGTCATTTCGAGGTCCGGCCGCGCGGCGGCGAGGATCCAACCCGGAAAACCGGCGCCTGAGCCGAGATCGAGCACCTTGCCACCGGGTTCGGTGGGCAACCAGGCGACCGCCGCCAGCGACTCGGCATAGTGGCGCTCGAAGAGCTCTGCGACGGCGCCCGGGCCGATGAGAGCGATCGTCCCCGCCCAGCCTCGCAACTCTTCGTAGTGGACGAAGAGTTTGGCGACGGTCTCTGCCTGCAACGGTTCCGGACAGAACCGTTGCAGGCGGCGGGAGAATTCGGCTTGGGTCAGGGTCTCGAGCTCGAGCATGGTTGTGTGGGCGAAGTCCTGGAGATCTGCGGGTTGCGGCGCGCGGGCGGCCGAGGGAAGGATCTCCTGGTCAGGCGAATGTTTCACGTGAAACATTCGCCACGGCCGGGGGCGAGCCCTGCCGCCCGGACGACGCCCTCAGCGCGCGGCGGAGGGGGAGGCGGGGGAGATCTGAATCCGCTTCTCCGCCCCCAGGCCCTGGCTTTCGGTCGTGACCCGCTGGTCGTCGACCAGCGCCAAATGCACGATACGCCGGTCGGCAGCCGACAACGGCTCGAGCAGCGCCGCCTCCCCGCTTGCCACAACCTGCGCGGCAACGCGCTCTGCCAGACTCCGCAGTTGGTCCTCGTGCGCGCTGCGCAGCCCCGCACCTTCGACCTTGCAGCGCACCATGCGGCCCGCAAGGCCGCGAATAGCGCGTGGCGCCAGGTGCTCGAGGTCGTCCAGAAACTCCTCGCCGAGCTCACGCAACAACGCCTCGTCCGGCCCACCCAGAGAGATGAGCAGGCGATCCGGCTGGCGCTCGACCCGCACGTTGAGGTCGAGGCGGGCGAGCGTCAGCAGGCGACCAACGGCGACCGACGCCGCCATCTCCGACTCTTCGTCCGGCGGCAGGAACGGTTCCACGTGGTTCGCGGGTGCCGCTCGGCGCGGCGGCGCCTCGGCTCGCGGGCCGGCCTCCGACACAGCAGCCGCGGGCAGCGCGGCAACTGGCGCCGGACGCATCTCGCCGCCACGGGACATCGGCGGCGGCGCGGCGGCCGCTGGCCGGGCCGCTGCCGGCGCTGCAGCGCGCTCTGTCTGTCCGCTGCGACGCGGCGCCGCCGGATCGATCTCGACGATGAAGCGCCGCGTGCGGGTGACGAAGCCGTGGCGCTTGTCGCGCACGCGGTAGGCCAACTCCTCCGGCGACAGTCCGTGGTAGCGAGCTGCAGCCATCAGGGCCTGCGGCAGGGTGCTGCCGGCGAAGAAGCGTCGCGTCTTCATGAGTTCGAGCCCTTGCGGCCGCCGCCCTTGACGACCACGACTTCGGTCTGCGGCTCATGATCCTTGAACGAGTTGTAGAGCTTCTGCTGGGCGATCGTCAGCACGTTGTTGGTCAACCAGTAGAGGACGAGGCCGCTGGCGAAGCCGAGCGAGAAGATGGTGAAGACCACCGGCAGAAACTGCATGAGTCGCTTCTGCACCGGATCGGGCGGGGCCGGAGTCATGCGCTGCTGGACGATCTGCGACAGCCCCATGACGATCGGCAGGACGTAGTACGGGTCGGAAGCGGTGAGGTCGTGGATCCACAGGATCCAGGGGGAATGCCAAAGCTCGACCGCCGAGGAGAGCAGGCTGTAGAAGGAGAAGAAGACCGGCAGCTGGATGAGCATCGGGAAGCAGCCGCCGGCCGGGTTGACCCCTTCCGAGCGATAGAGCCCCATGATCTCTTCGTTCATCTGCCGCTGTGCGTCGGGGTTGAAGCGCCCGCTCTTGTCGCGCAGCTTCCCTTTCCAGCGCTCACGCACGGCCTGCATCTTGGGATTGAGCTTCTGCATCTTGCGCATCGACTTGAACGCCGACAGCGAAAGCGGCAGCAGCACGATCTTGAGCGCGACCGTCAACAGGATGATCGCCCAGCCATAGTTCGCCACCATGTTGGCGTGGATCCACTGCAGGCTGTAGAGCAGCGGGCGCGCGAGGAAGCCGAACATGCCGAGCTGCACGGTCTTGTCCAGGCCGTAGGGCATGGCGGTCAGGTGGTCGAGCTGTTTCGATCCCCAGTAGGAGGTGGCGTCGATGCGCCCCTCGCGGGCTTCGATCTCGAGCACGAAGTCGCGCGCCAGCTCCTTGTCGGCGGCGGCGAGCTCCGCCGGTGGGGCCGGCACAGGGCGGTTGTCGAACGTGCGCTCCTCCCCTGCCGGGACGAGCAGCACGGGGCGGAAGCGCACCTTCGACACCGGCCGGAGCGGCACCACGGCTGTCAGGAAGTAGGTGTCTTCGAGTCCGACCCAGTCGAGCGCTTCGCCGGCGATCTCGAGCGTCTCTTTCGCCTTGCCGGGGTCGAGCGTTTCGACCTCGCCGGCGGCGCTCCAGACCGCCCGCCGCAACTCGAAGCGGCTGGCGAGCTCCGCGGCCGTGCGTGCCCGCAGACCGGGGCCGAGAAGCAGGTTGAAGTTCTTCTGCCCGGCGACCGCGACGGCGATCTCCATTCGGCCGTCCGGCCCGAGGACGAAGCTCTTCTCGACCTCGCCGGCGCTGCCGCGGTAGCGGAAGGAGAGGCGCTCCCCGTCCTTGGTGTTCTCGCGGCTGGCGACGAACATGGCGCCGTTCGCCGGCAGCGGCTCGCCGGTCGCACCGACGAGCGAGAACGGCAGCGGGCTCTCCTGGCGCGGCGCCACGAGCTCGAGATCGCCGGGCGGAGTGCCCGCCTTGCCGACCTCGACATTGATCCCCTTGACCCGGAGCGAGACCAGGCGGGCGCCGCGGTTGGTGAATTCGGCCCTCACGGCCTCGTTCTCGAGCACTTCGCGGCCCTCGACTGTCGCCTCGATCGGCGGCAGCTCGGCCGCCGCGGCGCCAGGAGCGGCGGGAATCGCTGTCTCCGGAGCGCCTGCGCCGGGCGCAGCAGCGGGAACCGCGGCCGTGGTGCTGCCGGGAGCCGCGGGCGCGCCAGGCGCGGCCACGGCGGTGCGCGGCGGCGGGGTCGCCTCCGGCGGCGGGAAGATCATCTGCCAGAGGAACAGAACCCCCATCGACAGGACGGCAGCAATCAGCAGGCGCTTGTTATCCAAAGGTCTCGGGCTCCAGAAAGAAGGGTCAGCGACGGCCCGAGGCGGGCAAGTCGATACCGCCGGCGCCGAACGGCTGGCAACGCATCAGCCGGTAGGCGGCGCTCAAAGAACCGCGCCAGAGCCCCTGCTCGAGCAGGGCCAGGCGGGCATATTCGGAACAGGTCGGGGAAAAACGGCATGCCGGCGGCAGCAGCGGTGACAGCCAGCGTTTGTAGCCCACGAGCAGCGCAATCAGCAGGCGCTTCATGCCGGACCCTTCCCCGGCTGTCCGGCCGCGGAAACCTTGGGGGGCAGAAGGCTGGCCAACAGGCGCTCGAGCTCGCGCCGGAAGTCGGCGAAGTTTGCTCCAGCGGCGCCAGGTTTGAAGTGGGCGATGAGATCGGCCGCCGGCAGCGATGCACGCTCGGGCCAGCGGCGGTAGATCTCCCGCGCCCAGCGCTTGAGACGATGGCGGGCGACCGCGTTGCCGACCTTGCGGCTGGCGGTCTGGCCGAAACGGGGAGCCCCTTCGGCGTTGCCCAGGCTGTGGAGGACAAGAAAAGAGCCGCCTTTGCGCCGACCCTCGGCGTAACAGCGGCGGTAATCGTTCGTCCTGCGAAGGGTTTGACTACGCCGGAATCGCTCGCTACGCCTGGACGCGGCCTGCGGTTTCTGCGGATCCTGCGCGACGCCTGCCGGCACCACGGCGGCGGTCAGACGGTGAGGCGCTTGCGACCCTTGCGGCGGCGACGAGAAAGGACCTTACGGCCGTTCTTGGTGCTCATCCGCTCGCGAAAGCCGTGCGTCTTCTTGCGGCGACGATTGTTGGGTTGAAACGTGCGCTTCACGGGAGTCCACCTTTCGTTCGTGTCTCTACGGCCGTCGGGCCGGGCGTCGAAATAGAGCCGCCCCAGGCCGCCCTACCGTGTTCCGAGCCGCCTATTCTAGCGGAGCGTCGGCGCCCGGTCAAAGCACTGTATATGGATACTTCTGGTCGCCTCGACCACACAGATTGTGGCGAGCTCGGGATCAAATGGCGGAGAGGGTGGGATTCGAACCCACGGTACCCTTGCGGGCACAACGGTTTTCGAGACCGTCCCGATCGGCCACTCTGGCACCTCTCCGGCGTTGCTTGCAGATGAATGGCGGAGAGGGTGGGATTCGAACCCACGGTAGAGTTTCCCCTACACACGCTTTCCAAGCGTGCTCCTTAAGCCACTCGGACACCTCTCCGTTCACTGTCGACTTCTCAAAGAACCCCGGCGCGTGCCGGACCTGCCCTGCTGCGTGCCTGACGCCGCTATCCGCGAAGTCCGGCGAAGAAGCCCTTCAACTGCGCGCCGGCCTCTGCGGCGAGCACGCCGCCCGTGACCTCCAGCCGGTGATTCAGCCGCGGGTGCCGTACCAGGTCGCCCAGCGCCACCGGCGATCCGCAGAACCCCCCTTTCGGGTCCGGCGCGCCGTAAACCAGCCGTCGGACCCGCGCCAACACCGCTGCCCCGGCGCACATTGCGCAGGGCTCGAGGGTGACGTAGAGGGTGCAACCGGCCAGCCGCCAGGCGCCGAGCTTCGCCGCCGCCTCACGGATGGCGGCCATCTCGGCGTGCGCCGTCGGATCGCGGTCGATCTCCCGCCGGTTCTGCCCGGATCCGACGAGCTCGCCCGCGCCCGTCACGATCACCGCTCCGACCGGCACCTCTCCCGCAATTGCCGCCTGCCCGGCGAGGGCGAGCGCTTCCCTCATCCACCGTTCGTCCTGCGCGGAGAGTTCCGCTTCACCCGTCAAACCGCGGAATTCTAGCGCAAGTGTGCGCTCGTGCGCTCGCGCCAAAGGCAAATCGACCGGCCGGCGTCGCCCCTCGCCCTCGGCCCGCGGCTTTACAGCGCCGCTCGCCCCCATTACGATGCACGCGACCGCGAGCCGGAAGCGAAGGGTTCAGGTCCTGTGCATCGAACGGTTCCGAACCTCGTCAGGCCCGGAAGGGAGCAGCGATAAGGTCCTCGCTTCGGGTGCCGCAGGAGTGCCGGAACCCTTCGCCTCCGGCTCGACACATCCAATGGCCTATCAGGTTCTCGCCCGCAAGTGGCGCCCGCAGGATTTTGCGTCGCTGATCGGCCAACAGGCCGTCGTCACGGCGCTTACGAACGCGTTGCGCGACGGGCGCATCGCGCAGGCCTATCTTTTCTCCGGCATCCGCGGGGTCGGCAAGACCACCGCCGCGCGCGTTTTCGCCAAGGCGCTCAACTGCGAGCGCGGCACCGCGAACGGACCGTGCAACCAATGCCCGACCTGCGCCCAGATCACCGCCGGGGCGGACATGGACGTGCTCGAGATCGACGCCGCGACCTACTCCAAGGTCGAGCAGGTGCGCGAGCTCGCCGAAAGCCTGAAGTACGGTCCGGCGCGCGATCGCTACAAGGTGGTGGTGCTCGACGAAGTCCATCGCCTGTCGCGCCAGGCGTTCGACGCGCTGTTGAAGATCGTCGAGGAGCCGCCGAAGTACCTGGTCTTCATCTTCGCCACCACCGAGATCGAGGCCGTGCCGGCGACCATCCTGTCGCGCTGCCAGGAGTTCCACTTCCGCCGCGTCTCGAATGTCGAGGCGATCGCCCATCTGCGCCACATCTGCAGTGAAGAGGCGATCACCGCGAGCGACGCGGCGCTCTCCCTCCTCGCCCGCGCCGGAGAGGGGAGCGTTCGCGACTCGGTCGCGCTGCTCGACCAGTTGGCGACGTTCGGCAACGGCGTGGTCGACGAGCAGGAGGCGATCCGCCTGCTCGGCGGCATCGACCTCGCGCTCTTTCAGAAGGTCCTCGTCGCCATCCTCGCCGGCGACATGGCCGGCGTCGCTGGGCTCGCCCAGGATGTCGAGGAGAACGGCTGGGACCCGCGCACCGTGCATGCGCACTTCCTCGCCTTCTGCCGCGACGCCCTGCACCTCGCGCTCGGCGAGAACGCCGAGACGCTCGCCCTGCCAGCCGAAGAGCGCCAGGCGCTCGTCGTGATCGCGAAGCGCAGCGGCTACGAGACACTCTTGCGCCTGCTTCATCATCTGCTCGGCAGCGAGAGCGCCATCCGGCGCAGCGAGGCCGGAGCCCTGGCGCTCGAGATCGCCTGGCTGCGGGCCGCCGAGCTGCCGCGCCTGGTGGCGATCGAAAAGTTCCTCTCGGGCGGCGCACCCCCGGCGGGAGCGGCACCCGCTCCGCGGCCGGCGGCAGAGGCTCCGCGCGCGGCGCCCGCCAGGGCCGAAGCCCGGCCGGCGCCGGCGCCGTTTCCTGCTCCGGCACCGATCGCGCGCGTCGTCCCGATCGCACCGCAGCCACCCGCCGCGCCGGCGCCCCCTGCTGAAGCGACCGGCGCCCGGCACACAGGTGCGCCCGTCCTCACCGCCTTCCTCGAACAGCTGGTACTCCGCCGCCCGACGCTCGCGGCACTCTTCGAGGACCCCTCGACGCTTACCTGGGACGAAGGGGAACGGACGCTGGTCGTCCGCCCGGTATCCGACTTTGCCACCTCCTCGCTCAATCGCAATCGCGAGCTCATCTCTTCCGCCGCTGTCGCGACCTTCGGCGAGGGGGTCCACGTCCGCTTCGCGGCCGCCCAGGAGCGCCCGGCCCACGACGGATCGGCTCAGCCAGCCGCCGGAGCCGCCGCCTCCACCCCAGCTATCACGGAGCGCAAGGCGCAGGTCGCCGAGCATCCCCGCGTCCAGGCGGTGCTCGAGATCTTCGGCGGCGGGGTGGCGAACGTCGAGGCTCCGGCGCGCGGCGACGAGCTCCCAGACGAAGAACCTTCCCCCTCCGAGGATCCCTTCCGATGAATATCCAGAAACTGATGAAGCAGGCGCAGCAGATGCAGGAGAAGATGCAGCGCGAGCTCGCCGAGCTCGTCGTCGAAGCCACCGCCGGCGGCGGCATGGTGGCGGTGACGATGAGCGGCCACAAGGCGCTGCTCTCGGTCAAGATCGATCCCGAGGTCATGGATCCGGCCGATCCGTCGATGCTGCAGGATCTCGTGCTCGCCGCGGTCAACGAGGCGACGCGCAAGGTCGACGAAGCGATGCAGTCGAAACTCGGCGCGTTCTCCGGCGGCCTGCCGGGGATGATGTAGCTTCTTCGCCCGACGCTCTCCCGCACACCTCCGACCCGAGATGGCCGATCCCCTGTCGACTCTCATCGCAGAGCTCGCCCGGCTGCCCGGGATCGGGCCGAAGACCGCCACGCGCCTCGCGCACCACCTGCTGCGCGTGCCGATCGATCAGGCCCGGAGGCTCGCCGAAGCGGTTGTCGAGGTCAAGGAGAAGCTCTTCCACTGTTCGCTCTGCAACGCCATCACCGCCGAGGATCCGTGCCGCATCTGCAGCGATCCGACGCGCGACAAGAGTCGCATCTGCGTCGTCGAAGAGCCGTTCAACATCCAGCCGCTCGAGCGCACCAGCGAGTTTCACGGCCTCTACCATGTGCTGCTCGGCAGCCTCTCGCCGCAACGCGGTATCGGCCCTGGCGAGCTGCGCATCGACGGCCTCCTCTCCCGTCTCGACGGCCCGCCGAAGGTCGCGGAGGTGATCGTCGCGACCAACCCCAACGTCGAAGGCGAAGCCACCGCGCTCTATCTCGCCCGCCTGCTCAAGGGTCGCGTCGAGCGCGTCTCGCGCCTCGCCTTCGGCATGCCGGTGGGCGGCGATATCGAGTACACCGACGAAGTCACCCTCGGCCGCTCGCTCGCCGGGCGGCGCGATATCTAGGTGGCAGCGGAATGATCGGGACGCTCCTTTCGGGCGACCAGTTGCCCGAGCTGCACACAGCCCTGCCGGGACCGGTGAGCGCCGCACTCTCCCGGGATCTCGCGCGCTTCGAAGCCCCCGGCATCAACACCCTCGGCGGCGACGACTCGCCGGCCCTGGTCTGGCGGTCGGCGCTCGGCGCGAACGTGCTCGACGTCGACGGCAACCGCTTCCTCGATTTCACCTCCGGCTTCGGCGCCGCGTCGATCGGCCATCGCCATCCGCGGATCGTCGCTGCCGTCACTCGGCAAGCGGAGGAGCTGCTCCACGGTCTCGGCGACGTCGCCGCGCACCCGGCGCGCATCGAACTCGCCGGCCGGTTGTGCGCTCTCGCCCCGGTCGACGACCCGCGCGTCCACTTCGCGGTCTCCGGCGCCGACGCGGTCGAGATTGCCTGGAAGACGGCGCTCCTCGCAACCGGCAAGCGGCGCCTCCTGGCCTTCGAGCCCGGCTATCACGGTCTCACCTTCGGCGCTCTCGCGGCCACTTCGCGCCGCGAGTTCCGCGCACCCTTCGCGGCGCAGCTGTCGCCGCACGTCGCGCGTTTGCCGTTCGCCTGCGACCTCGAACAGGTAGCCCAAGTCCTGTCGCCTGGAAACGACGTCGCCGCAGTCCTCGTCGAGCCGATCGTCGGCCGCGAGGGTGTCCTCGTGCCGCCCGCCGGTTGGCTCGCCGGACTGGCGCGCCTCTGCCGCGAAAACGGCGCACTTCTCGTCCTCGACGAGATTCTCACCGGCTTCGCGCGCACCGGCCGCACCTTCGCCTGCGAGGGGGAGGACGTCCGCCCGGATCTGCTGTGCTGCGGCAAGGCGCTCGGTGGCGGTCTGCCGGTCGCTGCCGTGGTGGGGTGTCAGTCCTCGATGCGCGTCTGGCAGACCGGCAGCGAGGCGCTGCATACCGGCACCTTCGTCGCCCACCCGCTCGCCTGCGCCGCGGCGCTCGCGACGCTCGACGTCCTCGTCGAGGAGCGCCTCGCGGAGCGCGCGGCAGGGCTCGGCAAGCGCATCTCCGCCGCTCTCGCGCCCGCCTTGCCCGCGGGCGTCACGCTGCGCGGGCGCGGTGCCCTCTGGGCCCTCGAGCTCCCGACAGCCGGCGCCGCCGCCGAGCTCGCCGGCGCGCTGCGGCGGCGCGGCCTGCTTCTGCTGCGCGGCGGCCCCGAAGGAAGAGTGGTCGAGCTCCTGCCGCCGCTCGTCATCGCCGACGCGCAGCTCGCTTTCGCACTCGCCGTCCTCGGCGAAGAGCTCGCCCACCTGGCCGCGAGGAGCTCGTGACGGTGCCGAAGCTCAAGTTCGCCTTCATCGGCAGTCATGGCGTCGGCAAGACGACGCTCTGCTACGGCCTTGCCGCCCGCCTCAAGCGACGCGACGTGGCACTCGAGATCGTCCACGAGGTGGCCCGGCGCTGCCCGCTGCCGATCAACGCCGCGACCACCGCCGACGCCCAGCGCTGGATCCTCCACACCCAGATCGCCGAGGAGCTGCTCGCCGCGGCGCGCTATCCGTTGGTGCTGTGCGACCGCAGCGTGCTCGACAACTACGTCTACTTCCTGCTCGCCGCGACTCCCGACCCGACGCTCGACCAACTGGTTTCCGAGTGGCTCGCGAGCTACGACCTTCTGGTCCAGGTACCGGTACTCCAGGCGCCGCAGGCCGACGGCATCCGCGCCGCCGACCCGACGTTCCAGCGCGCCGTCGACGAGCGCCTGCGGGCGGAGGTCGCGGCGCGCGCCATTCCCGTCCTCGCCCTCGACGCCGGGCGCTCCGCCGACTGGCTCGACGACGTCGAGGCGGCGGCGCTCGGAAAGCTCCGCCCGGCGCAGCTCGACCTGCTGTGAAGCAGCCCTAGCGCTCGATCGGCGTCACCGGCCGCACTGCGCCGAGCGGCGCGTCGCCGGGATAGAGCACGCGTTCGAGAAACAGCCCCGAGGGTGGCGCTGTGGTTTCCGCCGGCAGGAACTCGCCTGCTTTCGCCGGACCCTGCGGGTCGAGCAGCCCCTCGAGCGCCGCGAGCGAGAGCGTGCCGCCTCCCACCTCCACCAGCGCGCCGACGATCCGCCGCACCATCTTCCACAGGAAGTGCGACGCCACGACGCGCACCAGCACGAGCTCGCCGATGCTCTCCACTTCGCAGCGCTCGACCACCACCACCGTCGAAGTCTGCTCGAGCGGCTTCTCGCAGAAGCGCGCGAAGTCGTGGCGTCCGGAGAGCAACTGCGCGCCGGCGCGCATCGCGCCGACGTCGAGCGGCCGCCGCACCCACCAGACGAAGCGCTTGGCGAGCGCCGTCCGGCGGCGCGAGATCTGGTAGACGTAGCTGCGCGAGGTCGCGGTGTGCCGGGCATGAAAGCGCTCGCCGGCGGGCTCGAGCGAAAGCAGGTGGATGTCCGCCGGCAGGGCGTCGTTCACCGCCCGCAGAACCTCTTCGCGGCGCAGCTTGCCGGCGGTCTTCAAGTGCGCCACCTGCGCCAGGGCGTGCACTCCGGCGTCGGTGCGGCCCGAGCCGCCGAGCTCGACCTTCTCGCCGGCGGCCCCCTCGATCGCCTGGCGAACCTCGCCGGCGACGGTGCGTGCGTTCTTCTGTTCCTGCCAGCCGCGATAGCGGGTGCCTTCGTATTCGATGGTCAGACGATAGGTGGGCATTTGGACGATACAATAGCGGTACTTTGGGACTGGCCTCGAGACTCGCCCAGCTCGCGCTCTTCGCGCACTTCCGTGAGCCGGAGCTCGAGGCGCTCGCCGCCTGCGCCGTCGGTCGCGCCTACGAGCCGCAAGCCAGCATCCTGCGCCAGGGCGAACCGACGCTCGATATCTACGTCGTCGACCGCGGCCTGGTGGACATCCAGCGCACCACCCCCTATGGCCAGTTCACCCTCGCCCAGCTGGGCGCCGGACAGCTTTTCGGCGAGACCAGCTTCGTCGACTCGGCGACGCGCTCGGGCGACGTCGTCGCGCACACCCAGTCCGCGCTCGTGGCGCTCCTCGCGACCCCGACCCTGGCGCTCCTCGAGCGCGATCAGCGGGTCGCGGTAGCGCTCTATTGGGCCTTCTGGAAGAGCCTCTCGGCCAAGCTCCGCAGCACCAACGACCAGCTCGGGCGGTTCTTTTCCCAGAACCCGCGCTCCGCCGGCGACAAGCCCCCGCTGGCGAAATCGACGACCGGCGAGTTCCGGCTCGACATCGCCGCCAAGCGCTCGCTCTTCGCCGAGCAGAAACTGTCGTCGCTGGAGATCAACTTCCTCACCTCGCTGTCGCGCGAGCGCAAGTTGAAGAGCGGCCAGATCCTCTTCCACGAGGGCGACCCGGGGGACGCGATGTATGTCGTCCTGGAGGGGCGGGTGCTGATCAGCAAGTTCATCCCCGGCGCCGGCGAGGAGGCGCTCGCCTTCCTCGAGCGCGGCGACTACTTCGGCGAGATGGCGCTCATCGACCGCGCGCCGCGCTCGGCGCAGGCGCGCGCCCACGACGGCGGCGCGGTCGTCCTGGCGATTCCGGCCGAAGTGGTGGCGGGGATCCTCGACGTGCGCAAGATCTCCTCGCTGCCGCTGCTCAAGATCCTCTGCGGCCTGGTCGCCAAGCGCCTGCGTGAGGTCGACGACAAGATCGTCGGCTGGTACATCCTCTCCGGCGGCGAATCCAATCAGCCCGGCTGAGTCGCCGCGCGCGCCAGCACCTTCCGCGCGACGCCGGTGAGCGGCAGACCGGCGAGCTCCGCGCGGCTCCACCATCCGGCCTCCTGGCCGTCCGCCGACTCGCTCAACACACCGTCCGCGACGACCAGGCTCGCCCGGCGCACCTCGATCGCGAAGCTCCGGGTGGTGATCGCATGGCGCAACCGGAAGAGCTCCCCGCCCACCTCCCAGGTACCGCCGAAGCGCTGCGCGAGCTCGACCACGGGTGAGCGCTCGGCTGCGAGCTCGACCGCGGGGAACTCCCAGAGCGAGGCGAGCTGCCCCGCCGAAGCGCTGCGCCGGAAGAGCAAGAACCGCCCCCCCTCCTCGACGAGCGCCACCAACTGTGCGACCCGCCGGGCGCTGGCGCGGGGCGGCGCCGCCGGGTAGCTCGCCGGCGAACCCTCGGCCAGAGCGGCACAGCTTTCGGCAAGCGGGCAGCGGGGACAATCCGGCGAGCGCGGCGTGCACACGGTTGCGCCGAGCTCCATCAGCGCCTGATTGCTGTCGCCGGGGCGCTCGCGATCGAGCAGCGTCGCGGCCAACGTCAGGAGGGCCGCGCGATCCTCCCGCGAACGCCCCCCGCCGGCTTGCGCGGAGTAGCGCGACAGCACGCGCTCGACGTTGCCGTCGAGTACCGGCACCGCTTCGCCGAAAGCGATGCTGGCGATCGCCGCGGCGGTATAGGGGCCGATGCCCGGCAGGCGCTCGAGCTCGCGCGCCGTCGCCGGCAGGCGACCGCCGGCAGCGACCAGCTGGCGCGCGGCGGCAAGCAGGCCGCGGCAGCGCCGGTAGTAGCCGAGGCCCGACCAAAGCGCAAGCACCTCTGCCTCTTCGGCCCGCGCCAGACTGGCAAGGTCGGGAAAGCGCTCCAGGAAGCGGAGGTAGAAGGGGATCGCCGTCTCGACCCGGGTCTGCTGCAGCATGATCTCCGAGATCCAGACGGCATACGGGTCGGGGAGCGATTCGGGGACGGAGGCGTCCTGTTTTCCCGCAGCGCGCCAGGGGAGCTCCCGCTTGTGGCGGTCGAACCAGGCGAGAAGTGCGGTTTTTCCCTGCACGAACGGCAGTGTATCCGCGACTTTGGGGAAGATTCCGCCAAAACGGCGTTGCCAAAAAAGAGATCGGCCCCGGGGTGAACCGGGGCCGAAGAAAAGAACCGCAGGCGGGAGGTTCCGAGTTGGTTGGCTCTTAAGTGGCTATACCCCTGTTAGTTAGGGGGTTTTGGCTGGTCTTGAAGAGGGGTGGAGATCAACCGGATCTCGAAACTTCTGGGTGGGATGGTAATGGGGAAGTGGAACCTCCTCGCGCACGGTGATGACTCTGCTCTAACTGGTTAGCAAAACGGGTGCCATCCCCGGGATATTCCAGCCCCCCCACCCTCTGCCCCAAGGGGCACCCCCCTCCGCCCAAGGCCGAACACGCTATCTTTGCGCGTTGGAGGCTCGTCCTCGATGCGAAAGCTCTTTTTCCTGATGTTGCTCGCCATCTTGCTCGGCGTCGCCCTCGCCGGCGGCGGCTACCTTCTGTTGCGGCACCAGACGCCGACCTGGGGGTCGGCGAAGATCCTCACCCTCACCCTGGACGCGCCGCTCGAGGAACAGGCCCTCGAGCCCACGCTGCCCTTCTTCGGCGGCGAGCAGCCGGCCTCGGTCGCCCTGCTCTACCGCGGCTTCCTCGCCGCGCGCACCGACCCGACAGTGATCGGCGTGGCGCTGCATATCCACGATGCCTCCTTCGGGCTCGCCAAGGCGCAAGAGCTCCGGCGCCAGATCGCCGAGCTCGACCGCGCCGGCAAACCCGTGCGCTGCTATCTCGAAACCGCCGGCGAAGGCGGCAACGGCACCCTCGAGTACTACCTCGCCTCGGCCTGCTCGTCGATCGCGCTCGCTCCCGCCGGCGAGATCAATCTTCTCGGCCTTTACGCCGACAGTCCGTTCCTGCGCGGCGGGCTCGACAAGCTGCGCATCGAACCGAGCTTCCTGACCGCTGGCGAGTTCAAGAGCGCCGGCGAGATCTTCACCGAGGTGCGACACTCGCCGAAGGCCAAAGTGGCGCTCGACGCGCTCCTCGACAGCTTCTACGGCCAGATCGTCGACGGCATCGCCAGTGCCCGCGAGCAGGACGCCGCGACCGTGCGCGAGTGGATCGCCGCCGCGCCGCTGTCGGCGGCGGCAGCGCTGGAGAAGGGCCTGGTCGACGAGCTGTCCTATCCCGACGAGTTCCGCGCCGGCCTCGAAAAGCCGGCCGACGGCGGCGACGGCACGGTCGAACTGGCCGATTTCCTCGACTATGCCCGGCGCGGCTCCGGCAACTTGCCGGGCGGCAAGCGGGTGGCGGTCCTCTTCGCCCAGGGCGCGATCGTGCGCGGCGGCGGCGGCTCGGATCCCTTCGCCAGCGAGATGCTCCTCGGTTCGGCCGACATGGCCGCGGAACTCCACGACCTCGCCGAGGACGACTCGGTCGTCGCGGTCGTGCTGCGCATCGACAGCCCGGGAGGCTCGGCGCTCGCCTCCGATCTCATTTTGCGCGAAGTCGAGCTGCTGCGCGAAAGCAAGCCGGTCGTCGTTTCGATGTCCGATGTCGCGGCCTCGGGCGGCTACTACATCGCGGCGCGCGCCACCCGCATCGTCGCCGAGCCGGCGACGATCACCGGCTCGATCGGTGTGGTCACCGGCAAGCTCGCCACCGGGCGCTTCCAGGAGGAGCTCCTCGGGATCACGCACGATCCTCTCCAGCGCGGCGCCAACGCCGACCTCTACTCCGCCCTGAAGCCGTTCGACGAGCGCCAGACGGCGCTCATGCGCAACCGGATGGACGATATCTACGGCCGCTTTCTCGACCATGTCGCCGCCGGCCGCAAGCTCGACCGCGCCGCCGTCGAGGCGGTCGCCGGGGGCCGGGTGTGGACGGGCAACGACGCGCTCGCCGTCGGGCTCGTCGACGAGTTGGGCGGCCTCGACCGGGCGGTGGCGCTCGCCCGCGAGGAGGCCGGGATCCCGACCGCCGACAAGCTCCCGCTGGTCTATCTGCCAAAAGCCCCGACGCTGCTCGACCTGATCTCCAGAGAGAGCGGGTCCGGCCTCGAGGCGGGGCTCCTCGGCCTGGTGAGCGACCGCCTGGAGGCGCGTCTCGAAGCCCGGCTCCGGGCGCGCTACGGCGCCCTCGTCGGTCTCGGCCGCCCGCGCCTCGAACTCGAGCTCGACGCCGGCTGGCAGGCGCTCACCCGCGGTCTCTGAGGCCTCTCCGTCTCGCGACCGAGCACCTGCGATATAGTTCAGATCTCGACTCCAGTTGACCCCCCGGCCTCGAGAAAGATTTCCGCAAACTGTGGAAAAACTGTTGATATCCAGCCCACTCCGTGCCTTCGTCCTCTAGCTACTGGTCCCGTCTGCAGGAGCGCCTGCGTGCCATCCTCGAGCCCGAGGAGTACGCCACCTGGATCGCTCCGCTCACGGTGCAGAGCGAGGACGAGAGCGGCCTCGTGCTGTCCGCTCCCAACGAGCGCTTCGTGCACACGCTGGAAGAGAGCTACCGCGAGACCCTGGACCGTGAGGCCGCGCAACTGTTCGACGAGTTCTTCTCCGTCACCGTCCTGGCCGGCGAAAGCTCCTCCGAGCGCGGCGCACGCAGCGATTCCTCCGCGCGGGCCGAGCGACCGGAGCGGTCGGCAGCCGGCTCTTCGGCTCCGACTGGCGACCGGCTGAACCCCAAGTACCTCTTCGACACCTTCGTCGTCGGCAGCTCCAACCAGTTCGCCCACGCCGCCGCGCGCGCCGTCGCCGAGAGCCCGGCGCACAGCTACAACCCGCTCTTCCTCTACGGTGGCGTCGGCCTGGGAAAAACGCACCTGCTGCACGCCGTCGGTCACCAGATCCTCGCCCGGCGGCCGGAGCTCAAGGTGCTTTATTTCACCGCCGAGCAGTTCGTCAATCAGCTCATCAACTCGCTGCGCTTCAAGTCGATGCATGCCTTCCGCGAGCGCTACCGCTCGATCGATGTGCTGCTGGTGGACGACATCCAGTTCCTCGCCAACAAGGAGCGCACCCAGGAGGAGTTCTTCCACACCTTCAACACGCTCTACACCAGCCAGCGGCAGATCATCCTGTCGTCCGACTCCTCGCCGCGCAATATTCCGGCGATCGAAGAGCGCCTGCGCTCGCGCTTCGAGTGGGGCCTGATCGCCGACATCCAGGCGCCCGACCTCGAGACCAAAGTCGCGATCCTTCGCCGCAAGGCCGACCAGGACGGGGTCGTCCTGCCCGACGACGTCGCTCTTTTCATCGCCTACCAGGTGAAGTCGAACGTGCGCGAGCTCGAAGGCATGCTCAACCGCGTCGTCGCGTTCTCCTCGCTCACCGCGAAGCCGCTCTCGCTCGAGCTTGCCAAGGAGACGCTCAAGGACATCCTCCCCGAGGAGGGGCGCCGGGCGACGGCCGCCGACATCATCAAGTTCGTCGCCCGCCACTACGGCTTGAAGGTCAGTGAGATCAAGTCGAAGTCGAACTCCAAACAGATCGCCTTCCCGCGCCAGGTGGCGATGTTCCTCTGCAAGGAGCTCACCGATCTTTCCTATCCGGAGATCGGCCGCCAGTTCAACGACAAGCATCACTCGACGGTCATGTACTCGGTCGACAAGATCCAGAAGCTCCGCACCACCGACGCCGAGCTCGAGCGCACGCTCGACGGCATGACCCGCCATCTCGCCTGAATCTAGCGTCCGGGCCGGGCGGAGTTTGGGCGGTTTTCCGCTGCGGGCCGCTAACAGCTGCGGAAAACCGGTGGAGGGACTGTTCAAATCCCGAGCGGCGGCACTTTTCCGCTGTCTTTCGATGGCTCTCCGCAGACGGTGTTCCACAGCCGGCGAGCCCGCAGCCCCCACTCCATTCAGGCCTTCCACCGGCTTTCCGCAGATCCGCCGGCATCTATCTACGACTACGGCTATGTTATGTTTTCCTCTCTCCAGTGCCCGGAGCTTTTAGCGGAGAATCAAGCTATGGAACTACGCCTTCGGCGTGACCTCTTCCTTGCAGAGCTCAGTCCCATGCAGGGGATCGTCGAACGTCGCACGACGATCCCGGTGCTGTCGCACATCCTCCTCAAGGCGGGGGGAAAGAGCCTCCAGCTCGCCGCTACCGATCTCGACGTCTCGCTGACCAGCTCGGTCGCCGCCGAGGTCGAGAGCGAGGGCGCGCTCGCCGTGCAGGCGAAGAAGTTCACCGAGATCGTGCGCTCGGTGGTGGCCGACGAGGTGCGCCTCAAGGTCGAAGACGAGCGCACCCTTCTCGTTTCGGCCGGAAAGGCCCGCTTCCGCATGCATGGGCTGCCGGCAGCCGACTTCCCGTCGCTGCCGACCGTCGACGGCAAGCCGAAGATGGAGGTGCCGCTCGGGAGCCTCCGCCGCCTGGTCGGCAAGATTCTCTTCGCCGTCTCGGGCGAGGATTCTCGCTTCCAGCTCTCCGGTGCGCTGCTCAAGATCAAGTCCAAGTCGGTCGAACTGGTGGCGACCGACGGTCATCGGCTGGCGCTCATCGAGTCGCCGCACGAGTTCAAGGGTGCGGTCGAGGATTCGGTCCTGGTGCCGAGAAAGGCCCTGCAGGAGCTGATGCGGATGGAGGGTGACGGCAACGTCACCTTCCGCCGCGGTGAGCACCACCTCTCGTTCTCCGTCGGCGGCCGCGAAATGACCTGCCGCGTCCTCGAGGGCAGCTTCCCGGACTACGACCGGGTGATCTCGCGCGGCAACGACAAGAAGGCGGTGCTCGACAGGAAGCCGTTCGCCGAAGCGATCCGCCGCGTGGCGATCATGACCGGCGAGAGAAACCGCGGCGTCCGGCTGGAGTTCGCCGACAGCGAGCTCGCGATCGCCGCCGCCAACCCCGACCTCGGCGACGCCAGCGAGAGCCTCGGCTGCGAGATTACCGGCGGCGACATCAAGATCGGCCTCAATCCCGACTATCTCGGGCACTTCCTCGACGCGGTCGAAACCGACAAGGTGCTGCTCGAGTTGAAGGACGAGAACAGCCAGTGCGTCGGTTCGCCGCAACCGGAAGAGGGCAAAGGGGTAGCCGGCGAGCGCTACCTCTGCGTCATCATGCCGATGCGCATCTGAGCGCCGAGACCACCCCGCTTCGCCGGCTCCGGCTGGCCCGATTCCGTGCGCTGGCACCGACCGACTGGCGTCCGGAATCGGGCTTCAACCTGATTCACGGCGCGAACGGCTCGGGCAAGAGCAGTCTCCTCGAAGCGATCTACCTCACCGCGACCGGCAAGAGCTTTCGCACTCCGACGCTCGCCGAATGCTGCGCGCGCGGCGCCGAGAGCTTTCTCGTCCAGGTGGAGGTCGAGCGCGACGGCGTCTGGGACCTGGGGGCGGCCTACTCCGCCGAGGGTCGGCGCCTGACTTTGCAGGACAAGCCGTCCACGATTGCCGAACATATCGCGTTGCTGCCGGTCGTCGCCTGGAGCGAGGCCGAGCGCGACCTGGTCGCCGGCCCCGCTCAAAGCCGCCGCCGATTCCTCGACCGGGCAGCGCTGCTGCTCCGGCCGACGCGCCTCGCCGAGCACTCGGAGCTCCACCGCGTGCTGGCCCAGAAGCGTCACCTCCTGGCCGCGCGCTCGCGCGGTGCAGGCGCCGAGCTCGGGGCCTGGAACGAGCTTCTGGCGCCGCTGGTGGCGCGGCGCGCCGCCGAACGCGCCGATCTGGTCCAGCGTCTCGAGGCGGCAGCGAGCGCCTTGCTCGCGCGGCAGGGCGGAGACCTGCCGCCGCTGCGCCTGACCTATCAGCCGTCGCCCGGCGCCGCGCTCGGCGGGCCGGCGGCGGTTGCCGAAGCGCTCGCCGCCGGAGCCAGCAGCGAGCGCGAGCGCGGCCAGCCGCTGCTCGGCCCCCAGCGCGACCGGGTCGAAATCCTGCTCGAGACCGCCGCAACACGGCGGTCGCCCTCGGCGGGCGAACGGAAAGTTCTCGTGTTGTCGCTCCTTGCCGGCCTCGCCCAACTCCTCACCGCCGCCGGCCGGGCACCGCTGGTGCTGCTCGACGACCTCGACGCCGAGCTCGATCGTGAGCGTCTCGGTCTCGCCGTCGCGCTGTTCGCCGACGCCCCACAGATCCTCGCCACCAGCAGCCGCCCGGAGGTCTTCGCGGGACGCGCGCCGGGGGTCCGTTGGAGCCTCGCAAGGGGTGTGATCCAGGACTCTTCCGCCAACAACTAACCTATTTATTTTCAGCACTTTGGCGCTTGTTCAACAGGGCCGCCGTGTGATACAGTTCTGCGGTTCGACCAGCCTCCGGAGAACCTCACTTTGGCCAAGCCTCAAACCCCCCAGCAAGCCTCCTACACCGCCGAGGACATCAAGGTCCTCAAAGGTCTCGAAGCGGTCCGCAAACGTCCCGGCATGTACATCGGCGACACCGATGACGCTTCGGGTCTGCACCACATGGTTTTCGAGCTCGTCGACAACTCGATCGACGAGGTGCAGGCGGGCTATGCAACCCATGTCGTGGTCACGATTCACTCCGACAACAGCGTCACCGTCGAGGACGACGGCCGCGGCATCCCGGTCGACCTGCACAAGGGCGAGAACCGCTCGGCCGCCGAAGTGATCATGACCGAGCTGCACTCGGGCGGTAAGTTCGACAACAACGTCTACAAGGTCTCGGGCGGTCTGCACGGTGTCGGCGTCTCGGTGGTCAACGCCCTCTCGGTGCTGCTCGAGCTCGAAATCAAGCGCGACGGCCAGGTCTGGTTCCAGACCTTCCGCCGCGGCAAGCCCGATTCGCCGATCGCGGCGATCGGCAAGACCAAGAAGACCGGCACCAAGGTGCGCTTCATCCCCGACAACGAGATCTTCACGGTGCTCGAGTTCAGCTACGACACCCTCGCCCAGCGCCTGCGCGAGCAGGCGTTCCTCAACAAGGGGGTGAAGATCCATCTCCAGGACGAGCGCAGCGACAAGGCGACCGACTTCGAGTACGCCGGCGGCATCGCCTCGTTCGTCGAACATCTGAACAAGAACAAGAGCGCTCTTCACCCGAAACCGATCTACTTCGAAGAGGTGAAGAAGGACGCCGGGCCGGAGGAGCGCTGCGAGGTCGCCCTGCAGTGGAACGACAGCTACGGCGAGCAGATCTACTCCTTCACCAACACGATCAACAACCGCGACGGCGGCACCCACCTCGAGGGCTTCAAGGCGGCGCTGACGCGGACGATCAACGCCTACGCCCAGAACTCCGGGCTGTCGAAGCAACTGAAAGAGACCACCCTCTCCGGCGACGACGTGCGCGAAGGCCTGACCGCCGTCGTCTCGGTGCGCATCCACGACCCCAAGTTCTCGTCGCAGACCAAGGATCGCCTGGTCTCCTCCGAGATCAAGGGCTGGGTGCAGCAGGTGATGAACGACAAGCTCGGCACCTTCTTCGAGGAGAACCCGGGCGTCGCCAAGCGGATCATCGAGAAGTGCGTCGAGGCGGCCCGCGCGCGCGAGGCGGCGCGCAAGGCCCGCGAGCTCACCCGGAGGAAGGGCGTCCTCGACGCCTCGAACCTGCCGGGCAAGCTCGCCGACTGCTCCGAGCGCAACCCCGAGTTCGCCGAGCTCTTCCTGGTCGAGGGTGACAGCGCCGGCGGCACCGCCAAGATGGGCCGCGACCGCAAGTTCCAGGCGATCCTCCCCCTGCGCGGCAAGATCCTCAACGTCGAGAAGGCGCGCTTCGACAAGATGCTGGGCTCGGAGGAGATCAAGACGATCATCACCGCCCTCGGCACCAGCATCGGGCGCGAGGATTTCGACATCCTCAAACTGCGCTACCACAAGCTCATCATCATGTGCGACGCCGACGTCGACGGCTCGCACATCCGCACCCTGATCCTCACCTTCTTCTACCGCCAGATGGGCGAGCTCATCCGCCGCGGCCATCTCTACATCGCCCAGCCGCCGCTCTACAAGGTGGCCGAGGGCAAGAAGGACAGCTATCTGAAGGACGACCGCGAGTACCGCGCCTTCCGCGTCGAACGCATCCAGAACGGCTGGGAGCTGACCCTCGACGGCGGCAGGACGATGCGCGGCCCGAAGCTCGGCCAGTTCGTCGAGAAGGTCGAGACCTTCCGCGAGAACATGGCGAAGCTGACCGACCGCGGCTTCCCGGAAGACGCCCTGCGCGTCGCGCTCCTGGGCGGCCTCACCGACAAGAAGTCGCTCGCTGACAAGGTGAAGCTGCGCGAGGTGGCGCACATCATCGAGGCCTCGGGCTTCCTCGGCGTCGAGGTCTCCGACG
>JAGOCP010000180.1 GCA_017998715.1 Thermoanaerobaculia bacterium | reverse complement strand
AACGTCCTCAACCATCTCCTGCAGTCGGGCGCGGTGTCGCGCGACGGCGGGCGGGTGGTGCTCGCGCGCTCGCTCGACTCGATGGACCGCATCGTGCCCGAGGGGATGGTGGCGCTCATCCGCGAGAAGGTCGAGCGACTCGAAGAGGCCGACAAGCGGCTGCTCACCGCGGCCAGCGTCGAGGGACTCGAGTTCACCGGTGCGGTGGTCGCCGCGCTCACCGAGCGCGACGAGATGGAGATCGAGGAGCGCCTGCGCACGCTCGAGGCGGCCCATCGCCTGGTCGAGCCGATCGGCGACCTCGAGCTCGCCGGTGGCCACTCGAGCCAGCGCTATCGTTTCGTCCATTCGCTCTATCAGCACGCCTTCTACGACGCTCTCGCCCCCAAGCGGCGGGCGGCGAAGCACCTCCTCGCCGCCGCGGCGCTGGTTCGTCTCCACGCCGGCCGGCTGGAGCCGATGCGCGTCGCGCTCGCTCTGCACTGCGAGATGGGCCGCGACTTCGCCAGCGCCATCGAGCACACCCTGGCCGCAGCCGAGCTCGCCGCGGCGCGCAATCCGCGCGACGCCCGGCCGCTGATCGAGAAGGCGCTCGAGCTCACCCAGCGACTTGCGCCGGAAGAGGCCACGGCCCAGCGCGCTGCCCTCCTCATCCGGCTCGGCCGGCACGACGCCGAGACGGCGGAGTTCGCCGGCGACGTCGAGCTCTACGCGCGCGCCGAGCGAGCGGTCTCGGAGGCCCTGGCGCTCGAACCGGGCTCGGTCGAGGCGCGCACGGTGCTCGGGCTCATCCACCTCGAGCGCGGCGAGAACGAGCGCGCCTTCCTCGACTTCGCCCGCGCCCTCGAGCGCGCGCCGGCACACGCCGCCGCCTGGGACGGCCTTTCCTACCTGTTCAAGAACACCGGTCTCTGGCAGGCGTCGCTCGCCGCGCAGCAGCGCGCCGCGGCGGCGGACAGCCGCTTCGCGCATTCGATCCGGCGGCTCTCGGTGTTGATCTACGAAGACCGCCTGGAAGAGGCGCGCGACGAGGCGACGGCGCTCGTCCTCAGGCGGCCGAAGTTCGCGCACTACAACTACTGGCGCGGAATCGCCGAGTGGTACTCCGGCGACCGCCAGGAGGCGCGGCGCTGGATCGAGCAGGCCTACGCCCTCGACTCCGCCGACCCGATCGCGCAAGGGGTGCTCGCCTTCGTGCTCGCGGCCGAGGGCGACGCGGCCTCGCGCGAGCGCGTCCGCGAGCTCCTCGCGACCGCCGAGCCGGGGGCCGCCGCGGACGGCACGTTCACCTACTGGATCGCCAAGGTTCATGCCCAGCTGGCCGACACTCCGACCGCGCTCGACTGGATCCGCAAGGCCGCGAACCTGGGCTACTGGGACGCGCGCTGGATGCGCAAGGACGCCGCGCTCGTCCATCTGCACGGACTCTCCGAGTTCGCCGCCCTGGCGAACGAGGTCGAGGCCCGACAGCGCGCGTTTCGCGCCTTCGTGGCGAAAGAGTCGCCGGCCGGCCTCGGCCTGGCGCCGGCCTGACCACTACTCCGGCAAACTCCCCTACGCAATCGGGACGCCGCCGCTGTTCATCGCCGCTCGGCGGCGGCGGCGCCTGGACTCACCGTGCCGCTACCGCCCGTTCGAGCAGCGGCTCCGCCCCCAGCGCCGGCACGCTGAACTCGAGCGCCGGCCACTCGGGCAGCAGCCGGTCGACGGCGAGGAGCAGCGCCAGGCCTTCGTCCTGCACCCACCACTTGCGCCGGCCGAGCATCTTCGCGATCGCTGCTTCCCGATCGAGCGCCCCACCTTCGGGACGGGCGAGCCAGGCGTAAGCCGCCCACTGGCCGACGCCTTCCATGGCGAGGAAGATGTCGTCGACTTCGGCGAACACGGCGCTCTCGCCGGTGAACCAGCGGGCGCGACGCTCTCTCATGCTCGCCAGCGCCTCGGCAGCCAGGCTGCGCGCCTCCGCCAGCGAGGCCGCCGCCGCAGCGCGATAGAGCAGATCGCGCTCCCCGAGGTAGGCGGCGACATACTCCGGATCGTCCGCGAACCGCTTCTGCACGGCGTCGTCGTTGAGCTCCCCGGGCGGCTCCCAGGCGGCGTCGATCGGCGCGATGCGCGCGCCCATGCCGGCGACCTGACGAGTGTGGGCGAACTCGTGCAGGAAGACGCCGGTGAGCCCGGGCTCTTCGCCGTGTCCGTTCTCGACCCAGAAGGCCGGCGCCGCCATGACGAAGAACGGGCCGGTCTCGGGAGTGGCGTTGGTGAACGACATCAGCGCGACGGGGACTCGAGATCCGTCCGGCAGAGTGAGCGCACCGTCGTGCGCGAGCGCCCGCCAGGGGAGCTTCGCGCCGCGCCACAACGGTCCGGCGACCGGCGGCGCGCCGCCGGCGCTCACCGCCGAAGTCGTGTAGATGCAGGCGCTGTCGTAGAACAGCATCTCGGGCGCCGGCGCCTCGGGCAGACGAAGGATCTCCTGCGAGGTGAGCTCCCACGCCGCCAACCAGCGCTCGATCCACGCGCTCGCCGCGGCCATGCTGCAGGCGGCGGGCAGGGCGATCGGCGGCGGCGATGGCAGTCGATTCGCGGCGCAGCCGGTTTGAAGCAGCGCCAGGCAAAGAGAGACTCGCAGAAGCGGGCTTCGCATCCGGCGAAGATATGAATCCCGGCCGACGAACTCAAGCTCCACGCCCGCCGGGCCTCAGCTCTTCCGGCGCACCATCTCGCGGATCCAGATCGGGGCGAAGGGCGAGGTGCAGCCCTTGGAAACCGGATAGTCGCGGAAAACGCCGAGGCGCTCGCCGATCGCCAGCGCGCGCTCGCGAAGCTCGGGGAAGTGGATACCGATGCCGGCGAGACAGTTGTTCATCGTCCACTGGGTCTCGGGCGGCGCCGCCGGCATCTCGCTCTCGATGCGGTCGAGGAGCGCCGGCAGGTCGAGCCCCCCGGGACTGCCGTTGATGCGCCCGGAGGTCAGGCTCCAACCGGCCCGCGCCAGCCACGAGCCCCCCGGTTCGCGAACGGTCTGCGGAGTCATCCACTTCTGCCGCAGGATCTCCTTCGCCGGATGCTCTTTGACGACATAGGAGTTGAGCCAGTCCGCCAGCCAGCCGAAGTTCGCGGCGCGCACCATGGCTTCGAGCTCGACCTCCGACAGCCGCTTCGGCTCGAGGACCTGGATGGCCAGCAGCCGCGCGTCGAGGTTGCCGGTCTCCCAGAGCGCGAGCGCCAGGGCGTGATCGCGCTTGACCTTCGCCGCCACCTTGCGCAGATCGCCCATCTGGACACCGAACTGCTCATCGCCAGCGCCGAGCTTGCGATTGCGCGCCCCCACTTTCTCGTTGCCAAGCGCTTCGAGCTGTTTCAGCGTTTCTTGGAGAGTCATGGTCTTCCTTGTCGTTGCCGCCAGTCGACTTTCCGCCGTGCCGTCGAGCGCTTCTCCCGGCGCGGACTTCAGACGACGAGCTGGCCGCGGAAACCTCTGGCGGCGTAGTAAGACTCTGCACCGTTGTGGTAGGTGAAGGTCCTGCCATAGCGACGATCGCAGAACAGGGCGCCGCCGCGTTCCCGAACGTCGGCGGGCGTCGCGATCCAGCTCGACGTCTTGGTATCGAACTCGCCGAGCTCCTGCAGGGCGCGATACTGCGCTTCGGTCAAGAGTGCCACGCCGATCCGCGCGGCCATCTCGACCGCGCTCCCGGCGGGCTTGTTCTCTTTCCTGGAGGCGTGAGCGGCGCCGTCGTAACAGAGGCTTCTCCGACCGCCGGGGCTTTCTGGCGAGCAGTCACAGAAAAGGAAACCTCCGCCATCGCCAGCCTTGCCGATGACGTCCGGTTCGCCCCCTGTGGCTTCCATCTCCTGGAGGGATCGCAGCGCGTCGTGATGGCCTTCGAGCCTGGCGAGGACGCCGGCCCAGGCGAGCCCCGCGTGCCGCTGCGGGTTCTTGTCGAAACGGATCTTCAACGTGTGCAACAACTCTTCACGCTGTCGTGCATTCATGGCCTGGCGACTCCCTTCGCGAGCGTGGCTTCGACTCGAGCGGCGGTCGGAAGCTGCATCGCAAAGCGCGCACTCTAGCGCGGCGGGCCGCTAAGGTACGAAGGAGGCGAAGAACTTCTCGGACAGCGCCGGCAGCGCGGCGGCCTCCGACTGTGGCACCTCGACGGTGAGCTGATAGGCGGCGTTGCCCAGGCGGGCGAGCTCGAGGGTGGCGAGCGAGTCGTGGCCGCGGAAGGACAGGTGGGCGAAGGTGCGGCCACCCCGCGTGACTTCGCGCCGCTCGAGGACTTCGTTTTTTCGCGCGATCTCCGCCAGGGTCGCGGGGACGAAGTCTTCGCGGAAGATGTCGTCGGAGCGCCGCGTGCACATCACGGTGAACTTGGCACCCGCCTCGGTGTGGCTCCCGAGCACGACGAAGGTGAGCTCCGCTCCGTCCGTCGCCGGGGCCCTCTGCTCGAGCTCCTGAAAGGGCGCCGGCATGCGGACCGAGAGCCCGCAGCCCTTGGAGGTGGCGCTCCCCCAGCCGTCCTCTCCGGCTTCGCCAGCGTGCTTCTGCAGGAACCGGAGCGTCACTCCCGTCGCCTCGTCGCGCAGGACCTTCCCGACCTCGAGCGTCGCGAGCTCGCTCTTCAGATCCGCCGCGCCGGCCGCCGCCGAGACGAGCGCCGCAGCCAGGAGCGCCGCGACCATCCGACTCCGCGACGAGATGGGGCGTGGCCGCCGTATCCGTTCATCCGAGCCAGGGAATGCCATCGTCTATTGGAGGAGGCGGAGAAGCTCTTCGCGGTCGATCTTGCAGTCGCGGAGGATCTTGGACATCAACCCGGGGCCTACGGTCTCGCCGACATGAACGGCAACAACTGTCGCTCGCCCGTCCGGGTGCCTTAGAAAGTGGTGGCTTCCTCGCGTTCTCACCACGGCGAAGCCCGCGCGTTCCAGTCCACGAATGAGCCGATGTCCCGTGACGATGGGAAGACGAGTCACGCCGGGACGGACACGCGCTGCACGCCGATAAAGTCGAGCTTGGAGACCTCATCGCCCTCGACTTCGAGGCACAGGGCGATCGCCTCTCTGACGCGCTCCATCAACTCGTCGAGAGATCGAGCCTGAGTGTGGCAACCAGGCAGCGCCGGCACCGAGGCGACGTAGATGCCCTCTTCATCTCGTTCGACGACGACATCGAAGACCCTGGTCATTGGGTGGCACTCCTGCCTCCGATTCTAGCGCGCCCGGCTTGAGCACCCTGCGCAGCCGACTTGTGTCGGCCAGGTCGGGAGGGTCGAAGCCTCGTGGCTCCCCGGCGGCTCCGCACGGGCTGCAAGCGGCGGGTCACTGAGCTCCGCGCGCCAGGAACGCCAGCACGCCGACGACGAGAAAGACGATCCACGACAGGTGCCTGCCGCGGGTGAAGTAGAGCGGGAAGGCCGCCGAGACGAGCGCCACGCCGCCTACGGTCGCGAGCACCTGGTCGGTGGAGACGGGCCCCTGCGAAGCGATGAACGCCAGATAGGCGAAGCCCCACCAGGCGACGGTCGTGAGATGCCAGGCGAAGCGCAGTGTGCCAATCGTGAAGGCTGTTCCTCCGAAGAGCTGCGGCAAGTCGTCGCGCCGGAACAGGCGAATCAGGATGTAGCGCTCTCCCAGATAGGAGTGCGCGGCACCGGTGAGAAAGATCAGAGCGGCGGCGAGGAGGAGCATTTTCGGATTCCGGCGCGCGCGAGTCCGCGGAGGTCTAGCTTCCGCCTTCGACATGCCGCCGGAAGCGGTCGAGAATGGCCTGCCAGCCCGCGCGCTGCTGCTCGATCGAATGCGTCTCTTCGCTGTCGAACGAGACGCGCACGGTGACACCGGCCGCCTCGCCGCCGAGCTCGACGAACGCGACCGTGGCTTCACGGTCGCCCAAGGAGTACTCGATGAGACTCTCCGGCACGACACGGGTGTAGGTGCCCTCGAAGTCGAAGCCGAAGCTGCCGTCTTTCGCTTCCATGCGCGAGCAGAACTTGCCGCCCGGCCGCAGATCGACAGTCGAACGCGTCGTATGCCAGTCGTCCGACGCGGCGTTCCACTGCACGATGTCTTCCGGGCTGGAATAGGCCTTCCACACCCGGCTGAGCGGGGCGTCTACCTTCGTCTCGACCGTGATTCTCATGATGGCTCGGATTCTTCCACGAGACCCGGCTTCAGCGGCGACCTCTATCCGGGGACTCGCAACGCTCGGCAGGAACGTACTTCAACCGGAGCACATCCTCGCCCATCCGGTCGCTGGCGATGAGGCGAAGCGGTGGCCGGGGTCCGGCAAAGTAGGGCCTGCCGTGACCGAGCACGACGGGGTGCAGGTAGATTCGATACTCATCGATCAGGCCGAGCTGGGTGAGGCTGTGCGCCACGACCGGGCCAGCCACTTCGATCTCTCCGTCACGCTCGGCCTTCAGCTGGCGGATCGCGCCGGCGAGATCCCCCTCGACGAGCCTGGCGTTGGGCCCGACCGATTTCAACGTGCGCGAAACGACCCATTTCGGCTGCTTCCGCCACGCCGCCGCAAAGGCGCGTTCGTCTGCATTCCACTCGGGATGATCGTCGTCCCAGTAACGCATGATCTCGTACATCTGTCGGCCATAAACACTGCCCGCCTGCCCCTCGGCCTCGGCGACGAAGTGGCGGAAGAGCGTGGGGCTCGGTGCAAACGCCATATGGTCGACGTAGCCGTCGAGGGACTGGTTCATTCCGAACACGAGCTTGGCCATGCCATTTCCTTCCTCGCGCGGCACACCCGCGCGTTCTGATCGAGGCTGCTGGTGAACCGTCACGGATTCCGCTGAGGCGCGGCGAATCCTAAGCGCAGTCGCGAACGCGCGTCGCGCGACCGTTCGCGGACGAAGGGGTCAGGCCACACTCTCGCGCAGGTGCACGATGTTGCCTTCCGGATCGCAGACATTGCGCACCTGGATGCCTGGGCCAGGCCAGACAGGACCCCAGACCCTGCCGCCGCATTGCTCGGCGATGCGTTCCGCTGCTGCCAGACTCGCGACGGTGAAGAACGGCTTGATGGCCTGTTCCTCGCGCGCCACCGGCGGCACTTCGATGGCAATGGAACTGCTGTACGGCTCAGGGATGGCGTGGATGATCAGTTGGACGTCCGCGGACTGAAGCAC
>JAGOCP010000179.1 GCA_017998715.1 Thermoanaerobaculia bacterium | reverse complement strand
ACGACACTTGCCGCGGGGGCGGCGCCGTTCTCAGCTAGCGTCTTCACCGTAAGTGCCTTTGCCGCTGGCGACGACCCTGGTTCGGGACCGTCCCTGTCAGAGCTCGCCGCGGCCAATCCGGGCTCGATGCTTCCCGGCCTCGCCTTCGCCGGCAACTACACCATCTCGTGGACGCCCGAGCCAATCGGCTTCCTAGGCTTCCCGACGAATTTCTGGAGCAACGCCTACGTCGAGACCGGACTCTCCGGGATCGTCACGGTGTTGAACGGCGCCATCGCGTCGTTCCTCGAGAATGCCGCCGTCCTCATTCCGACGCTGCTCGGCACCCCGGTCTCGGTGACGGTTCACGACAGCGCCTCCGGCTTCGTGCTGTACGAGGGCGAGCTTACGCCTCCGCCGGGCGACGGCGGCGTCACCGAGGTTCCGCCGGCGACGTTTGGCGACACGGCGACGCCCTACCCGCTCGCGGGTTCGCCGCTCCGTCTCTTCGTTCTCGATGCGGCCGAGGCCGCCGCGGGTGAGCTCGATCGCGGGGTGAGCTTCTTCATTGCCGGCGGCGGTGTAGAGATCACCGGAGCGGTGGGCTCCATGGCGGCCGAGACGCGTGTCCGACTTGTTGGGATCGACGACGAAATCGCCGTCTTCACCACCGCGGCCCACGACGGCTCGTTCGAGCTGCAGGCGACCGTGGAGGACGGGCATCGCTACTTGCTCGCGATCGGCGCGCGCGTTGATGCGACCGCGGCGCTTGAGATCGAATGGAGCGAGCCGCTGGGAGATGTGCTCGGGTCCGTGCGGGTGCTCGACGACGGGAACCACGTCCTCGGCGCGGATGTCGACTTCGGCGCCGACCGTTCGGTGGTCGTCGTCACGCCGCGCGGCGCCTGGCCGACAGATCCCGCCCTCCACCTCGAGCTCGGGCCGACGATCGCCGATCCGTCCGGGAACAGCTGGAATCGGACGCTGGAAATCGACTTCCGCGCCCGCGCGAGTCAGGTGGTCGGGCACTATCCGTTCGAGCATGTCTACGACGTCGCGCGGCTCGGCAACCTTCTCTTCCTCGCCGCCGGGCAGCAGGGACTGGCGGTGCTCGATGCGTCAGACCCTTCGGCGCTCGCCAACGTGATGCCGGGGGGCCTCACCTTCCCGCTCCCATATTCCGATGTCGTCCGGGCGATCGCGGTCGACCCGCACGGGCGCCTGTTGGTGGCGGGCGGCGGGGTCGCCAACTTCGGCGTGCTGCGCATCTTCGATCCCCTCGCGCTGCCGGAGATCGTCGCCGCGCCCGACCCCGTGGCGGCGCGCGGTTTCGCCTGGCGCGGTACGACGATCGTCTCCGATCGGCTCGGCGGCACCGGCACGCAGCTTCCGGCGGGAACGCCGCGCAAGGTGAAGCTCTACTCGGACGACCTCTCGTCGCGCTGGCAGGCGGGGGAGCCGGCGCCGGATGGGCTCGTGGCAGCTTTCACGCCGGGGGCCGGCGCCGCCCTGGGGACGCTCGCGGTCAGCGGCAACGGCGCGGCATCGGAGGCGCCGGTCTCGCTGCGCAATCTCAGCCGCGGCAGCTTCGCGCGCGTCGATTCCGATTCGGGAGGCGGCTTCTCGCTGACGATCGCCGCCGTAAGCGGCGATCGAATCGAGCTGCTGCGCAACCGCGCGACGATCGCCTATCTCGCGACGCTCGGCGCCGGCGTCGAGGCGGTGGACGTCAACGCCTTCTACCACGGCCCCAACGACCCCTCGCCAGCCGCGAGCCGGGTGGTCGGCATCTACTCGGGAGCAGGCGATTCGAGCCTCGAGCTCTGCAACGAGGCCGTGGCGGATCTCTCGAGCGCGCTCATCGGACTCGATCTTCTGGTCGAGGCGACCGCCTCGCCGGCGATCGATGTCGCTGCGCTGGTGAGCTTCCGCGGCCTGGCGCAGATCGAGAGCCCGCCGTCGGCGGTGGGGAATCTCGCGTTCCTCGCCGACGCCTGCGCCGAGGTCGAGGGCTCGCGGGCGGTGCGCGCCATTGCGGCGGAGGTCGACCTCCCCTGGGACACGAACGCCGACGGCCGCGTCGACGACATCGAGCGCGAGCGCGACTACGCCTTCGTCACCCACGCCACCGGCGGCCTGCTGATCTTCGACCTCACGCGGCGCACGGAGCCGCAGCTCGTGTCGCGCATCCGCCTGCCGCTGGCGGCGCTCGGCGTGGCGATCGACCGGACGCGGATGCGCGCCTACGTCTCGGGAGCTTCCGGCGGCCTCGCGATCCTTGACCTGACCGCCCTTGCCACGACGACGCTCGTCGATGCCGACGTCAACGGCGTCGATGACCGGGTGCTCGAGGTGGTCCCCATTCCGGCGATCCAGCCGGGCTCGCCGGCGGTCGTCCTGCCGGATCTCGGAATGGTCTTCGTCGGCGGCGACGGCGGCGCGGCGGGGATCCAGGTCGGCGCGCCGGAGATCGTCTTCGTGCGCTCGGACGGGTCGGGGGAGCTGATCCACTAGCGCGGTTGCGTACGTATAACGCGAGCACTACGATACGTACATGGCGAAACTGACGCTCAGCGTGGACGAGGCGGTCGTCGAGCGGGCGAAGGAGTTCGCGCGGCGGCGGGGGACGTCGGTTTCGGCGCTGGTCGAGCGCTTTCTCGACGCGCTGGCAGATCCGAGTCGCCCGACAGCGGGTCGGGGCATCGCGCCGCCGCCACGACGACCCCTCCCACCGGTCACCGCGCGGCTCGCCGGTCTGCTGCGCGGCGCCAAGGTCGATCGCGAGACCTACCGCCGGTATCTGGACGAGAAGTACCGTTGAGGCGGGTCCTCGTCGACGTCAACGTGGTGCTCGACGTGTTGCTGGCGCGCGCGCCGCATGCGGCGGCCTCGACCGCGTGCATGGCGGCGATCGAAGCGCGCCAGGTGGAGGGCTTCCTCTCCGCGCATGCGGTCACGACGCTCGCTTACCTCGTCGGTCGCGCCCGGGGCAGAGCCGAAGAGCGAAAGGTCGTCCAGGATCTCTGCGCCCTCTTCGCCATTGCCCCAGTCGACGGGACGACGATCCAGCGCGCGCTCGTGCTGCCCCTCGAGGACTTCGAAGATGCGGTGACCGCTGCCGCTGCCGAGGCGGCCGGCTGCGAAGCCATCCTGACCCGCGACGCGTCCGGTTTCAGCGGTTCGCCCCTACCGGGAGTCGATCCAGCCTTCTGGCTCGCGATGCTCACCGACGATGAGCAGCGCGGTCCGAAGCCGCCGAAGCCGCCGAAGTTGCCGGAGTCGGAGGTGCACGAATCTCTCCCTGAGGCGCCAACGCGCGCCAAGTCGCCGAGAGCCAGGAAGCCGCGCGGGCCGGTGGGGAGGAGCCCTAGGGGCGCGCGCCGCAGTTGAAGAGCACCGGCGTGCCGTTCCAGCTCGCGCTGAAGAGGCCGGCGGCACCCAGGGTCGGCTGCACCCACGACTGCGACGTACCGGTGCCGAGCTGCGCCCAGCCGAAGCTGAACGGGATTGCCAGGGAGGCGACGCTCACCCGCTGCGTGGCGAGGGGGAAGGCGCCGTTGCCGAAGTTGTAGGCGTTGTCGCCGCCCTCGTCGAGCGCGACGTTGTTGGAGGTCGCGAGCGGATACCAGGCCGGCTCGCTGCCGCAGGCGGGGTAGGTCACCGGCACGCCGGGGTCGCGCCAGACGATGAGGTCGGCGGCGCCCGCGAACGGGCCGCCGTTCACGAAGCGCTGGTCCCACAGGCGCGGCAGCGGCACGCGGTCGTCGCGGCCGTCCCAGGCGCTGAAGCGGCCGTAGAAGGTGTAGATCCCGGTGCCCGAGAACTGCGCGGCGCTCGCCCACAGGGCGATCGCTTCAGAGCCCTGCGCGGCGGCGTTGTCGGCATCGATGTAGACCACGTCGCCCCAGAGGACGTTGCTGTTGACCGCGATGCCGGTGCCGGCGCCGTTGTCGAAGTACGGGTAGGTGGTGTTCTTCGGCGTGTAGGTCGGATCGTAGCCCTCGACGCCGCTGCACTGATCGACGACGTCGACGGTGATGTAGCCGCGGGCGATCTGGTCGGGATGCGGGCTGCCGGCGCAGTTGAAGGCGAGCGGGCCGTCGACGCCGGTGTGATCGGCGGCGAGCTGCGCCCGCTGCTCGGGGGTGAGCGCCGGGTTGGCGTGGCTCGGCGGATGGGCGGCGCAGAGCGGAATCGTCGACAGATCGACGCCCTCGCCGGTCGAGGGCAGGATGCCGTTGAACACGTCGCGCAGGTTGAGCGTCTGCACGGCGAACGGCTCGAGATAGACGTCGAAGGCGATCGTCGGGATTCCCCAGTCGGTCCACAGAATGAAACGCGTCAGCACCGCGTCGCTGCCGCCGTTCGCGGCCGCGACCAAGGTCGTGACGTTCAACGGGTCGGCGAGATCGAGCTCGAAGTACGGATAGAGGAGCGTCGCACCCAGGCCGGGGCCGATCTGGCAGGCCCCGCCCGTCGGCTGGGCGAGCGCGGGGCCGGCGCAGAGCAGCAGCACAAGAACGGCGGCGAACGGACGGACTCGGTTCATGCGGATTCCCTCCCAGAGCGGCAGTCGTGCAGGTTCGAGCGCTTCGCGACAGCGGAGACGTAGAGAGTGTACTCCCTCGCAGCACCGCTCCCGCAACGGCGTTCGGCGGGAAGGACGAGGTGCAGGAAGGCGCCCGGCCTCGTTCCTCCTGCTATCGCAGAGGGGCGACCGGCACCCGCTCGCGGACGCGGTCGGCGATGGTGCGGATTTCGGGGTTCTCGAGGATCCGCGAGCGCGCGTGCCCGGCCGCGACCTCGAGCATCGCGCGGCCGAGATCCTCGCCGCGGACGTAGTAGCGCCGCGAGGGGAAGATCCAGCGCATGGTCCGGATCGTCGCCGGGTAGAAGAACGGCCAGCCTTCGGTGCGCCGGGCGTCGATCGCGCCGGGGCGCCAGCAGACCGCCGCGTGGCGCGCGAGGAGGCTCTGCTCGGCCTCGGCCTTGACGCGCGCCCACATCTGGCGGCTCGCGAGGCTCGCGCCCTGCCCGCTCAGGTAGTGAAACGCCGCCGCCGGGCTCGCGGCGGCGAGCTGCTGCGCTGCAACCTCCGCCGCCTCGAGGGCGAGCCGGCGATAGGCCGCCTCGTCGCCGATCTGGCTCACCGAGCGGCCGATGCAGTAGAACGCGGCGTCGACCCCGGCGAACGCCTCGGCGACCGGCCGGTAGTCGAAGAGATCCGCATGCACGAAGCCGACGTGGCGCGCCGAGCCGGTTTCGATCTGCCGGCGGGAGAGCGTCCGCACCTCGGCGACGAGCGGGCTCGTCAGGGCGACGTCGAGCAGGCTCCCGCCGGCCGCACCGGTCGCCCCGAGCACGAGGATTCGCATGGCGGAGAAGGATACCGGAGCACCGGGGGGTGGGGCCGCCCCCCGGCTCGTCGACGCCCGTCAGGCGCCGGGCACCGCCGCCCCAGGAGTTCTCGCCTGGGAATTCGGCTGGCACTCCGACCGGGGCACCTATGTCTGGGCCGGAGTCAGGCGCTCGCGCTCGACCATGCGTGCGTATCGGCGGATTCGAAGCCGTCGAAGAAGATCCCGCCGCCGCACGTGAGAGCGATGTTGTCGAGTTGGATGTACATGTCGCTCGCTCCGTCGACCGTGTTCGAATAGCGCCAACGAAGCCGGACCGCGGGGGCGCCCAGGTAGGCGTCGAGCGAGCGGACGAGCCGCACACCGGCCACGCCGCGCGAGGTGCCCACCGAAGCAGTGAAGTTCTCGATCAACTGCCAGTTGGCGCCATTGTCCGTCGAACCCTCGAGAGTGAGCGTGTCGTTCACCCGCTGGTAGTTCATGGTGAATTCGAGCCGCGCCGAGCTCTGCCCGGAGAGACTGAAGGCATGCGTGCGGAGCTGCGTGTCGTACTTTCCCGGAAAAGCGAGATCACTCGACGCGCAAGCGACATCGCCGCGGGCACCCGTCCAGTTCTGAGCTTCGCCGCATGAGGCGCGATCCCAGAAGTCGGTTGCTCCTTCCTCGCCGTCCCCCGACCATGCCCACGCGTCGAGACTCGAGAACCCGGACGGGAAGCCGTTCGAGAAGGTCGACGTCGGTCCGTTGCAGGTCAAGAACGGCGGCAGGACGGTGACGGCCAGCGCATCGGCGGAAACCGCGACATCGATTGGGCCTGGATTGAAGGCAGTCCAGGTCGAGCTCCAACCGGGGTCCTGCGGCGCATGCGCGATATTCACCAGGAAAGCCGACGCTCCGGGCGCCAGGTTATAGGAGAGGCCCGCCAGAATCGTGCCGAAGCGCGAATCGACCAGATCGTGCTGGGTGAGCGTCACGGTGCCAGTGTTCTGGACGGTGTAGCAGGGTAAGACGTCGGCGCCTGCCGGCGCCGCGAAAGCGGTCGCCGCCCCGCAACCGTACGTGCGACCGTCGAGGCTGACGGTCAGTGAGTGGGCGATCGCCGACGCCAAAGTAATCGGCTGATCCGGACCGAACTGGGTACCGCCGGCGACCGCGGACGGATGCGCGTCCAGCCCGACCGGGGCTTGCCCAAGGAGCTGAGGCGAGCCGGTCAGAGCGACGATCCAAAGAGCTCCGACAACAAAGGAGACGGTCTTCATGGTTCTCTCCCCATTCGCAGAGTGCAGCAGCCTCGATGGTCTGGCCGTATCCTGCCATACCCCGGGCTGAGACTCGCCCTCTTCGCACCAAGGTTCCCGCTGCCGAGGTGCCAGGCGATTTCCGGCGGCTGACCTCTGCGGCGCGGGTCAGAAGTGCAGGCTGACTCCGGCGAGCGCGTAGTGGACGGTCGCAAAGGTCAGGACCTCGTCGTTGTCGGCGCCGCCGTCGAGCCAGCGCACGCCGAGGTAAGGCCTGACGCGGTCGCTCGCCCGCAGCTCCGCGCGCAGGGAGAGGTCGATGGCCCGGCCCTGGGGCGCGCCGAGGCCGTCCAGCTCGGCGTCGAAGGCCCAGCGCCCGCCGGCGTCGTAGCGCGCGCCGCCGTAGAGCAGGGGCACGAAGCCGAGGTCGTCGCGGCTCGCCGACTGGCCGTTGCCGGCGAGCGCGAGGCTCGCATCCCGCACCTTGCCGGTCACTCCGGCGCGGAACGACCAGGGCCCTGCGGAGCGGAAGCGGTACAGGAAAGAAAAGCGATACGAGTTGAACTCGAAGCGCTGCGTCAAAGGCACTCCG
>JAGOCP010000178.1 GCA_017998715.1 Thermoanaerobaculia bacterium | reverse complement strand
GGGTCGAGCTCACCCGCCTCACCTCGGGCAAGGCGTCGCGCGAGATCGACGAGATCAAGACGCTGCTCATCACGCTCGGCTATCCCGAAGCCGTGGTCAACCGCTTCTTCGCGCCGATGACGCGGCAGAATCTCGACGTCGTCAACAAGCTCGAGGAAGCGCGCGGCTTCTACTCCTACATCAACCCGAACGGCTCGCTGGTGAACGAGGGCATCGTCGCGACGCTCGACTTCATCCAGCGTCTCGAGAAGGAATCGGTCGGCAGCCGGATCTTCCGCCTGCTCGATGGCGAACGGACGTACGTCGCGGTCAAGATCGACACGCCGAACGGCAGCCTCCTGGTCGGCATCCGCAAGCTCGGCGTCGCCCACCTGAAGGGGCTCGACCGGCTGCCGGTCTACGAGATCGTCGACGCCTCGCTCTGGGGGGACAACACCCTGGTCGAGCTGCGCGGCGGCATCATGGAAATGGTCGAGCGCGAGTTCAACTCGGCCCTGAGCAACTGAAAACCGACATGCAACTTTCGCAAGGAGAGCTATTCCAGTGACCACCGGCGACAACGGCTCCGTCTGGCAGACCGACCTCCCCGGCCTGCCCGCCCCCCGGCGTGGCAAGGTCCGCGACATCTACGATCTGGGCGACAGGATCCTGCTGGTGGCGACCGACCGCCTCTCAGCCTACGACCACATCCTGCGTCCGGCGATCCCGGGCAAAGGGAGGATCCTCACCCAGCTGACCAATTTCTGGATGGAGCGCCTCGCTGCGGTCGTGCCGAATCACCTTCTTGCCACCGAGGTCGCCGACTTTCCGGCTGATCTCCAGCGCCATGCCGCACAGCTCGAAGGGCGCGCCGTGCTGGTGAAGAAGGCCGCGGTGGTGCCATTCGAATGCGTCGCGCGGGGCTTCCTCGCAGGCAGCGCATTCAAGGAGTACAAGGCCTCCGGCACCGCTTGCGGCATCCCGCTGCCCCCGGGCCTCGAGCGCGCGAGCCGGCTCGCCGAGCCGATCTTCACGCCGGCCACCAAGGCGGAGTCGGGGCACGACGAGAACGTTGATTTCGCGACTCTCGCTGCGGGCGTCGGCGCCTCTACCGCCAGCCGCCTGCGCCAGCTGACGCTCGACCTCTACCGCGCCGGCGCCGCGCACGCCGAATCCCTGGGACTGCTCCTTGCCGACACCAAGTTCGAGTTCGGCGTGATCGACGGCGAGATCGTGCTGATCGACGAAGCGCTGACCCCCGACTCGTCGCGCTACTGGGAAGCCGCCGCCTGGAAGCCTGGCACCGAGCCAGCGTCGTTCGACAAGCAGTTCGTTCGCAACTGGCTCGACGCTTCGGGCTGGGATCACGAGTCGACGCCGCCGGAGCTCCCGCCAGAGGTGGTCGCCGGTACCCGCGAGCGGTACATCGAAGCGTTCCGCCGGCTGACGGGACGTGAGCCGAGGCTCTGAGCCAGGGTCGCTGCTCAGCGCCGATGATCCAGGAGGGACAGGTCCAGGGCATGCTCACCGCAGAGAAGATCCGCGCGATTCACGAGCTGGTCGATGCCGCCCAGGTCGGCATCGTCTTCCAGCCGATCGCCGACATCCACAAGCGGCGCATCCTCGCCTACGAGGCGCTGGCGAGGAACTCACATCCGCTGTTCAAGAGCACGCCGGAGATGTTCGACGCCGCGGTCCAGGCCGGGCGCGTCGCCGAGCTCGGGCGGCTGCACCGCGACCAGGCGGTCCGGCTCTGCCAGCACTACCCGCTCTTCCTCAACATCGATCCGCACGAGTTCGACTACGGCTGGCTGGTGCGCCCGGACGACCCGATGTTCCGTCACCGCCATCCGCTGACGGTGGAGATCACCGAGTCGGTGCCGATCAAGTACTTCACCCAGTGTCACAGCGTGCTGGCGGAGATCCGCCAGAAAGGCATGTCGCTCGCCATCGACGACCTGGGAGCCGGGTTCTCGAACTTGAAGTACATCGCCGATCTCCAGCCGGAGATCGTCAAGCTCGACCGCGAGCTCATCATCGGCTGCGCGCCGGGCAACCGGCCGTTCAAGCTCCTGTGCTCGATCGTCAATCTCTGCCGCGAGATGAATGCCAAGACCGTCGCCGAAGGCATCGAGACCCCGGCCGAGTTCTTCGCCGCCGTCGAAGCCGGCGTCGACTACGCTCAGGGCTACCTCCTCGGCCGCCCCGCCTGCCCCGCCCCCGACCTCATCTGGCCCGGCACCTCGCGCTAGCGCCAGCCCCTGCGGCTCTTCAGCCCGGCAGCTGGTCGGCGAGCTCTTCGAGGGTGGAGATGGGGAGGAGCTGCATGCCGATGCGTTTGGCGAGTCCTTCGACGCGCGGGACGTAGGCCTGCTTGAAGCCGTGCGCGGCGGCTTCGCGCAGGCGGGCTTCGGCCTGGCTCACCGGGCGGACTTCGCCGAGGAGGCCGATCTCGCCGAAGAAGACGGCGTCGGGCGGCAGTGCCACGCCGCGGTAGGCGGAGATCAGGGCGGCGGCGACGGCGAGGTCGGCGGCGGGCTCTTTCAACGCGAGTCCGCCGACGACGTTCAAGAAGACGTCGCGATCGGCGAGACCGAGCTTGGCGAAGCGTTCGAGCACGGCGACGAGCAGGATCACGCGATTGCCGTCGAGGCCGACGCTCATCCGCCGTGGCGACGGGAAATTGGTCGGATTCACCAGTGCCTGCGTTTCGACGAGGAGCGGCCGCGCGCCCGAGAGGGTCGGCAGCACGGCGGACCCGGGCGCGCCGCGGCGGCGCCGCGCGAGCAGCACCTGCGACGGATCGAGCACCGGTTCGAGGCCCGACTCGCGCATCTCGAACATGGCGATCTCGCCGGTCGGGCCGAAGCGGTTCTTCGCCGCGCGCAGGATGCGGTAGTCCGACTCGCGCTCGCCCTCGAAGTTGAGCACCGTATCCACCAGGTGCTCGAGCGATTTCGGGCCGGCGATCGTCCCCTCCTTGGTCACATGGCCGACGAGAAAGAGCGTCGATTCCGAGCGCTTGGCGAAGTCGACCAGCCGGTTGGCGCAGTGCCGCACCTGGCCGATCGACCCCGGCGGACTCTCGAGCTCGTCGCTGGCGATCGCCTGGATCGAGTCGACGAGAAGCGCCGCCGGCTCGGCGGAGCGTGCGGCGTCGAGCACCGACTCGAGGCGCGTCTCCCCCACCACCAATACGTCGCTCGAGGCGCAGCCCAGACGCTCGGCGCGCAGCCGGAGCTGCCGCGGCGACTCCTCGGCGCTGGCGTAGAGCACCTTGCGATCGAGTCCGGCGAGCCGTGCTGCGAGCTGCAAGAGCAAAGTCGACTTGCCGATCCCGGGCTCGCCGGCGAGCAGAACGGCTCCGCCCGCAACCACACCGCCACCCAGCACCCTGTCGAGGGCCGGGATCCCCGACGGCGTGCGCAGGACCTGTTCCTGATCGATCTCCGACAACGCAACCGGCTGGTTCGCCGCGCGCTCGCCGAGCTTGCCGGAACGCTTCGGCGCCTCGCGGACCTCCTCGACGAACGATGACCAGGTGCCACACTCCGGGCAGCGCCCCAGCCACTTCGTCGACTGGTAGCCGCAGCTCTGGCAGGCGTAGAGAGTGCGCGGGGCCGCCATCGTCAGAGCTTCGGGACCGCGCCCATCAGGTACTTGAGATCGTCGTCGCTCCAGCGGATACCGACGCCGACGAAAGGAGAGCGGAACTGCTCCACCAGCGGATCGTCGTAGCCTCCCTTGACGTAGAGATGGCGGTAGAAGTTCCACTGCCCGGTGAGGCGCAGGTGCGGATCGAGGTCGAGCTCGCGGCCGAAGTCGAACGCCTCGAGCGAGAGGGTCACCCGCTTCTCGAAGAAGGTGTAGTCGACCTGCGCGCCGGCCGTGTTCTCGAGGATGCCGACCCAGAGCGAGCCGCGCCGGTCGGCGAAGGGAAAGCCGAAGAGCGCCGACCAGTTGTTGCGCCGCGTCTCGCTGGTCAGCCGATCGGTCGTCGTCGTCGCCGTCGAACCGTCGGGGAGCGTCACCGTGACGATCTCGCGCTTCTCGGAGATGCGGCCGCGAGGATCCGAGACCAGCTCGACCCGGTAGTAACGATCGCTTTCGTCGCCGTGCGGCAGCAGGTCGAGGCGGAACGCCGAGCGCCAGTCTTCGACCTCCGAGAGGTAGGCGCCGTCGAGCCCGAGGTCGAGCTCGAGCTCGTTGACCCGATTGAGCGTCGAGCCCAGCGCGTCGACCCCCTTCTCGACGCTGCCGAGCGCGCTCATCAACTGATCGTGCGCTTCCGGGCTGTTGACGAGCTTGCCGATCGTGCCTTCGCCGCTGGCGATCCGGGTGGTGATCTGGTTGAGATTGTCGACCGACGTCTGCACGTCCGCCGTCAGCTCCTTGATGTTCGCCATCGAGTCCTTGAGGTTGCCGCGATTCTCCGCCAGCACGACTTCGACCTGGGC
The DNA here is from genome assembly GCA_017998715.1 of Thermoanaerobaculia bacterium. Taxonomy (GTDB): domain Bacteria; phylum Acidobacteriota; class Thermoanaerobaculia; order Multivoradales; family JAGPDF01; genus JAGPDF01. The sequence goes on along the minus strand of JAGOCP010000178.1, from coordinate 2,740 downwards.
GAGGACGCGCGCGATCTGCTCGGTGATCCGCGGCAGCTCGCGCGCCAGCGTCTCGCTGAAGCGTTCGAAGTTGGCCACCGTGCCGGAGAGGTTCGAGCGATTCTCCGCGATCAGGGCGCGCAGCTCGTCGGAGGTCGCCTGGATGCTGTCGATCAGCGTCGAGAAGCCGCCGCCGGCTCCCAGTCCGGCCTTCCCGCCCTTGCCGCCGCCGAGGAACTCCTGCACCGAGCTGCCGATCTCCTCGATCTTGGCCATGGCATCGTCGAAGGAGACCGGCGTCTTGCCGGCGAGCACGGTCCCGGGAGGCAGCAGCGGAGCGCCTTCGGGTCCGAGCCGGAGCTCGATGAACTTGTCGCCCAGCAGGCCCTGGTTGGCGATCGCCGCGTAGCTGCCTTCGACGAAAGCGATCGGCTGATCCAGCAGCAGAGAGACGCGAGCCTTGCGCCCTTCGAGCGAGATGCCGTCGACCCTGCCTACGCGAACACCCGCGAGCCGCACCGCCGCCTTGTCGTCGAGGCCGACGACCGAGTCGAAGACCGCGTCGACCCGCGCTCCCTTGGGACCCCAGAGCCGCCAGTCCTCTACCCGCAGGATGAGCCAGCCGAGGATGACGAGGCAGATCGTCATGAAGATCCCGACCTTGACGACTTGAGAGGCGTTCGACATCGGCTACTCCTTCGCGGCTTCCGCTGAAGCGCTCACTCGGTCAACGGTCCCGTGGCCAAACCCTGGATGAACTGCTGTACGCGCGGATCGGGCGAAGCGCGAAACTCCGCCGGCGGCGCGTACGCGATGATCTTGCCCCGGTAGAGCATCGCGATCCGTTCGGCGATGCGGAAGGCGCTGTCCATGTCGTGGGTGATCGAGACAGCGGTCGAGCCGAGCTTTGCCTGCAGCTCGAGGATCAGCTGATCGATCACCGCCTTCATCACCGGATCGAGACCTGTCGTCGGCTCGTCGAACAGCAGGATCTTGGGCTCGAGCGCGATCGCCCGGGCGAAACCGACCCGCCGCCGCATGCCGCCCGAGAGCTCGGCCGGCATCTTCTTCTCGGCGCCTTCGAGGTGCACCATCTCGAGGCAATCGGCGACGCGCGCGGCGATCTCCGCCTGCGGACGGCCGGCGCGCCGCAGGGCGAAACCGACGTTGTCGGCGACCGTCATCGAGTCGAAGAGCGCCCCTTCCTGGAACGCCATGCCGAAGCGGCGGCGGAAGTCGGTGATGGCGCGCCCATCGAGCGACTGGATGTCGACTCCGTCGACGACGACGCTGCCGGAATCAGGAGCCAGCAGCCCGATCATGTGCTTGAGCAGGACGCTCTTGCCGCTCCCCGAGCCCCCGAGAATGACCACCGACTCCCCTTCGTAGATCGCGAGGTCGAGGCCGTCGAGGACCTGCCGTCCACCGAACGACTTCGAAACCTGTCGCAGGTCGATCTTGACGGGAGGAGTCAAAACAGGATCTTGGTGAGGAAGAAGTCGGAGATCAGGATGGCGATCGAGGCGAGCACGACGGCGCGCGTCGTCGCCCGGCCGACGCCCTCGGCGCCGCCGCGGGTGTAATAGCCCTTCTGGCAGCCGACGACCGCGATGATGAGGCCGAAGACCGCGGCCTTGATCAGCCCCGAAGAGAGGTCGTCCAGATCCATGAAACGGAAGGTGTTTTCGGTGTAGGTGACCGGGTTGGCGCCGAAGTAGACCACCGAGATGAGGTAGCCGCCGACGATGCCGATGGCATCGGCGACGACGATGAGCAGCGGCAGCATGACGACGGTCGCCCAGACGCGCGGCACGACGAGAAAGTGCACCGGATCCGTGGCCAGCACCTCGAGCGCGTCGATCTGCTCGGTCACTCGCATCGTGCCGAGCTCGGCCCCCATCGCCGAGCCGCAGCGTCCGGCGATGAGCAGCGACGAGATGACCGGCGCGAGCTCGCGCACCATGGAAAGCGCCACGAGAGAGCCGACGAAGCCCTCGGCATTGAAGCGCTTGAGCGTCGAGAAGGTCTGCAGCGCCATCACCATGCCGGTGAAGAGCGCGGTCAACAGCACGACCGGCAGCGAGTCGACGCCGATGCGCACCATCTGGCGCATGAGCTCCTTGCCGTCGAAGGGGCGGCGGAACGTCCAGGCGAAGGTCCGCCCGAGAATCTGGAAGAACCTCCCCATCTCGGTGAAGTAGCCTTCGAGAGGAATGCCGCGACTCGTCATGATGCCCGCTCGACCAGCCGCCGCGGCAGGCGCAAGCCGAAAAGACAAAGCAGCTGGTAAGGGACGGTTCCGACTTCCGCAGCGAGCTCGACCGCCGAGATGGTCTCCGCGCCCTGCCGACCGAGGAGCGTGACGCGCGAACCGATCTCGGCAGCAACACCGGTGACGTCCACAGCGAGGAGGTCCATGCTCACCGAACCCACGACCGGCACCCGCTGCCCGCCGACCAGGACGTCGGCGCGATTTCCCAACCGCCAGGAGTAGCCGTCGGCGTAGCCCACCGGGACGATGCCGATGCGGCTCGGGCGCTCCGCCGTGAAGCGCCCGCCGTAGCCGACCCGGGTGCCCGGCGGAATCGATTTGACCTGGACGATCTCCGCCTCGACCGAGAGAACCGGCTCGAGCTCAGCCGAGAGCCGGCCCGCCGAGTCGTAGCCGTAGAGCGCGAGTCCCAACCGCACCCAGTCGAAGCGCGCCGACGGCAGGTGCAGTGCGCCCGCGCTGTTCGCCAGGTGCACTATCGTCGTCCTC
>JAGOCP010000177.1 GCA_017998715.1 Thermoanaerobaculia bacterium | reverse complement strand
GGGTACTCGCGGGCGCGCGAGGCGAGCGCAAAGACCGTGATCACGTCCTCTGCGAGGACCTCGTCGAGTCCCCACGCCGTGGTGATCCCGTACGCTCCGCAGGATCCCGCGTTCCACCAGGCCAGCAGGAAGTCCGCGACCATGCGACTTTGCCCGCTGTTGCCGGCGGCGACTTCGAGCAGCCGCAGGAGCGCCTCGTGCTCCGTCGCGCTTACCTTGGGTGTGGGGACAAGGCTCATCGTTCGTCTTCCTTTGAAGTCAGGCGAGCTCGGCCGGCCGGTGAGTGAGTAGCTCCGTGTCCAGGTGTTTCTTTCCACGGGGGTCGCGCCCGGTCCTGCTGTACACCATGTTACGGGTAGTCTTCAGCGCTTCGGGTGATTCGGTGCAGCGCGAGCGGTCTCGAGGCCTTCGCCCATCCGGTGATCGAGCACGATGACCTCCTGCTCAAGCCACAGGCCGCGCTCTGTGAGCTGACGGACCCACGATGGGGCGGGTGAGAGATCGAGGCCGACGGGCCACTGAACCGGCCGGCCGTGGCTGTCGATGAACTCGGCCCAGAAGTCCGGCACGAACCAGATGAGGTCTGGGCGCCGCTCGCGAAGATGGTGGTAGATGCGAGCCCCGTTCGGATCGAGATCGCCGAAGTGCAACGCCGGAGTCCGCGGCACTCGCTCGAGCAGATGACCGACGGTGGCGGTGTCCCATCCCGGAACATGCACCAGCAGCCAGCCCGTCGGTGCCGGCAGATCACGCCATGCACCAAGGTTCTCGATGAGCAGTACCGCGCGAACCTCGCCCTCGAGCGTCAGGCCGTCGAGAAAGGCGCGCTCCGCGATGGCGACTTCGCCCAGCACGTTCGCTACGGTGCCGAGATCCACGGTGCCCGCGGCACTGCGCGCCACGAGCCCGGCCGGCGGGCGCAGGCGCACGGTGCCATCGTGCGTGGCCTCGGCCGGTCCAAGCGCCGCGCGACGTCCAGTGGTGAGCGATGCCTTGGAGTGAGGGGCGGCGAGGGCGGCGGCCGTGTGCCGGTTGAGTCGTGCGGGCAACGTCGGGAGCTGGCCTGCGCGGCGTTCGTCGAGCAATTTCACCCAGCCCTCAGGCGTGGGCGGCAAGCCGCGCTCGGTCAACTCGCCCCACGCGCCACGCCAGGCGGGCCACGCCCGCTCGAGCAGCGCCACGAGTTCGTGACGGCGGTCCTCAACGAGCCCGATCTCGTCGCGGCGGCCCGTCGCGCGGGTCCACGGCAGTTCCGCGAGGGCCTCGAACGCGTCGGTCTGGGCCTGCCGCCGCTTGAGTCCGGCACCCGTGAGCAACTCGAGCAACGCGAGGCGCGCTTCAGTGGTTTCCCACATCACGCTTCCGCCCGGGGGCGCCGTCCAGTGACGCGCACTTCCTCTCGCCCTTCGCCCGTCGTGAGCCGCACGAGTCGATAGGTGGTGTTGCCTTCGGCGAGCGCGACTTCCGGAGCGGCGATCAGCAGTTGCAGATCCAAGGTCTGGCAGAGGTCGAACAGCACGGCAAGGTTGTCCTGCGAGAGCCGGTTGGCCTCATCGAGGAACAGCAGGCGCAGCGAGCCGGTGGACCGGCTGACGCGCAGCAGGTTGGCGTCGCGCTCCCACTCCCCGAGCACGACCATCATCAGGGCGGCGCCGACGCCGATGGCCTCGCCGGTCGACAACTTGGTCGGGTTGGCCACCTCCCAGTCCGGTGCCACCTGCCGCCGCACCTCGACCTTGAGGTGCAGGTACTCGCGGTAGTCGAGCAGTCGATGGCCGCCGGTGCGCGCGCCGGCGTCCGCATGACGCCGAAAGACCTCTTCGAGCGCCTGTTCGATCGGCAGGCCGTCATTGAAGAGCAACTCCTGGGCGGCGCCGTCGCGGAGCGCCCGCAGGACGCGCTCCATGCCCTCGTCGGGCTCCATGCGCACGCGGATCGCGCGGATGCTGCCGAAACTGACGCTATCGAGATTCTTGTTCAGGCGGTTGACCTGGCCGCGCGCCTTGCGTACCTGCACGTCGATGCCGCGCGCGATGTCCTCGCTGGCGCCGCGCAGATCCTGCTCTTGACGCGACAGTCGCTGCTCGAGCGACTCGAGTTGATCGCGCAGCCGCACGAGGGCCTCCAGCGGATCATCGACTTCGGCGACCTGCGCGGGGAGGCGCCGATTGAGCCAGCTTCGGACCGTGACCCACGCCTGCAGATAACGCTCGCCGAACGGCAGGTCGCCGCGGTCGGTCTCATCGCTAAGGCTCCGGACGGTCGGGAGCAGCGCGTCGCCGCCGTGCGCCGACTGGAGAAGACCGAGGAGGATTCCGGCATGCCGATTCGCGGCCTGGACCAGATTTACTTGGCCACGGACCTCCGCGAGTTGCGCCGCGGCGGCATCGAACCCACTCCCCAGCAGCTTGTGCTCGGCCGCCATGACCTGCAGTCGCTCCCGGCGCTGCAGGGCCGGCTCGGCCTCGCGACGCTCGCTGGCGAGTTTCTCCTCGGCGTCGTGCTGCCGCCGCGCGGCCTGGTCTCGTTGCTCGGAACGGACGCCCTGCTGGGTTCTCAGCTCCGCCAGGCGTCGATCGAGCGCGCCGACCTCTTGCGCCAGCCGGTCGGCCGCCTGCTGCGCCTCGGCGAGAAGGGCCGGGCTCGGATCGACGATCCCCGCCTCTTGAAGACGCTGTTCGGCGGCGGACCATTCCTGCTTAGCCACTCGACAGCGGGCGTCGGCCTCCTGCCAACGTGAGAGTGACTCCTGATAACGCGTCTCGCTCGCCTCAACCTCCGTCCTGGCAAGTTCGCGAGCTTCCCGGGCCTGCCGCTCCTGGTTCTGCAGCGCCGGCGTGAGCGCCTGCTGGTGCTCGAGCTCGGTCGCGGCATCGGTCCACTGGAGCGCGTCGCGATGGGCCGCGACGTACTGGAGTGCATCGATGGCGTCAAAGAGCCGAACGCGTCGCTCCCCGAGCGTCTCGAGGGCGTCGCGCAGGCGCGCGACGTCCGCATCGGCGAGGGGCGGACGTCGCAGCACCTCGAGCCGCTCGGCGACGACCCGTCGGGCGCTCGCGCAGCGAGCGAGCTCCGCTTGGTCGGCGAGCGCTTCGTCGTGTTCCCGAGCCAACTCGGCGGCTCGCTCGCTCTCGTCGGGGGGATCGAGAAGTCGGGCGTCGCGCAACAACGCGCGCAGCGCCGACAAGCGGGGTGCGAGCGCGTTCGCCTCGTTGGCGTGCTGGGTGATCCGTTGGCGCAGTCGGTCGGCCTGTTGTTCGCCTTCGGCGGCGCGCCGCTCGGTGTCGAGCAATGCCGGCGCCGGGTCGCCGGCAAGCCAGGTGGCATGCTCGGCGAGCAGCGTGTCGGCGTCCAGCTCCAGTCGCTCGATCGTTCGCCGACGAGCGCGCGACTCGACGAGTTGCTGATCGAGGAGTGTGGCCTCCTCGAGCAGCTCCGCCGCGCGCCGCTCGCGCGCCTTGCGGCCAAGGCGGGGGTGGGACGGGATCCGCGTGAGGCGCCATGCCGGACCCTCACTGACCAGGACATCCGCACCGCGCGGCGGAGGGGCCGATTCGACCGCGGCGATCAATGCGGCGCCTTCGGCGGGCGAGACGAGATAGACGGACGACAGATCGGACGCGCGGTCGGTGAGCGCGTTCGCCGCGGACTGCGGATCCTCGACCACTACGGCATGGGTGAGGGCGCCCAAGCGGGCCTCGAACAGTGCGGCCTCGGCGACCGTCGCCTCCTCAAAGTTCGCCGCGAGCAACGCGCCGCCGAGATCATCCGTCAGACGCAGCAGGTGGGGGTCGATGGCGCCACCGACGGTGAGGAGTTCGCGGCCTTCCGCGTGCAGCTGCTCACGTCGCAGCGTCTGCGCCTCCTCGTCCCTGCGCAGGGCCGGGAGGTCCTGTGCGAGGCGAGTGCGGACGGCATCGAGTCCGGCGCGATCGGTCAGCGGCGACTGCAGGGCCTCGGCCATTCGGATGGCGCGGTCGTTGAGGCTCTGCCACCGCGGTTGCCGCTCCAGCAGCTCGCGACGCTGCGCGGCGAGGGCTTGCCGGTCACGCTCGAGCGCGTCGAGGGCGGCGCGCGCTGTGTGACCGCCCGACTCGAGGCGGCCTCGCTCGGACTCCGCTGCGTCGAGCAGCCGTTCGAGCTGGGTGGCGGGTAGCTCACCCGCGCGAGTCACTCCTGCGGCCTCGGCACGGTGCCAGGTGTCTTGCTGCTGGAGGGCACGGTGGCGCGCCTCCGCCAGTTCGCGGGCGATCCGCGTGATGCGCGCGGCACTCGACTCGAGCGCGCGCAGCCGGTCGAGCTGCTCGCACGCGAGGGCATAAGCGGTCTCAATGGTCGCCTCGCCGCCCAGGATCACGCCGAGCGCGGCACGGACCTCGCCATGCGCGTCGCGATGCGCCGCGGCGTCGGAGCACCGCTCGTCGGTGTCGCGCCGCTCGCGATCGACCTCGCGCAACTCGAGGCGGCATTGCGTCACGGTCTCCTCGAGTCGCTCGACGGCCGCCGCAGAATCGCCGAGGCATTGCTGCGCCTCGCTGTGGCGGCGCATGACCTGGGCGTGATCGGCCGCGCGACGGTGCAGCTGCTCGAGGCCGGCCTGGACGTTGGCTAAGCCCTCGGCGGCGCGCAGGTACGTGCCCTCCGCGCGACGCAGCTCGAGGCGTCGTTGCTCGCGCGACGCGTGGTCGCGGTCGCGCTCCGCCGCGGCCGCGTGGCTGCGTTCCTCGGCGGCCTCCAGCGCGCCTCGCCGCTGTCGCACCTCTTCAGCCGCGCGCAGTGCCTGACCGATGCGCGCCACCGCGTCCCGCTGCTCGTCCCGCTCCGCGACCCGGCTCGTGTGGTCGCGCTCAGTCGCCTGCAGATCCTCGAGCAGGAGAGTGAGTGCGCGCTCGGCTTCGCCGAGGCGTTCGCTCGCCGCCAGCTGCGCCTGGCCGGCGTCCTCGACCCGACGCCGATACTCCTCGGCCCGCTCGCGTGTGGCGAGAACGGCGGCGGCGAACATCTGCTGACCGGCCTCGAACACGTTGTTGATTTCGCGATGCAGGCGCTGCGCGTCCTGGACCTCGGTGCGGGTGCGCCGACACGCATCGAGGTTGGAGCGCATCCGCTGCAGCGTATCGGCGAGACCGGGTTGCTGGCGCAGCAGGAAGGAGCGCAGCTCGGAAGTGAGTGCCCGGGAGATGCCACCGGTCATGCTGGTGCGCAGCATCTCGTTGAGCTTGTTGCGATCTTCATCGGTGCTGAGCCGAAGCGGCGTCACGCCGTACTCGAACAGCGTAGTGAAGTAGTCGCGCGCCGAGCTGAAGGCGAGCAGACGTCCGCCGAGACGCGCGGCGTTCTCGCGCAGCTCCGGCAACTCCGGGACGGCCTCGATGTCGCCGTGCGCGACCAGCAGCAGCTCCTGCAGCCGGATGTCGGCGCCGAGGCCGGTGACGACGAAGGGCGTGGGCTCCACCGACGGCTCGCCCTTGCGCTCGAGGTGCACGCCCGCAATCAGGCGCGTGCCGTCTGGAAGCTGAAAGTCGAGCGCCGCATAGGACGGCCGCCCGGGTTCACCGAGCCGACCCCAGACGCCCTTGTCGCCCCCCGTGGCGCCGGTCTCACCAAGGTTCGTGAAGCGAACGCGGGACATGTCCGGCAGCAGGCACAGGTACGCCGCGATCATGACGGTCGTCTTGCCGGAGCCGTTGGCGCCTTCGAGCGCGGTCACGTGGCGATCGAGCTGGTAGCGCTCGTAGAACACGCCGCGCCAGTTGACGAGCACGAGGGACGTGGCGCGCGTGCGGCTCACTCGACCGACTCCTCATCGTCGGACGTCGCGTCCTCCTCCTCGGCCGGCTCGGCGAGCACGATCTCGCCCTCGGCCACGAGTCGCTCGAGGGCGCCGCTCGGGTCTTGCTGGTCACGCACCGGGTCCGCGAACCGCAGCAGCGCCGGGCGCAGCCGCAGGTGGGACTCCTCGAGCATGTCCACGAAGCCGAGGTCGGCCAGCCTGCGGACGGCCTCGCCGACCTGTTTGCGAACCGTCTCCTCCGACACCCGCTCGAGCAATCGCTTGCGCCGCGGGTTGAGCGTGCGCACCAGGGACTCCTGGCCAATGAGACCGACCAGTCGCTGCAGCAGCACCTCCCGCGGGACGGCGCCGCTTTGCTCGAGGGTGGCGGGATCGAGGTAGCACAGGGCGAGCGTTTGCCCGACCAGCATCTCCGCCGTCGAGAGGTGGCGGCGGCCGAGGCGATCCCCGGACGGCAGCAGGTAGAAATAACCGTCACTGCGCTGGACGAGCTCGCAGCCGAAGCGACGGTAGAGCGGCTCGAGGTGACTCGCCGCGTCTACGAGGAAGTCGTAGCTCGGGTCGTCACGTCCGATGTGCCGACCGCGCCGCAGCGCCAGATCGGTGTCGGGGAAGCTCTCGTCCTGGATCACGGCCTCGAGCGATTCGAAGGAGGAATCGCTCACGGCGGGCCCTCCCGATGTGCAAGCGTCCAGTCCTCGATCTCGAGCGCGGCACCGACCGCCCGCCAGGGGCGCTCGCGGGCGGTGCTGAGCGGGAGCGTGCGCGCCACCACCTCGGCGACGCGGCCGGCGGCTGGGTAGTGGGTGTGGAGTGGAAGATCCGCGAGCACGTGCGCGGTGATGGTCGCGAGGTCCGTGGCACCGCCGGCGACGGCGGCCTGAATGCGTTGCTCGAGATCGGCGAACAGATCGCTCGGCACGACGAAACTCAGCTCGACCTCGCGCTCGGCGCGCGGGCGCATGACGACGGGGCGATCGACCCGGGCTTCGAGCGGACGGAGCAGACGGATCGGTGCCGCTGTCGCGACTGCGGTGAAGAACTGCGCTTGTGGCCAGCCGGAGATCTGGTCGCGCAGGCGCTGGCTCAAGGCGCGGTCAGGATCGAGCCGGACCACATCGCGCAGGTACCGATGGACGTATTGGTAGTACCCGGACCACGATCGCTGCCGACCCTCGCCCCACGCGGCAATGCGATCGACCTGCTCGATGACACGCTGGGCGACCTGCTCGGCCTCCGCGTTGCCGGCGACCGCGGCCGTCGTCTGAATGTCCTGCAGCAGCGCGACGAAGTGGTGCGTATCGCGCAGTAGCACTTCGTTGAGTTCTTTCAGCGTGGTGGTGGTGGTGTCGAGGAGCGCCTGGCAGCGGTCCACCGCCCCGAACC
>JAGOCP010000176.1 GCA_017998715.1 Thermoanaerobaculia bacterium | reverse complement strand
CTCTGTCTCGCCGACGGACGCTTCGCCGCCTCGGTCACCTGGCACGACTTCGCCGGGCGGAGCGGGGTGGGGACGCCCATCGTGCTGACGCCGGACACCGGCTCGTTCTGGTTCTTCGACGCCGGGATCCACGAGCTGGCGGTGAAGGTGATCGACGGGCGCGGCACCAACAACGCCTGGTGGGTCTTCTACGGCTCGCTGTCGAACGTCGAGTTCGAGCTCACGGTGGTCGACACCGAGACCGGCGACACCTGGACGCGATCGAACCCGTCCGGCACTTTCGCCAGCAACGGCGACATCGAGGCGTTTCCGCAATAAGTGCCGTAGGATTCTCCTCGGCATGAGCGCTTCGCGCAGCGCCGACATCGTCATCTGCGGCGCCGGTATCGGCGGCGTCGCGGCGGCTTACGAGCTCGCGGTGCGCCGCGGGCTCGGCATGTCGCAGCGCATCGTGCTCGTCGATCCGCTGCCGCCGCTCACCCTCACCAGCGACAAGTCGACCGAGTGCTACCGCAACTGGTGGCCAGGCCCGGGCACGACGATGGTCCGCTTCATGGACCGGAGCATCGACCTACTCGAGGAGATGGCCGAGGCGAGCGGCGACCGCTTCGCCATGAACCGCAACGGCTACGCCTACTTCACCGCCGAACCGGAGCGCGCCGCCGGGCTCGAGCGCGCGGCGCGCGAGATCTCGGCGCTCGGCGCTGGCGACCTGCGCATTCACCGCGGCGAGATGTCCGACCCGCTCTTTCCCGAGGCGCCGTACGACAAGCTGGACCCGTCCATTGGCGGCGCCGATCTGATCCTCGATCCGCAGACGATTCGCTGCCGCTATCCGTTCCTCAATCCGGCGACGATCGCCGCGCTCTTGCCGCGGCGCTGCGGCTGGCTCGCGGCGCAGCAGCTCGGCATGTGGATGCTCGAGCAGGCACGCGATGCCGGTGTCGAGCTCGTCGAGGGGCGGCTGACGGAGGTCACCGTGGAGTCGGGCCGGGTCACCGGCGTCGAAGTCGCGGGTCCCACCGGAGCGGTCGACAGGATCGCGACCGGCACCCTGGTCAACGCCGCCGGGCCGCTCGCCCCGGAGGTCGGTCGGCTCGCCGGTCTCGAGCTGCCGCTGTTCAACGAGCTGCATGGCAAGGTCTACCTCGAGGACACCGAACAGGTCGTGCCGCGCGAGCTGCCGCTGATGATCTGGTGCGATCCGGTGACCCTCGACTGGGGGGAGGAGGAGCGGGCGGAGCTCGCCGGCGACGCCGATCTCGCCTATCTCACCCGACCGCTCCCCGGCGGCGTCCACTTCCGTCCCGAGGGCGGCCGCGACAGCCGCATGCTGCTGCTGCTCTTCACCTACCACCTCGACGCGCTCGCGCCGGTCTGGCCACCGAAGTTCGATCCCTGGTACCCGGAGGTGGCGCTGCGCGCCGCCGCCCGCATGGTGCCCGGCTTCGCGGCCTACCTCGGTGGCCGGATGCGGCGCTCGTTCGTCGACGGCGGCTACTACTGCAAGACGGCCGAGAATCGCCTGCTGGTGGGCCCGACGCCGGTCGCCGGCTTCCACCTGATGTGCGGACTCTCCGGCTACGGCATCATGGCGGCGGCCGCCGCTGCCGAGCTCCTGGGGGCGAGCCTCACGGACGCAGTGATGCCCGACTACGCCGCCGAGTTCCGCCTCGATCGCTACGATGACCCGGCCTATCAGGCGCGGCTGGCGCGCGGCGAGTTCGCTTCCGGACAGTTGTAGCCGGGTCTGCGCACCCTCGTTATTCGAATCCCGGGCGTCGCCGGTGGGGGCACTCCGGCACTCGGGATTCAAAGTTGGCTCCTATTTGAGGCGTGGTCGCCCACTTTGAATCCCGAGCGCCAGAGCGCCCCAGCCAACGTGGCCAAGACGCTTCTCTCGGGACTGTACCGACGAGGGGTGGCTGGACCGAGGGCTCCCATGGGGACCGGAGCTCGCTTCTTCAGAGCGAGGACCCCATGGGATACGGGCCAGACAGGACCCCGAGCGCAAGGCCTCGCATGCCAACTGCGACTCGTCAAGGGGGCTCCAGAGGCCGCCGGACAGGCCTCCAGCTTGACCCGACTCGCCCCCGCAAGCTAATCTCTTCCGGCGTTTGGGACGTCGTTCAACGGTAGGACATGCGGCTCTGAACCGCAGAATCGGGGTTCGAATCCCTGCGTCCCAACCATCTTCCTTCCGGAAGTAACCTCTTGACTCATCAAGACTTGAGCCACAAATGACCGGGCCGGTACCGGCTCCTTCGGGAGTCCCGGACGGGCTCGCGCAGCGGCTGGAGCGCGGCACCCGGACAGCCAAGCTCGGCCTCCTGGTCAACTTCACCCTCGCCATCGTCAAGCTTCTCGCCGGCATCTTCGGCCACTCCTACGCCCTGATCGCCGACGCCATCGAGTCGTCGGGCGACGTCTTCTCGTCGATTCTGGTCTGGCGCGGCCTGCGCGTCTCGGCCCGGCCGGTCGACGAGCGCTACCCGTTCGGCTACGGCAAGGCCGAGCCGATGGCAGCCGCTGCGGTCGGGCTCATGCTGATCGTCGCCTCGGTGGTGATCACGATCGAGTCGATCCGCGAGATCCGCACGCCGCACCATCTCCCCGAGCCGTTCACCCTGCTCGTGCTGCTCGGCGTGGTGGTCGTCAAAGAGACCCTTTTCCGGTCGGTGCTTGCAGTGGGTTCCGAAGTGCAGAGCGGCGCGGTGCGCGCAGACGCCTGGCACCACCGCTCGGACGCCATCACTTCGGCGGCGGCGGCGATCGGCATCACCGTGGCCCTGTGGACGAAGATCCCGGAGGCCGACGACTGGGCGGCACTGGTCGCCGCGGTGGTCATTCTCATCAACGGCGTCCTCATCCTGCGGCCGGCGATCGAGGACCTCATGGACCGCGCGCCGGACGGCGAAGTGGTCGGGAAGCTCTCGCTGGTGGCGACGGCGGTCCCCGGGGTGCTGGCGATCGAGAAGCTCAGGGTGCGCCGGGCGGGGCTCTCGCTCTACGTCGACCTGCACGTCCAGGCCGAGTCGGCGCTCTCCCTGCAGGAGGCCCACATCCTCTCGGGGCGGGTGAAGTCGGCGATCCGCGCCGCGGAGCCGACGGCGATCGGCGTGCTCGTGCACATGGAGCCGTTCGAGGCGGCGTCGCCCGCGTCCTCGAACTGACTACGGAGCGACGGCGCTCCAGCGGCTCGAGCTCTGGCCCTCCCAGCCGTCGACGAAGATCGAGCCCGGGAACTCGTAGGCGCCGATGTCGATCACTCCCCGGACGATTCGCGCCGGCGCGGGCGATCCTGGAAGGACGCTACGCTGCGGCGGCTCGTGGGTCGGCAGGGCCAAGGGGTTGGGGAAGGGGAAGCCAGGCGGCGCCGTCGAGGTCGGCGTCCCCTGCTCGAGCAACGGGCTGCCGGCGGTCGGGCGCAGATCGTAGTTGGCGGCATCGACGAACAGCGGACTCGCGCCGGTGACGGTGCCGGTCCAGCCGGCGGGCAGGGCGGTCGTTCCGGTCTCGACCCAGTTCATCTGCCCGGCGATCTGCTCGCCGTCGGTCCAGCAGCGCTCGCCGGCGTCGCTTCGCACCATGGCGAGGGCGCCCGCAGGAACACTCCAGAAGACGTTGTTCGACATCTCGATCGACTGCAGGTAGCCGAACGGCCGGAAGACGTGCGAGCCGGTGCCGCCGTCCCTGCGCACGAAGGTGTTGTTCACGAAGCGATAGCGCCCGCGGGTCGAGTTGGTGCCGCCGTCGTCGCAGCGCATGTCGCTGCCGACGCGCACGAAGTAGAAGTTGCCGTCGATCGGCGGCGGCGCCCCCGGCGGATCGTAGGCCTTGTGCACCAGGACGTTGCCGACGACGTCCGAATCCTCGCGGATGCCGGGCGGCGGTGTCACGGCCCCCTCGTCGGGGCCGATGAGCTCGAGCAGGTGATAGAGCGTCCCCTCGAGCCAGTTGAAGTGGATCTCGTTGCGTTCGGCGCGGCTCTTCACCGCGTTGCCGCCGTTCATGTCGTGCACCCAGCAGTGCCGCATGCGGAAGACCGAGCCGGGGTGGGCGTTCTGGTCGGTCGTCATGTAGATGCCGTGCTGCGAGCTGCCGTTGCCGGCGCGCGTCACTTCGGAGTATTCGAGCGTCAACGACCCCGAGTCCTCGTCGGCGCCGAGGATGCCGTGCGCCGCGCAGTCGTGGACGTAGAGGTCGCGCATCACCACGTCGTCGGAGTGATGGTAGACGCAGCGAAAGCTGCCGCCGGTGATCTCGAAGCTCTCGAGGACGAAGTGGTCGGACTGGATCTCGATGGTGTTGGTGCCGCCGGAGATCACCGGCCGCGCGCCGCCGACACGGATGCCCCGCACGACGATCGGGTTGCCGGCGGCGCCATCGTTGGTGAAGAGGACGGGGTTGTAGGTGGTGCCGCCGTCGACGAGCACCAGGTCGCCCGGGCCGACGAGCCCCGTGACATCGGAGATCTGGGCGTAGTCGCCTGTGGGGCCGACGTGAAAGGTGTCGGCGGCGAGGATTGCCGGCAGACTGAGGACGAGAGCGGCGAAGACGAGGGAGCACGGAGGGCGGCGCACGCCGGGATGCTCTCCTATCCTCCTGCCTGGCCTCTGTGAACCCGGCCACTCCCGCGGTGCGCGGCGGCGCGGCTCAGGCGAAAGCCAGCTGGATGAGCGTCTTCTGCTCGAGGGCGTGCGCCTTGCCTGAGCCGGTGGCTGGCGAGGCGGAGGCCGAGCGCTTGACCGAACGGACGCTGCGTCCGCGGGCGATGTGGTCGAGCAGCGGATCGACGAAGCTGAAGGCTCCGGCGTTGGCCGGCTCCTCCTGCACCCAGAGGACTTCGCGCGCCGAGGCGTAGCGCGCGAGCTCCGCCGCGAGCTCGGCCTCGGGGAAGGGGTAGATCTGCTCCAGGCCGAGAATCGCGACGTCGGTGAGGTGGCGCCGTTTGCGCTCCGCCCGGAGCTCGTGGAGGACTTTTCCCGAGGCGAGGAGCAGACGGCGGGCCTGGCTCACTTCGCGGTCGCGCAGCAGGGTCTCGAAGCGCGGCTGGGCGAAAGCCGCCACAGGCGACGCTGCGTCGGCGTTTCTCAGCATCGACTTCGGCGTGAAGACGACCAGGGGCTTGCGCCACTTGCGCAGCGCCTGCCGGCGCAGCAGATGGAAATACTGCGCCGCGGTCGATGGCTGGCAGATCTGCAGGTTGTCCTCGCCGCAAAGCTGCAGGTAGCGCTCGATGCGCGCCGAGGAGTGCTCAGGACCCTGGCCTTCGTAGCCGTGCGGCAGCAGGAGCACCAGGCCGGAGAGCAGCTGCCACTTGTCCTCGGCGGCGGCGAGGAACTGGTCGATGACGATCTGCGCGCCGTTGGCGAAGTCGCCGAACTGCGCCTCCCAGAGGACGAGGGCCTCCGGATAGTCGCGCGAGAATCCGTACTCGAAGCCCATCACGGCGGCCTCGGAGAGCATCGAGTCGTAGGCCTCGAAGAACGCCCCGGCGTGCGCCATGGCGGCGAGCGGCATGTGGACGCTCTCGTTCTCGACATCGATCAGCGCCGCGTGGCGATGGTTGAACGTGCCGCGGCGACTGTCCTGCCCGGAGAGGCGCACGGGAATGCCGTTCTCGACGAGAGACGCGAAAGCGAGCGCCTCGGCCATCCCGTAGTCGATCGGCTTCTCGCCGGCCGACATGCGGCGGCGCTCCTCGAGGAGCTTTTCGACCTTGGGGTGGAGATGGAAGCCGTGCGGCGTCGCGGTCACGCCGAGCCCGAGGCGGTCGATGTCGGCAGCCGGCAGACCGGTGTCGACCTCGAGCCTGGCGTCGTACGGTCCGCCGCGGAACTCCGCCCAGTAGGCCGGCAGCTCGCGCAGCACCGGCGCCTTGGTGAGCCCCATGGCCTCTTTCTGCGCCGCGATCAGGGTCTGTTTGTAGGTGTCGGCCGCCGCCTGGGCCTCCTCCGGCGACACGCCGATGCGCTGGGCATAGCTCTTCCAGAGCTGCGGCCGCTCCTTGATCCTTCGGTAGAGCCGTGGCTGGGTGACGGTCGGATCGTCGACCTCGCTGTGGCCGTAGCGGCGATAGCCGATGAGGTCGATGACGACGTCACTGCCGAAAGCGAAACGGTAGTCGACGGCGATGTTGGCGGCGCGAACGACCGCCTCCGGATCCTCGGCGTTGACGTGGAAGATCGGCACCGGTAGGCGGCGCGCGACATCGGTGGCGTAGCGCGTCGAGTTGTACGCCGCGGGCTCGGTGGTGAAGCCGATCAGATTGTTGACCACGATCTGCAGCGCGCCGCCGACCTCGAAGCCGTCGAGGGCCGCGAAGTTGAGCGTCTCGGCGGCGATCCCCTGGCCGGCGAAGGCGGAGTCGCCGTGCAGCAGCAGCGGCACGATCTTGCGACCGGAGACGTCGCCCTCGCGGGTGAGCTTGGCGCGCATGCGCCCCATGGCGACCGAGCTCACCACTTCGAGGTGGCTCGGGTTGGAGTTGAGGTGGAGGCGGACCTTCTTGCCGGAGGGCGTCGTCAGGGTGCCGGTCGCACCGAGGTGGTACTTGACGTCGCCGGAGCCGAGGACGCTGCGCGGATCGACGTCCTCGAAGCCGGCGAAGATCTCGACCGGCGTCCGGCCGACCACCTGGCTCATGACGTTCAGCCGCCCGCGGTGGCTCATGGCGATCATCGCCTGGTCGGCGCCGTCCTCGGCGCACTCCTCGATCGCCGTGACGAGCAGCGGAATGAGCGCCGCGACGCCTTCGATCGAGAAGCGTTTCGAGCCGATATAGCGTGTCTGGATGGTCTCTTCGAAGACCTCGGAGCGCAGCAGTTGATCGAGGAGCCGCCGCTGGTCGACGGCCGGCGCCGGAGCCTCCATGCGCTCGGCGATCCAGTTCCGCCGGTCGGGCTCGGGGATGTGCATGAACTCGACGGCGAGCGTGCCGCAGTAGATCCGCCGCGCCGCCTCCGCCTCCTCGCCGCCGACGGCGAGCTCCGGCGGTCCCGCCGGCGGCAGCCGGCCGAGCGGATCGAGATCCGCCGCGAGGTAGCCCCAGCGGCGAAACGATTCGAGTATGCGCGACCCCTGCGAGCCCTCTGAAGTCCCCGTCGTCATGGACGGAGAATCATATCGCGGCGCGTCGAAGCGGCCGCCGACGGTCCGTCCCCCAGGCGTCCTGCCTAGCGTCGGGCGCTCACGCGATGACCCGCCGCGG
>JAGOCP010000175.1 GCA_017998715.1 Thermoanaerobaculia bacterium | reverse complement strand
CTCGGCGCCTGGGGCGGCAAAGCCTGCGGCGCGGGTGGCGGCGGCTCAGTGCTGGTGCTGGCGCCGGCGGAGCGGCGAGAAGCCATCGCCGCCGCCTGGCGAGAGCAGGGCACGCAGATCCTCCCCGCCCGCCCGACGGCGCGGCAGATCGAAATCGAAGTCAGCTAAGCGGGGAAAGAGAGCCGGGCGACGGCCCTTGCCTGCGAATCAGAGGCCCGATGCGCGGCGCTCGATGGCGTCCCAGGCTTCGGCAAGCGAGATCTGGCTGAGATCGAGATCTCGCACCGGGCTCCAGTCGCTTCCCGCAGTCACCTCGCGGTAGAGGAGGTGACCCTCGCCTGACCAGGCGATCGTTGCACGGTTGCCGTCGGCGGAGACCAGAATCCGCGCGTCTGCGGCAACGAGGTCTGCCGGTACCTCCCACTGCGCTACCTGGCGCATGGCGAAGAAGTGGCTGAAGGGCGTGTCCGTGCCGGTAGCAGCGGGATCGAGCGGCGGAACCTCGAGCAGGAGCTCGGCGGTGCAGAGATTCGCCAGCCCGCTGTCGAGAATTTCGCGGCCGAGAGCCACGATGTGTCCACGCGCCATCTCGCCGAGAGTGGGGCCATCGGTCGAGGGCTCTGCCGCAGTCAGAAATTCGCCAGTGCGGTCGCCGATATAGGTGGCCGCAGAGGAGTGGAAGCGACTCGCAAGGGCCACAATGTGGCCGCGCGCCATGGTGCCGAGCTCTGCAAGATTGCTGTTGCCAAGGTCCGCCGCCAAGGCGACGATGTGGCCGCGCGCCATTTCGGCCAACTCTCCGAGTTCGCCGGGAAGAGTCTGCACCTCGACCGAGACCAGGCGATGGGACTCGGAATGTACGAACGAGGCCGTGACCTTACCGCCAGGAGTTGCGATGAGAGTCGGCGCCGCGCGCAGCGCAAGCGGCACTTGGGCAGCCGGCGTCAGGGCCGTATCCGGGATCGCGAGCTCATCTAGCGCCACCACCGGATTCCACCCGAGATACCGTCCGTTGGCGAAGACGACAGGGGAGTAGTAGGCGTGCGTGACGTCCGCCACTGTCTCCGACCAGACGAGATGCAGAACTCGGCGCGCAATGCGCGTCTCAATACTGTCTACGGATGTTAGGTATTCGTCCGATGTCAGGGCCAGTTGCAGCGCCGACTTGTCGGTCAGTGAACCGCCAGAGAGATCGATGAGCTCCGTCCAGCCCTCCGGGGAAAGCGAGCGAAGGTACAGGCGCGAAACTGTCAGGTTGGCTACGGTGCGTGAATTCCAGACGGCGTGAACCGAAGACGAGCTGCGATCGAACAGCAGCGCGGCGGAGGTCTCGATCGCCAGATCGTCGGTGCCGGGTACCAGGTTGCGAACCAGGGGCTGCCCGGGGGCGACGATATCCATCGCGAGAACCGGCACGCTTGCCGCCACGGCAGTGTTGTCGGGGCCGAAGAGCTCGCCGAAGGTCCCAGACCAGAGACGGTAGATTGTGCCATCGCTGCCGAGCTCGATCGGCGTCGCGGTCGCAGACGCAAACGCAGGCGTTGCGACGCACATGGTCGCTACGGCGAGGCTGCGAGAGAGGCGGAGCGCCAGTCTCATCGGTCAGGCCTTGAGGTTGACCAACTGGAGAACGTCGACGTGGAGGAGCAGCTCAGGGAGGTAGTCGGCCTCGGGGAAGAATCCCTGCTGCAGGCGCTCAAAGTGGCGTCGAGCGCCAACTCGATCACCGGTGGCGACGGCTGCCGCGCCGAGCAGGTAGAGCGCGTTTTTCTGGGCGTCGGAGTCCTCGAGACGTTCAGCGAGCGCTAGCGCGCGCGCGGCATGCCGGCCAGCCGGCTGGGCGCGACTTGTCTCGAGGAGCGCAAAGGCGAGATCGAGCTGCGCTTTCATCGCGTGTCCGTCGGCGCCTCGGCGCAGCAGTGAGCGCAGGCTCGAGTAGAGAAGCGCCAAGCCTTCGCGGCTGCGGCCGGTCAGCGCATTGCAGTAGCCGAGGTTGTAGCCGATGACCGCTCGGCGGAGAGAATCGCGCGAAGGAAGCAAATCGAGCGCCTCTTCATAGGCCGCGATCGCCTCCTCGAAACGGCTCTCCGCCACCAGAAAATTGGCGATGAAATTCAGGCTCTCGGCGCGCCGATTCTCGTCGAGGGTCTGCGCCCGGTCGCGCGCCAACTGAGCGTAGAAAAGCCCCTTGCTCTGCTCTTTCTGCAGTTCATAGTGGCGTGCGATGGTATAGGCGGCGAGGTAAGTATTTTCGGCATTGCTGGAGCGAAGTAGCAAAGCGCGCAAAGCCGGGACGTGTTGAGCTCCGGCACCGAGTTCGAGAGCGATCGCCGCCCGATTGCAGAGCGTCCGGTCGCGCAGGCACTCCTCGCCGCTGGCCTCGGCCCAAACCAAGGCCTCCTCGACGAAGACAAGCGCCTCGTCCAACCGCCCGGCTTCGAGGGCCTGCGTCCAGCGGGCGCGAGCCGCCTGAAAATCTTCCGAATTGTGGATCACGCCGGGCAATCCTAGCTGAGAAGCACCGGCTCGCGCCGGGCGATGCGTCGGGGCTGCCTGCGCTCGTGGATGTAGCCCTCGATCTCCTCTTGCGCTACCGGGTCGAGGGAATGAAAGTCGTTGAGCAGCCGCAGGTCGCGGGGCGAAACGGTCTCGCGGGAGACATCTTCGAAGAACTCACCGACGCCGATGCGGAACTCGGCGAGCACCTTGAACAGGGTGTCCAGGCTGACCCGATATTCGCCCTTTTCCATCCGCGAAAGGTCGGACTGCTGGATGCCCAGCTTGGCGGAGAGCTCCGTCTGCGTGAGGTGGCGCTCCTTGCGGAGCTGACGGATCTTCTTCCCGACGAGTTGGACCTGCTGGATCTCTGGTAGTTGTCCCATGGCGAATTTCCGACGCATGTGCATAGTAGGCAGGCGCGAGGTTCCATGTCAAGATGCCATGAACGGCCCCCTTTCGAGGTGCCCGGACTCGCATGCAACACAGTTTCCTCCTCAAAGAGCTGGTCCGTCGCGACCTGCAGAGCCGCTACCGCGGCTCCTTGTTCGGCTTTCTGTGGGCGTTCGTCCACCCCCTCTGGCAACTGGTGCTCCTCTGGGTGGTCTTTTCGGTCATTCTGAAGGTCCCCTTGACCGGCGAGCGGACGGCCAGCTTCCCGGTCTTCCTCTTTTCTGGATTGGTCCCCTGGTTGGGGTTCGCCGAGGGGATCCAGCGCGCGGCGACGGCGGTCGTCGAGCACTCCGGCCTGGTCCGCAAGCTGCGTTTTCCCAGTGAGTTGCTGGTGGTCTCGAGCATCGCTTCGGCGCTCATTCACCAGTTCGTCGCCCTCGCCATCTTCGCCGTCTGGCAGGCGGTCGCCGGCGAGCCGGCCTGGGGGCGCCTGCCCTGGCTGTTCTTCGGCCTCGCCGCCCAGGTCGCCCTGGCGCTCGGCCTCGGCTGGGCCGCATCCGCCCTGCAGGTCTTCTTCCGCGACGTCGCCCAGGGGCTGGGCATCGCACTTCAGGCCTGGTTCTACCTGACGCCGATCGTCTATCCCCTGAGCCTGATTCCGGAGGGCCTGCGACCGTGGATGGCGCTCAACCCGATGGCGACGGCCGTTCAGGCCTTCCGCACGGTCCTGCTCGGCGGTCCGCCGCCGACGGCGGGCGCTGCGCTCGCTCTGGCGGCGATCGCTCTCGCCACGATGGGGCTGGGCTGGGCGCTGTTTCGCCGGCTGCGCTCGGCCTTTGCGGACGAGCTCTAGGCGACTGCTCTATGCTTCCCCCCCACCGTCGGGCCGTTCCCGCCGGCGGGGGTCGGAGCGCGATCTCGAACGGCGGCGGCGCAATAGCAAGGCTCGGTGCGCGCGCGGCCTGGTGACGTCTTTCGAGCCTGAAGTCGGAGGAGGGCAGCGGATGGCAAAGCTGGAAACCGGAAGGGCCGAAGCTCCGCTGCTCGGGAGTCGACCGGCAACGTGGCGACCCGAGCCGTTCCTGCATGTCGAAAGCGAGCGCCTCTACAATCCGCTCACCAGCCGCTACCTCGAGCCTCACGAAGGTGGCTACAGCGAGCTGCGAGCCGCGGCTCTCGGCCAGGCGACGCTCGACGGACTGACCCCGACGGACCGCGCGGCGCTGGTCGCAGCCGGCTGGATGGTCGAAGACTCTCCCACCCTGAGCAGCCGCTTCCTTCTCAAGTACGCCTCTCTCGAAGCGCACACGGCCTGCAACCAGGGCTGTTACTTCTGCCCGGTCGCCGAGCACCCGCGCGAGACGTTCTCCATGCCGCTCGACTTCTACGAGGAGGTCGTCGAGCAGTTGGCGGAGTTCCGCGACACCCTCGAGGGTGTGTCGATGATCAACTACAACGAGCCGACGATCGACAAGCGCTTCGTCGAACAGGTTGGCATCCTGCTGAAGCATCGGCTGCCGCCGGCCGTGCTCACCAACGCCACCGGCCTCACCCCGGACCGCATCGATGCGATCCTCGCCCTCGGCAGACTCAAGTACCTGTCGGTGAATCTGTCGACGCTCGACCGCGCGCGCTACGCCGCCGACCGGCGCGGGGACCACTTGCGCGTCGTTCTGAAGAACCTCGACTACGTGAAGAACGTGCGCCTCGCCGAGACCATGGAGATCGCCGTTCTCGGTCAGGGCGACGAGAACCACAAGCGGGATTTCGCCGAGATCAGCGAGCTCTTCGGCGAGACCTGCTTCACCGTCAAGTACTACGAGGTCATGAACAGGGCGGGCAATGTCCCCCTCGGCCTGCGCCCCACCAAGGCCCGCGCCGGTTTGTGCGGCTGCGAGCAGACCGGCTCGCGCCCGGTGCAGTGGGTCCACATCACGCCCCACGGCAAGGCCGTGCTGTGCTGCCAGGACTACTTCGACCGCTACGTGGTCGGCGACCTGCACGAGGAGTCGCTGCGCGACATCCTCACTGGTGAGCGCATGAGTCTCCTTCGTCGCTGGGTCTATGGCATGGAGGAGGCGCCGGCGGACTTTCTCTGCCGCGACTGCATCTACGCCCTGACCCGGTGAGCGCCGCGGTGGAGCGTGCGCGCGCGACACCGCGCATCTTCTACCTCGTGTCCGACTATGCGGCGCCGAGCTGGGGGCAGGGAATGCTCTACCAGCACGTCCGGCTGCTCGTCGAGGCGGGATTCGACGCCTGGGTGCTGCACGAGCGGCGACCCTTTCGCCTGCCCTGGCTCGACGATGACGTTCCGCTCGCCTACGTCGAGGGGGCGACGGATCCGCCGCGCGCGCACGACCTGGTGGTCGTGCCCGAGGTCCGGGCGACGGAGACGCTGCCGTGGCCCTGCCGGCGCGGCGTCTTCGTGCAGGGGAGCTTCCTGCCGCTGCTCGGCGATCGTCCGGCAGTGCGCTATCCCGAGCTCGGTTTCGAGTTCGCGCTGGCGGTGATGCCGCACGTCGCCGCCGTCGTCGAGCGGCACTTCGGAATCGCCGCACGGCTGGTGCCGCCCTGTATCGCCCCCTACTTCCTGCGCTCGCCGACCGAGATCCGCGCCCAGTTGCGCGAGCGGCGGGTACTGCTCGCCGCCAAGCCCGACTATCGGCGCGCCGGCTTCCCCGACTACGACATCGTCACCAAGCTGGTGGCGCGCAGTTTCGCCGAGCGGGGCGCCGGCTGGCGCCTGCAGGAGCTCGCCGGCCTCTCCCACCGAGAGGTCGCCGGCCTGATGGCAAGCACACCGCTGCTGGTCAATCTCAACACCCACGAGGCTTTCAACACCAGCGTGCCGGAGGCGATGGCCGCGGGCTGCCTGCCGGTCTGCTTCGAGGCGGTGGGCGGGCGGGACTTCCTGACCGACGGCGTCGACGCTTTCGTCTTCGACAACCACCATGCGTACGCCCTCGTCGACCGGCTGCTCGAGCTCGTCGAGATCGAAGAGAGGGATCCGTTGCGCTTGCTCGAAATGCGGTTGCGCGCCCGGGAGACCGCCGGGCGCTACAGCGAGGCGGGGACGCGCGACGCGCTGGTCGCGGTTTTCTCCGAGCTCACCGGACAGCGGCCGGCAGCGGTCGGCCGTTGAGCGAGCGCTCGTCGCCGCCGAGCGGGCGGTCCTGCGCTCACCTCCACCGCGCCGTCGCCGCAAGTACCGCTGCCGCGTGAGCGATCTCGCCATTGTCCTGGTGCACTACCGGACACCCGGGCTCCTCGTCGAGGCCGTCGGGGCGCTGCAGCGCGACCTCGCGAGCTCGCGCCTCGATGCCGAGATCCTGGTAGTCGACAACGGCAGCGAGCCCGCCGACCGCAAGGGCTGGAGCGGCCTCGAGGTGCGCCGGATCGATCCCGGGGCGAATCTGGGCTACGCCGGCGGCGTGCGCTGCGGCGTCGAAGCCAGTCGCGCGCCGCAGATCGTCGCCATGAACCCGGATGTTCTGGTCGCCGAGGGCTGCCTCGGCCGCCTGTGCGCCGAGCTCGAGCGTGGCGCGGCGGCGGCGGGGCCGCAGTTCTTCTGGGACCGCGAGCGCCGTTTCCACCTGCCGCCGACCGAGCCGCGGTCGGCGACCGCCGAGCTCCGTGCCGCGCTGGCGCGGCGCTATCCGGCGTCGCCGCTGCTCGCCGCGGGGGCGCGGCGGGCCTGGCGTCGCCACGCTCGCCGTCACTGGGAGGCGGCAAAGGCGTTCGCCTCACCCGCGCTCTCGGGCGCATTGATCGCTTTCCGGCGCGACGCCTGGGTCCGGGTCGGGCCGTTCGACGAGGCCTTCCGCCTCTACTTCGAAGAGACCGACTGGCTGCTGCGACTGCGCGCCGCGGGGCTCGAGTCGCGCTTCGTGCCCACTGCGCATGCGGTCCACCTCTTTGCCCAGAGCAGTGTCCAGGAGCCGCGCGCCGCCGGATGGTTCGCCGACGCCGAGAGGCTGTTCCGTCGGCGCTACCTGGGCGCCGCGATCACCCGGGTGCTCGAAGCGCTGGGGACGGCTCCGCCGCCGGGCGAAGCGGCGCCGGCGCCGGCGCCGCCGGTGTCCGGGGGCGCGGCGCCGGCGTTTCCGCTCGCCACGCTGGCGACACCGCGTCCGCCGGTCTGGATCGAGGTCGCCCTCGCCGCAGGTGGCTTCCCCGCCGCCGGCGAGCGCCTGCGGGCCGACACCGCGGCGACCGGCGAGTGGCGCATGCCGGAGGAGATCTGGCGCCGGCTGCCCCCCGGCGAGCTCTGGTTGCGCGGAGTCGACGCCGGCGGCCGCGAGTCGTCTCCCCTGCACTTGCGCCGCGGC
>JAGOCP010000174.1 GCA_017998715.1 Thermoanaerobaculia bacterium | reverse complement strand
CGCCGCCGAGCGTCATCGCGCCGAGGAGGCGGAAGGCAAGCGGCGCGACACCCAGACCCTGTACGACCTCTGTTTCGGCCTGTTCACGGCGACCAATCGTCCTGGCCGTCTGGACGAGGCGGCCGCGCACACCCTCGCGGCCCTGGGCGCCGTTCGTGGCGGCCTCGTCTTGGTCGAGGGGGGAAGGGCTCGCTGCGTATGGACCAACGGCGAAACCGATTCGATCGCCAACGAGCCGGGAGTCGGCGAGGCGATCGCCTCCGAACAGGTCGTCGAGCTCACCGCGACCGCCGGCGCCCGGCGGCAGGCCGCGCCACTCGCGGTCGGCGGCCGACTCTCCGGCGCCCTCGTCGTCTCAGGGGGGCGCACCGACCCCGAGCTCCTCGCATCGGCCGGCCGTCTGCTCGCTCTCGCCATCGAACGCGACCGCCTGATCGAGCAATCCACGCGCAGCGAAGCGCTGGCGGCGAGCGACCGCCTGAAGACCGCGCTGCTGCGCGCCGTTTCGCACGACCTGCGCTCACCGCTCACCGCCATGGCCATCGACCTCGAGGCCCTGCTCCGCGACACTCCGGAGAGCTCGCCCGACCGCGCCCGCCTGCTCGTGGTGGCGCGCGAGCGCGAACGCTTGGGCCGACGCGTCGATCAACTGCTGACGGCGGCCCGGCTCGAAGCCGGGCTTCTCCATCCGCACCTCGAGCCGATTCCGCCCGCCGAGCTCTTCCGCGCCGCGCGCGAGAACCTGGAGCTGGTTCTCGCCGGCCGCAAGGTGGAGATCGAGATCGCCCGCGACTGCCCGGACCTTGCGACGGACGCCGCTCTGGTCATCGAGGCGCTGGTCAATCTCATCGAGAATGCCGCGCGGCTCTCGCCACCGCACTCCGACCTGCGGCTGTCGGCCGTCGCCAAAGGCGGCGGTGGCGGCGGTGGCGGCGAGGATCGCGCCCGATGGTCTCCGATGGTCGTGCTCGAAGTCGCCGACCGCGGCCCAGGGTTGCCCGCGGGCCTGGCCGAGCAGTTCGCTGACGCGGCCAGCGGGAGCCGCGCCACCACCTCCCTGCCTTTGCCGAGCTTTTCGGAGGGAGGCCGGGGAGGTCTGGGACTGGCCATCGTCCGCCAACTCGCCGTCGCCTGCGGCGGCAGCTTCGAGCTTCGCGACCGGGCCGGGGGCGGAGCGTCGGCACGGCTGATCTTGCCGGCGTTCCGGCCCGGCGAGGCGGACGCAGAAGGGACCCCTGAATGACGCGGCAGGCTCCGCTCCTGCTGGTCGTCGACGACGATGCGGCGATCCGCCGCGCGATCGCGACCGAGCTCGCTGCGGCGGGCTTTCTCACCGTCGAAGCAGCCGACGGCGAAGAGGCCCTCGAGCGCTTCCGCGAAGTCGAGCCAGATCTCGTCCTCACCGACCTCGCGATGCCGCGCCGGGACGGCCTCTCCCTGGTGCGCGAGCTGCGCCGCACCTCCTCGACGCCGATCGTCGTGCTCTCGGTGCGTGGTGAAGAGGAGGACAAGGTCCGCGCGCTCGACGCCGGCGCCGACGACTACCTCACCAAGCCGTTCTCGATGCGCGAGCTCATGGCCCGGGTTCGCGCGCAGCTCCGGCGCGCCGGATCGTCGGCGCCGTCCCTGCGCCGCTTCCCGGATCTCGAGATCGACCTCGACCGCCGGCGTGTCCTGCAAGGGGAGCGCGAGGTGCACCTCACGCCGACCGAGCTCGCGCTGCTCGACCTGCTGTCCTCGCATCCCGGCAAGCCGCTCACTTTCCGCCAGATCATCGCCCGGGTCTGGCGCGGAGCCCCGGCGACCTCTCCGGACACGGTGCGGGTGCACATGGGTACGCTCCGCCGCAAGCTCGAGCCCGATCCCGCCGAGCCGCGCTACATCGCCACCGAACCCTGGGTGGGCTACCGCTTCCTCGCCGAACCGCTAGATCTTTAGACAACCTTTCGCTCCCCTTCCGCAGTCCCTTCGCCGTTCGGCGCGACACTCTTCCTGGCGCTCGCATACCCGATCCGCGGGCGCCGGGAGGATTCGATGCAAGACCTGCTGTACCTCGCCCTGACGATCGCCTTCTTCGCCGCCTGCTGGGGCCTCGTCCTGTTCTTCGGGCGCCTGGAGCCGAAGCCGTGAGCGGCCTGCAGACCCTGATGCTCGTTCTGGCGGTCGTCCTGACCGTCTATCTCTTCTACGCCCTGTTCGATCCGGAGCGCTTCGGATGACCGCCAACGGCTGGTTCCAACTCGCTTTCTTCATGGTCGCCCTGCTCGCCCTGGCGAAACCGCTGGGGTCGTACATGGCGCGCGTCTTCGACAATCGCCCTTGCGGTCTCGATCGAATTCTCGGCCCGGTCGAGAGGTTGATCTACCGCTTTTCGGGCGTCCGGCCCGAAGAAGAGATGACCTGGAAGACCTACGCCTTCGCGATGCTCGCCTTCAACTTCGTCGGCCTGCTCGCGGTCTACCTCCTGCATCGCCTGCAGGGCATCCTGCCCTGGAACCCTGCGGGCATGGCGGCGGTCGCCCCGCACAGCTCCTGGAACACTGCGGTGAGCTTCGCCAGCAACACCAACTGGCAGAACTACGGCGGCGAGACGACGCTGTCCTACCTCACCCAGATGCTGGGCCTGACGGTACAGAACTTCGTCTCCGCCGCCGCTGGCGTGGCGGTCCTGCTCGCCCTGGTGCGCGGCTTCGTGCGGCACTCCACCGACAAGATCGGCAACTTCTGGACCGACATGGTGCGCACGACGCTTTACGTCCTGCTGCCCTTGTCGCTGATCCTGGCGCTGGCGCTGGTCTCCCAGGGCGTCGTCCAGACGATGAGTCCCTGCACGCAGGCGACGCTCGTCGAGCCCTACGTCAGCGGAACGGGCGCCGACGCCGTCACGATCACCGGTCAAACGATCGCCGTCGGCCCGGCCGCCTCCCAGATCGCCATCAAGCAGCTCGGAACGAACGGCGGCGGCTTCTTCAACGTCAATTCGGCCCATCCGTTCGAGAATCCGACGCCGCTCGCCAACTTCCTCGAGGTGCTGGCGATCCTCATCCTGCCGGCAGCGCTCTGCTTCACCTTCGGCACGATGGTGGGCGGCCGCAAACAGGGCCTGGCGCTCCTCGCGGCGATGACGATCGTCTTCGTCCCCTTGCTGAGCTTCGTCGCCTGGAGTGAGCAGGGCGCAACTCCGGCGCTGCAGCAGGCCGGAGTCGACCTCACCGCAGGCAGCGAGCAGGCCGGCGGCAACATGGAGGGCAAGGAGGTTCGCTTCGGCATCGCCAACTCGGCGCTCTGGGCGGCCGCGACGACCGCTGCCTCGAACGGCTCGGTGAACTCGATGCACGACTCGTTCACGCCGTTGGGCGGCCTGGTCCCGATGTGGCTCATGCAGTTGGGCGAGGTCGTCTACGGCGGCATCGGTTCGGGACTCTATGGCCTGCTGATTTTCGCCATCGTCGCGGTCTTCGTCGCCGGTCTCATGGTCGGCCGCACTCCGGAGTACCTGGGCAAGAAGATCGAGGCCCACGAGATGAAAGCCGCATCGCTCTGTCTGCTCGTGCCGCCGTTCGTCGTCCTCGTCGGCACCGCAGTCTCCGTCGTCTCGCCCTCGGGGCTGGCGGGCCTCGGCAACCCCGGCGCCCACGGCCTGGCGGAGATCCTCTACGCCTTCTCCTCCGCCGGCAACAACAACGGCAGCGCCTTCGGCGGCCTCACGGTCACCTCGCCCTACTACAACCTCTGGCTCGGATTCGCGATGCTCCTTTCGCGCTACTTCCTGGCCGTTCCGGTCCTCGCCATCGCCGGATCGCTGGCGCGCAAGAAGCTCGTGCCGGTGGGTCCCGGGACGCTTCCGACCGACACGCCGCTGTTCGTCGTCCTGCTCGTCGGCGTGGTGCTGGTCGTCGGTGCGCTGACCTTCCTTCCCGCTCTCGCGCTCGGCCCGATCGCCGAACATCTGCAGATGCTCTCCGCCAGATGAGCTGCGGACACTGAGCTCCCGAAAGGAATACAGGTAACGACATGTCGCGCAAGAAAATCTCTCTTTTCGATCGTTCCATCGCCGGACGCGCCGCGGTCGAGGCGTTCCGCAAGCTCGATCCGCGGCTGCAACTGCGAAATCCGGTGATGTTCGTCGTCTTCGTCGGCAGCCTCCTCGCGACCGCTCTGTGGGTCCAGGCCCTGGCCGGCCACCCGGAGGGGGGCGATGCGCCGGCCGGCTTCATTCTCGCGATCGCTCTATGGCTCTGGTTCACCCTGCTGTTCGCGAACTTCGCCGAAGCGATGGCCGAGGGCCGCGGCAAGGCTCAGGCCGACGCCTTGCGCAAATCGCGCCGCGAGATCATGGCCAAGGAGCTCGGAGCGCCGGAGCGCGCAGCGCCGTTCCACCTCGTCCCGGCGAGCCAGCTCGAAAAGGGCGTCTACGTTCTCGTCGAAGCCGGCGACCTCGTGCCGGCCGACGGCGAGGTCGTGCAGGGCATCGCTTCGGTCGACGAGAGCGCAGTCACGGGAGAGAGTGCCCCGGTGATTCGCGAAGCCGGCGGCGACTTCAACGCCGTCACCGGCGGCACCCGGGTTCTCTCGGACTGGCTCGTCGTGCGCATCACCGCCGAGCCCGGCCACTCCTTCCTCGACCGGATGATCGCCCTCATCGAAGGGGCCAAGCGGCAGAAGACGCCGAACGAGATCGCGCTGACCATTCTCCTGGCGGCCTTCACGCTCGTCTTCCTGCTCGCCACCACGACGCTGCTGCCGATGTCGATCTACAGCGTGGCGGCCGCCGGTCAGGGAATTCCGATCACCCTGACCGTTCTGATCGCTCTCCTCGTCTGCCTCATTCCGACGACCATTGGCGGCCTGCTCTCCGCCATCGGCATCGCCGGCATGGACCGGATGATCCAGGCGAACGTCATCGCGACGTCGGGGCGCGCGGTCGAGGCAGCCGGCGATGTCGATGTCCTGCTGCTCGACAAGACCGGCACGATCACGCTCGGCAACCGGCAGGCGACCGAGTTTCTGCCGGCCCCCGGAGTTTCCGCAGCCGAGCTCGCCGACGCGGCTCAGCTCGCCTCACTCGCCGACGAGACCCCCGAGGGACGCAGCATCGTCATTCTCGCCAAAGAGAGGTTCCAGCTGCGGGAGCGCAAGGTCGAGGAGCTCGGCGCGGTCTTCATCCCGTTCTCCGCCCAGACGCGCATGAGCGGCGTCGACCTCGAGGGTCGGAGGATCCGCAAGGGCGCCGACGACACGATCTTCGCCTTCGTCGAAGCCCAGGGAGGCAACGTCCCCGAGCGTGTCAGGAACGAAGTGGATGCCATCGCGACCTCGGGCGGAACGCCACTCGTCGTCGCCGAGGGTGGTCGCGCCTTGGGAGTCATCCGCCTCAAGGACATCGTCAAGGGCGGCATCCGCGAACGTTTCGCCGAGCTGCGGAGGATGGGCATCAAGACGGTCATGATCACCGGCGACAATCCGCTCACCGCCGCCGCCATCGCCGCCGAGGCCGGGGTCGACGACTTCCTCGCCCAGGCGACGCCCGAAGCCAAGATGAAGCTCATCAGGCACTACCAGCAGGGTGGCCGCCTGGTGGCGATGACCGGCGACGGCACCAACGACGCGCCGGCGCTCGCCCAGGCCGACGTCGCCCTGGCGATGAACAGCGGCACCCAGGCGGCCAAAGAGGCGGCGAACATGGTCGATCTCGACTCGAATCCGACCAAGCTCCTGGAGACCGTCGAGATCGGCAAGCAGCTCCTGATGACTCGCGGCGCGCTGACGACCTTCTCGATCGCCAACGACGTCGCCAAGTACTTCGCCATCTTGCCGGCGGCGTTCGCCACCACCTACCCGGCTCTCGATGCGCTCAATCTCATGCATCTCGCGAGCCCCCAGAGCGCCGTCCTGTCGGCGGTCATCTTCAACGCCCTGATCATCATCGCGCTCATTCCACTGGCGCTGCGCGGTGTGCGCTACCGGCCGCTCGCAGCCTCTCTCCTCCTCCGCCGCAACCTGGTCGTCTATGGACTCGGCGGTCTCGTCGTCCCCTTCATCGGCATCAAAGCCATCGACCTGCTGTTGGTGGCCCTCGGAATTGCCTAGTCTCGAACGGAGAATCGGCTCATGCGCTCCCACCTGCTCACCGCTCTACGCTCGCTACTCGTCCTGACACTCCTCACCGGGCTCGCCTATCCCGTCGCGGTGAATCTCCTCGCTGGTCTGTTCTTCGCCGATGAGGCGAAGGGCAGTCTCATCCGACGCGACGGCAAGATCGTCGGGTCGCATCTCATCGGCCAGCCGTTCTCGGGCGAGCGCTACTTCTGGGGCCGGCCCTCGGCGACCGGTACGATGCCTTACAACGGCGCCGCCTCGAGCGGCGCCAACACTGGCCCGACGAATCCAGCGCTCGCCGAGCGGCTGGCAGCGAATGTCGCCGCGATGCAGTCAGCCCATCCGTCGCAAGAGGGCCCGGTGCCGGTCGATCTCGTGACCATGTCGGCGAGCGGCCTCGATCCGCACATCTCTCCAGCCGCCGCGGCCTACCAGGTCGATCGCGTCGCCGCGGCGCGCGCGATGTCACCGAACACCGTCCGCGACCTCGTGGTGAAGGCGACCGAGCCCCGGCAACTCGGCTTCCTGGGTGAGCCGCGGGTCAACGTCCTCGAGCTCAACCTCGCGCTCGACGCCCTCCCGGGCGGAGCTCCGAAAGCGGCACAATAGTGCCCATGAGCGACGGCCGGCCCTCTCCCGAACGCCTTCTGGAGCGTTGGAAGCTCGAGGAGGGCCCGCAGGAGCGCGGCCGGCTCAAGCTCTTTTTCGGCGCGGTGGCGGGGGTCGGCAAGACTTTCGCCATGCTGCAGGCGGCGCACGAGCTCAAGAACCGGGGCGTCGATGTCGTCATCGGTTGGGTCGAGACCCACGGGCGCAAGGACACCGAGGCCCTGCTCGCCGGCCTCGAGCGGCTGCCGCCGAAGCTGGTTGCCCACCGCGAGGCCGAGATTCCCGAGTTCGA
The DNA here is from genome assembly GCA_017998715.1 of Thermoanaerobaculia bacterium. Taxonomy (GTDB): domain Bacteria; phylum Acidobacteriota; class Thermoanaerobaculia; order Multivoradales; family JAGPDF01; genus JAGPDF01. Next base: position 239 of record JAGOCP010000174.1, on the reverse strand, counting down.
CCTCGACGGCGCTTTGAAGCGCCGCCCGCTCGTCCTCCTCGTCGACGAGCTCGCGCATTCGAACGTTCCGGGTTCGCGCCACAGCAAACGCTGGCAGGACGTCGACGAGCTTCTCGGCGCCGGCATCGACGTCTTCTCGACGCTCAACGTCCAGCACATCGAGAGCCTGAATGATGTCGTCGCCCGGGTGACCGGCGTCGCCGTGCGCGAAACCGTGCCCGACGCCGTCCTCGATCGCG
>JAGOCP010000173.1 GCA_017998715.1 Thermoanaerobaculia bacterium | reverse complement strand
CGTCGCCAGCGCCAGACTCGCCGGAGCGTCGACTCCAGCGGCGTTCGGCAGGCCAGCGAGCGACACTGAATAGAGCTTGAGCTCGATCCCGACCCCCGGCACCCACTGGCGCTCGAGCGTCAGCAGCTCGTCGCGGTCGAGCGCGATCATCTCGACCAAGCCGTTGACGATGACGTCTGCAGGCTCGGGGGGGGTGACGCTGACCGCCTCGACGACATAGAGAAACTCCTCGGGGGCGCCGCCGTGGGCGAGGTCCCAGCGCAGCAGGCGCGAACGGCTCGGCACGCCGGGGGCGGCTGCCGGGCTCTCCTGGGCGAGGCCGTTCTCGGCTCCGGCGAGGAGGTAGTGGCCGTCCGGCGTGAGACTCAGCGCCTCGAACCCGAGATTGTCGCGCACGCCGACGGCCGAGCCGGCCGCCGCCCGGTAGCGTACAGGCAGCGGCAGCTCGCGCACGAAGTGACCCTGGAGATCGAACTCGGCGACGAAAGGCGACTGACCTACTTTGGCCTCACCCTCCGACGAGACGAAGATCCGACTCTCGCCGATCCCGGCTACCCTGCCGATGGCAAGGCCCTCCGGGTCGACGCCTCGACGCGGAAACGGCTTGCCACCCGGCCCGACCAGAGTGACAGCCCCTTCGACCGCGACGACCGGAGACGTCGCAGCCGTGCCTGCGGCAGGGAGCTCGATCGCGAGCCTGTAGAAGCGCGCCGGGCCCTTCTCGCTGCGATCGTCCGAGAGCGCCAGGTAGCTTCCGGTTTGCGCGTCGAACGCCAATCCGGAGAGGCCGCCCAGCGGGACGCCGTCGATCTGCGTCGATCCGGCGAGCGCTGTCGCGCCGAGAAGCTCGAGAGAGCTCAGACCGGCGGCGGAGGCCAGCGAGGAGCCGCAGGTGAGAAGCAGGGTGGCGATCAGACAGCGGCGTCGGAACATGGAGCTCCCTTCCGTAGACCGGGAGCTTATCGGACCGCCACCTGCCCTTCGCGCCCGTTCCGTCGCGGCAAGGCAACTCCAGCGCCCGGCGGCCGTAAGATCCAGGTGTGAGCCGCAAGCAGCAGAAGGCCAGGAAACCGTCGATCTTCGAGCGCGTGGAGTCGTTCCTCGTCGATTACACCCGCGGACTGTCCGGCGAGGAGCTGCGACGCCTCATCGACCGCGACGCCAAAGGCGCTTATTCGGTGCTGATGCGCGATCGCGAGGCGCAGGTCGAAAATGTCACCGGCCTGAAACGCTACTTGCTCGCCGCCAAGCTCCTCTTTCTGAGTCTCGCCGAGAAGCTCTCGCCGCGCCGGCGGCTGTTGTTCGGTGTCGCGATCATCGCTACCGCGGCGGGGGTCATCGACCCGCAATTCACCTGGGGGGAAGGAGACCACCTCGAACACCTGGGCGGCTCGGGCTTCTTCTTTCTGGTCGCCATCGTCGCCCTCCTCCTGCTGCTGGCCTTCGAGATGGTCGACCGCGTCCTGGTGCGCGACGAGATCCAGATCGCGCGCCAGCTGCAGCGCGACCTGCTGCCCAAGGCGAGCCCCGACCTGCCGGGCTACGCCTTCGCGCACTCCTCGCGCACCGCCAACGACATCGGCGGTGACTACTATCAGTTCCATCGCCTCCGCGACGGACGCCTGGCGATCGTCGTCGCCGACGCCAGCGGTCACGGCATGGCGGCGGGGCTGCTCATGGCGATCGCCGACGCGACCCTGCACATCGCGCTCGAGCTCGACCCGTCGCCGGTCGCGGTCTCGACCTTGCTGCATCGCGCGATCTGGCGCACGGGCGACCGGCGCTCCTTCCTCACCCTCTTCTACGCCCTGCTCGATCCGGCCAGCGGCGAGATCGAATACGTCTGCGCCGGGCACCCGTTCCCGCTCCTGCGCCGCGCCTCCGGCGCCATCGAGGAGCCGGCCCTCGGTTCCTTCCCGCTCGGCATGCGCGAGGCGGTAAAGCCGGCGAACGGCCGGCTCCGCCTCGAGCCCGGCGACTTCCTGCTGCTGTTCTCCGACGGCCTCTTCGAGGGTGTCGATCGCGGCGGCCAGGCGTTCGGCTTCGAGCGCCTGCGCGCCGCCCTGGGGCGCGCCGCAACGGCGCGGGCGGCGCACGAGCAGATCCTGGCCGCCTTCGAGGCGCATGTCGGCGGCGAGCCACTGGCCGACGACCTGACGCTGATCGTCGTCGAGCGCCTCGCTGCCGGCGCCGAATCGCAGTAGATTCAACACCATCATGACCGCCTGGATCGCCCGGTTGCGGGAGTCGGAGAAGATCTGGGCCGGCGCGCTCTTCGGCGGCCTCTGGCTGGTACTCGTGTCGGGGATTCCGGTCGGCCTGCGAGCGCAGGGTCTGCTGTCGCAAGCCGCTGCGGCGGCGCTCGGAACGCTCCTCGCCCTGTGGGTGGCGCGCGCCTGCGGCCAGCGGCGCCGCGGTCTGGCTATCGCCCTCGCCGCGCTCTTCACCACGCCGCTGCTGCCCTACGCCTTCGTCGAACGTGAGCTCACCCTGTCGCTCCTTCTCTTCACAGCGGGCTTCTTCGCCATCGGGCCCACCCGCCTGCGCGCCCCGCTGCGCGATTTGGGAGTGCTGTTCGCCTCGGCCGGCGTGCTTCTCTGCGACGCCAGCGGGCTGCTCCTCCTGCCGCTGCTCGTCTGGCTCGTCTGGTGCGGTGCCGCGCGCGAAGGTGCCGAACGGCCCGCCGATCCGAAGCCCCGGTTCTATGCCGCGAGTTCGCTGCTGGTGGTCCTCTTCGCGGCGCGGGCATGGACGCTCGACCGCCAGACCATCGCCTGGGCGTCGTCTCCGTTCGACTGGCTGGTCCACGTCCACGGCTTTCTCCTGTCGCTGAACAAGGGTCTCCTCCTCTTCGCCCCGCTCGTGCTGGTCGGCCTCTGGCGCTCGTTCCGCGGCACGGTCTCCGACCGGCTCGCTGGCCGCTTCGCGCTCTTCGCCGCCGCCAGCCTGATCGTCCCGTTCGCCGGACTCGAACGCTGGAGCGACGCCTCCTGGGGGCCGCGGCCGCTGCTCGCCGCGATCGCGCCGGCGCTCCTGGCGCTGGCGCTGTCGCGCAGCGAACGCGCGCGCCGCGGCGGTCATCGCCGCTGGATCATTGCCGCCGTGCTTTGCGGTCTGGCTGTCAACACCTTGGGCACCGCCCTACCCCAGACGGCGCTCGCCGACGTCGCCGAGCTCGCCGGCATTCCGCATCCGGCGACGAGCGGCGAGCTGCGACAGGATCCTGCCTGGATCCATCCGCGCGTCAACGCGACGCTTCTCGGCGTCTGGCTGGTCGCCCGTCTGCCCTTCCTGCCGGCGCCGGACGCGTCCTTCGCGCCGGCGGTCGAACGCCTCGCAGCGCTGGCTCTTCCCGGGCCTGTCCTGCTCCGTGTCTGCGACGCCGGGGAGAGAGCAGCCCTCCTGCCGATGGCGCTCGTGCTCGCTTTCCTCGGCACCTTGGGCTGGACCCTCCTGGTGCTCGTCCGCCATGCCGCCAGGAGCTGAGCAGCCAATGACCCGAGAAGCGGCGCTCGCCCGCGACGCCAGCGATCCGCTGGCGGAATTGCGCGACCAGTTCGAGCTACCCGCGGGCGTCGTCTACCTCGACGGCAACTCCCTGGGCGCGCTGCCGCGGATGACCGCGCCACGATTGGCACGGACGATCACCGCGGAGTGGGGCGCTGGGCTCGTTCGCAGCTGGAACAGTGCAGGATGGATCGACCTCGCCCACCGCGTCGGCGACAAGATCGGGCGCCTGGTCGGCGCCGGAACGGGCGAACTGATCGTTGCCGATTCGACCTCGGTGAATCTCTACAAAGTCCTGTGCGCCGCGCTGGAGCTCTCCCGCACTGCCTCTCCGCATCGCCTTGCCGTGCTCTCCGAGCACACCAACTTCCCCACCGATCTCTATATCGCCGCATCTGCGGCCCGCGAGCGTGGCTTTGACCTGCAACTGGCGGAGGCGGCGGAGATTCCGCAGCGGCTCGACGCGAGCGTGGCGGTCCTGCTGCTCACCCATGTCAACTACCGCACCGGCCGCATGCACGACCTCGTTGCGCTAACCGCCTCCGCCCACGCCGCCGGGGCGCTCGTGGTCTGGGATCTGGCGCACTCGACCGGTGCGGTGCCGGTCGACCTTGCCGGTGCCGAGGCGGATTTCGCGATCGGCTGCGGATACAAGTATCTCAACGGCGGCCCGGGCGCACCGGCCTTCGTCTGGGTGCACCCGCGTCACGCGGACCGGGTGAAGCAGCCGCTCGCCGGCTGGCTGGGTCACGCGGCACCGTTCGACTTCTCGCCCGACTATCGACCCGCGCCGGGCATCGGACGCTTCCAGTGCGGCACCCCGCCCGTGCTTTCGCTGGCGGCGCTCGAGTGCGGCGTCGACACCGTGCTGGCTGCGGAGCCGCTGGGCGGGATGGCGGCGCTGCGGGCCAAGTCGCTGGCGCTCTCAGAGGAGCTCATCGCCGCGGTCGAGAATCGCTGCGCCGGGCTCGGGCTCACACTCGTCTCGCCGCGCGCGGGTGCCGCGCGCGGCAGCCAGGTCAGTTTCCATCATTCCGGCGACGGCTACGCGGTGATGCAGGCGCTCGCGGCGCGCGGCGTGGTCGGCGACTTTCGCGAGGGATCGCCGGCCGGCGATCCGGTTCCGCTCCCCGGCATCCTGCGCTTCGGCTTGGCGCCGCTCTACAATCGGCACGTGGACATCTGGGACGCCGTCGAGCAGCTGCGCCAGGTCCTCGCAAACGGTGAATGGCGAGCGGCCCGTTTCCGGACCCGGGCGGCGGTCACATGAGCGCGCCGCGGCGATCCCTCGCGCTGCTGCTTGCGCTCGGCGGCTGCATGACCTGGACGCCCGGCTGGGAGACTCCGACCGTGAGCCAGGGCGGCGGCGCGCAAGTCCGAGCCCTGGCGCCAGCCGAGGCGACCGAAGCGGCTCTGGCGCGCGCCGAAACGCTGTTCGAGAACGCCGGCGATGACGACCGGCTCCAGCAGGCGATCCGCGAGTACGAAGTCGCGCTGCCGTCCGCGAGCGACCCGGGAGCGGTTCTCGCCCGACTGTCGGAAGCGCACATCCTTCACGGCGCCGCCTACGCCGAAGGCAAGAGCGCCAAATCGCACGCCTACACCACCGGGATTCGCTATGCCGAGCGTGCGATGGCGCTGAATCCTGCCTTCCGCAGCCGGGTCGAAGCGGGCGACTCGCTCGCCGAGGCGAGCGCCGAGCTCACCCGCGCCGAGATCCGACCGATGCTCTTCTGGGTCACCGGAGTCTCGTACTACTACAAGGAGTGCCTGGGCGGACTCGGTCACTTGCTGCATTTCCGCTGGATGTTGCGCACCCGGCAGGTGATGGAACGGATGATGGCGCTCGATTCGACCTACGAGCACGGCGCCGTGCCGTTCTCCCTCGCCATCTATTTCATCGGACTGCCAGCGAGCGCCGGCCGCGACCTCGCCCGCTCGGCCGAGCTCTTCGCCGAAGCTAGCGCCGATGCGCCCACTTCGCTGCTCGCGCCCTGGGGCCGCGCCAAGTACCTGCACGTGAAGACCGGCGACCGCGCGGCCTTCCGGCAGGATCTCGAGTGGGTGCTGGCGCAGGATCCCGCCCGGGCCGAGAGCCCCTTGCGCTGGAACGCCTACTTTCAACGCGATGCCCGCGACCTCCTGGGCCGGATCGGGAGTCTCTTCCCGTCCCCCGGCCGGGAGCGGCGCGGCACGAACTAGATGCAGGAACTGGAGGCCTGATGGAAGCGACCGACCTGAAGCTCCTGCGCGACCTTCTGACCACAGAGAAGCTCGTGACCCTGGCGGTGGTCCTCGACGGGGCGCCGGTGGCGGGGGTCCTGCCATTCCTCGCCGAGCCGGGCCTGGCGTCCCTGCTCGTTCACACTTCGACGCTCGCCCGCCACAGCCGGGGCCTCTCCCCGGGCGCGCCCTACTCGGCGGCGATCCACCTGCCGCTCGCGCCCGGCGTGGACGCCCTGCAGTCGCAGCGCGTCGTCCTCGAGGGTCACGTCGAGGCGGTGCTCCCCGGGGAGCAGCAGGCGATCTCGGCCGCCTGGGTGCGCGCCTTTCCGAGCGCCGCGATGACCGTGGGCCTGGGCGACTTCACCTTCCACCGCCTGCGCCTCGAAGGCGGCCGCCTGATCTCCGGTTTCGCCCGCGCCTTCGGACTTTCGCCCCGGATCTTCGCCGAAGCGGCGGCGCTCGACGGCGAGTCGTCAGCCGGCTGAGAGCGCCGCCGCCGGGCTGGCCTCTCGGCTCAGACGCCCTCGAGGTAAGCGGTCTCGCCGTGGATCGCCTGATCGAGACCCGCGACCTCTCCGGCTTCGTCCACCTTCACCGGCGTGACCCGGTCGATGAGCCAGAGCATGCCGTAGGTGAAGACGAACGCCCACACTGAGGACAGCAGCACGGCCGCGCACTCGACGAGGAAGAAGTGGGTGTTGCCGCGCAGCAGGCCGTCTACCCCGGCGGGGTTGAACGCCGTGGTGGCGAAGATGCCGCAGAGCACGATGCCGATGAAGCCGCCGACACCGTGGACGCCCCAGACATCGAGCGCGTCGTCCCAGCCCAGACGGTTCTTCAAAGCCACGGCATAGAAGCAGACCAGGCCGGCGATGATGCCGATGAGCGCTGCAGTTGCTGGAGAGACGTAGCCCGCCGCCGGCGTGATGGTCGCGAGACCCGCGACCGCGCCGGTCAGGAGACCGAGGAACTTCGGCTTCCGTGTCGTCGCCCAGTCGATGGCGAGCCAGGCGATGGCGGCGAAGCTGGCGGCGATGTCGGTATTCAGAAAGGCCACCGCGGTCACGGAATCGACGCGGAACTCACTGCCGGCGTTGAAGCCGTACCAGCCGAACCAGAGCAGGCCGGTGCCCAGCGCGACGAGCGGGATCGAGTGCGGCCCGCGGTCGGCGATCTTGCGCTTGCCGACGTAGAGCACGGAGGCCAGCGCTGCGATGCCAGCGATGTTGTGCACGACGATACCGCCGGCGAAATCGAGCACACCCCAGCTCGCCAGGATTCCGCCGCCCCAGACCTTGTGCACGAACGGAAAGTAGACCAGCACCAGCCAGCCGGTGAGAAAGAGCATGTAGGCCTTGAAGGTGACGCGATTGGCGAACGCCCCGGTGATGAGCGCCGGCGTGATGATGGCGAACATCATCTGGTAGCCACAGAAGACGATCATCGGAATGGTCGAGTTGATCGGCGACGGCATGTCGAGCGTGATCCCGCGCAGCATCGCCCAGTCGA
>JAGOCP010000172.1:1964-7261 GCA_017998715.1 Thermoanaerobaculia bacterium | reverse complement strand
CCGCCAGCGCCGACGAGCACGACCAGGTCGCCGCGTTTCGCCGCGCGCACGGCGTGAAAGCCTTCGACGGAGAGAAAGCGGAATCCACTGGCGGTGGCGGCGGAAAGATCGGTGCCGGCGGTGCCGGTCGTGATCCAGCCGCCGCCCAACGCCGCGGGGAGCGCTTCGACGGCGGAACGAAAGCCGGCGGGCGGCGGCACGATGGCAGTCCAGGTGAGGCCGCGATCGCGGGTTGCGAAGGCGACCTCGCGGCGTTCCTTGTCGGCGCGGTAGTCGCCGCCGACGGCGACCCACTCACCGGTTCCTCCGACTCCGCCGCCGGCGATCGAGAACACTCCTGCCGACTCGACGCCCTGGCGCAGCGGCGCCGGGCGCGACTGCCAGTGCGCGCCATAGTCCTCCGAGATCCACAGCCGCGCGCGCGTGCCGCCGGTGCCGAACGCCACCCGGCCGCCGGGGAAGACGCGGATCGACGTGCCGCTGGCGGCGAAGGCGGCCTCGCCGGGGAAGGCCGCCGGACGGTCGGCCACCGGCAGCTCGGTCCAGCTGGCACCGCCGTCGCTCGTCGTCAGCACGAGAAAGCGGCCATCGAGCGGATCGCCGAAGGCGATGCCGCGGCGGTCGTCCCAGAAGTCGAAGCCGTCGAGGAAGCTCTCCGGGCGTTCGTTGCGATAGACCGGCCGCCAGCTCGTGCCGCCGTCGGTCGTCAGGAGGATGCGCGCCGGCGCACCGACCGCGAGCGCCAGGGCGCGGCGGTCGTCGAAGCCCTCGATGTCGCGGAAGTCGCGCGTCGCGAACTCCGGCGGCGTGCGCAGCTGGAAGCTCTTCGCACCGTCGGTCGAGAGGGCGATCGTGCCCTTCTCGCCGCTCACCCAGACGACGCGGTCGTCGACCACCGAGAGACCGCGCAGCGAGACGTCCTGACCGAGCCGCGAGACGACCAGGCGCGGCGCAGCCGCGGCAGGCGCAGCGTTCTTTTCTGTTTCGCCGGGCGCTGGCGCGCCCGTGGCGGCGATCACGGTGATGGCGGCGAAAAGACCGGTAAAGGGAAACGGCTTGCGGAGCATCATCGTGTGATCCTCGACAGCGTGGTTTCGCCGCTTTCCGGGTCGAGCGAGAAGAGGCTCGCATCGGCCTTCGTGTCCCCGGCGACAGTGGCGCCCGGCCCGACGACGCACTGATTCAGCCTCACCCCTTTACCGATCTTTGCGCCCGGCATCACGACGCAGCTCCGCAGATCGGCCTCCGCCTCGACGTTGGCGCCGGCTTCGACGATCGTGCGGCGCAGCCTGGCGCTCGGAGCGACTTCGGCGCCCTTGACGATCCGCGACGCCTGGTTCGAGCCGCGGAAGGTCCAGTCGAGAACAGCGTCGAGGTAGCGCTGCGGCGTGCCGAGGTCGTGCCAGAGGCGCTCGGTGACGACCGCGGCGAGCGGCGCGCCTGCGGCGAGGAGCGGCTCGTAGAGCACGGTGACGAGGTCTCCCGGACCTTCGGGAATACGCGCCAGGAGCTCCGGCTCGAGAACCTGCGCGCCGGCGAAGACTAGGTGTCTTCGTGCCGAGGCGTCGGCCAGGCTGCCGCGCCGGAAGGCGGTGATGCGATCGTCTTCGAGAGCGACGCCGCCGCCGAAGGCGCGCGGGTCGGCCTTGCGATGCACGAGGAGTGTCGCCGCCGGCCGGCGCCTGGCGTGCGCGGCGAGGAGGGTCTCGATCGGCCAACGGCAGAGACTGTCGCCGTTCACGACGATCACCCGCTCTGCCTGCTCGAGGAAGGGCCGCAGTGGAGGCAGTGCCCCGGCGGTGCCGAGAAGCTGCTCCTCCTCGGAGTAGACCAGCGGCATGCCGCGAAAGCTCGCGCCGAAGCGCTCACGGATCTGGCTTCCGAGGTGGTGCAGGTTGATCGCCACCGCTTCGCAGCCGGCGGCGCGCAGGCGCTCGAGTGTCCAGGCGAGGAGCGGCCGCCCCGAGACCGGCAGGAGCGGTTTGGGCAGCGTCGCCGTCAACGGGCGCAGTCGCTCGCCGCGGCCGGCGGCGAGAACGAGCGCACGCAGGCGAGGGCGGGGCACGGTGACGGCGCGGGCGGAGATACCGGCTCGGGTCGCGACGACCTCAGGCGGTCGCGGCGACCCGGGCGCTCAGGGGTTGTCGCGGAAGATCATGTCGCGCGGCGCGTCCGGGTGCTCGGCGATGTAATCCTCGTAGAGCATCAGGTAGCTCTTGTTCAACGACGTGGTGAGGTCGAAGCCGCAGCGCTTGGCGACCGCCTCGGCCTTGGCACCCTCGAACTCGACGAAGTCGCCGATCGGCGTGTGGTCGAGACAGATCGTCTCCGAGCCCAGCCGCCACTCTTCGCGGATCTTCTGGTAGCGCCGCACGACCTCGTAGCCGAGCGCGGTGAACAGCGCGAGAGCGCTCTCGGAATCCTGCACTTCGATCTCGAGCTCGCGGCGCAGCTTCGCCGGCCCCTCGAACGAAGCCGGGCCCTTGAAGGTGATGAGCGCGCCGCGACCGTCCTGGCGGACGCGCAGCACGCCGCCAGCGGCATGGAGCTCGCCCTTCCGGTCGAGCAGCCAGTTGTCCTCGTTCGACGGCGGGCCGAGGCGCTCGCATTCGAGCTCGAGCAGGCGCGAGCGCAGCTGGTCGAGATCGACGCCAGCGAACTTCAACTCGCGCTCGATCGGCGGCTTCTTGTGCGTGGCGGTCATGCGCCGGTACCTGCTGCTGTCGAAGGGGTCGCCGGCATGGCCGCAAGCCGGTCGAGGAAGCGGGCCACGGCGCGAATCCCGAGGTAGAAGTGGCTGATGTTGAACTTCTCGTTCGGCGAGTGGAGACGGTCGTCCTCGAGGCCGAAGCCCATGAGCAGGACCGGCACGCCGAGAACGCCCGAGAAGGTGCCGACGATCGGAATCGAGCCGCCGCTGCGAGTGCGCAGAGCCCGGTTGCCCCAGACCTCTTCGAGCGCTGCAAGCGCCTCCTGGGCGACCGCGCCGGTAGCGTCGACCGCGACGGGATCGGCGCCATGCAGGTACTCGACTTCGACGGTGACGCCGGGCGGCGTGACCTTCGCGACGTGCGCCCGGACGAGCTCGGCGATCCGTGCCGGCTTCTGGTCGGCGACCAGGCGGAACGAGACCTTGCAGCCTGCCTTGGCCGGCAGCACCGTCTTCGCCCCTTTGCCCTGGTAACCGCTCCACAGGCCGTTGACGTCACAAGTCGGCCGCGCCCAGGTCCGTTCGACATAGGTGTAGGCCGGCTCACCGGTCAGAGCATCGACCGCGAGATCGGTCTTCACTTCGTTCTCGTCGAAGCCCAACGCGGCGAACTCCTTGCGCTCCCAGTCGGCGAGCGGACGGACGTCGTCGAAGAAGCCGTCGATCTGGATCTCGCCGGTGCGACAGTCGCGCAGGCTGGCGACGATCTCGGCCAGGGCATTCGCCGGGTTGGTGACGCCGCCGCCGTAGACCCCGGAGTGCAGGTCGCGATTGGGGCCCTGGACGCGGATCTCGAAATAGGCCAAACCCTTCAGGCCGTAGGTGAGGGCCGGAATGCCGGGCGCCCAGAGCGAGGTGTCGGAGATCACGACCGCGTCACAGGCGAGCTTCTTGCCGCCGTCGGCGCGGACGTACTTCTCGATCGCCTCGCCGCCCGCTTCTTCTTCACCCTCGACCAGGAACTTGACGTTTACGGGGAGCTTGCCGCGCACCGCGAGCATCGCCTCGACCGCCTTGACGTGGGCGTACGACTGCCCCTTGTCGTCGGTCGTGCCGCGGCCGACGAGGAGGTCGCCCTCTTCGGTCGGCTCGAACGGCGGATTGCGCCACTCGTCGAGCGGATCCGGCGGCTGGACGTCGTAGTGGCCGTAGAACAGCACGGTCGGCAGTCCCGGACCGGCGCCCAGCCACTCGGCGTAGACCAGCGGATGGCCGTCGGTGGCGATCTTCTCGGTGGTGAGCCCGGCGGCCTGGAGCTTGCCGACCAGCCAGTCGGCGCAGCGGTCGACATCGCCCTTGTAGTCCGGGTCGGTCGAGATCGACGGGATCCGCAGGTACTCTTTGAGCTCAGCGAGATAGCGGCCCTTCTCGCGGTCGATCAGGGCGAAGACATCGTTCGAGTTGGCGGTCATGACTCTCTCTAGAGTAGCCCCGGTCGATGCGGCCCGGCGGGTCACCGAGCTTACCAGAGGGCGCCCCGTCCGGGCGGTCCGGCCGCGGCTAGGGCCGCCGGACGCCGCGCAGCAGGGCGAAGAAGGCTTCGCGCTCCGCGGCGAGCGTGGCTTGTGGACCGGTCACCTTGAAGAACCACGGGCCCCCCTCCCCTTCGACGACCGCGCCGAGCAGTCGGAAGCCGGGCTGGGGCGTCGTCGGCCCGCTCCCCATGGTCGAGGGCAAGAGGGTGCCGCGGGCGTCGATCCAGGAGATCTGGAATCCGGCCGCGGAGAGCTCGCCGCGCTCCGGGGTGCTGCCGGCGAGCTGCTCGAGCTGGCCCAACCAGCGGTCGAAGTTGGACTCGACGCTCCCGCCCCGGCCGGCACCGAAGTGAAAGACGGCGAGCTCGCCCGGGCCGGTCGGGCCCGGGACCACCGCCTGCGCCAGGCGCATGCCCGACGACGGCTGCTCGCGCCGCCAGTTGGCGGGCAGCTCGAAACGGAAGCTCGGCGTGGCGACGGTCGGGCCTTCGGCCGCGAGCGCCTTCTCGCCTGCGCCGCTGCCGTGCGGGAGCGCCGGCGAGCTGTCCGCCGCGGCACCGGAAGCTGGCTGCGCCGACGGAGCCGGCGACGGCCGGTCGCAGCCCGGCGCGCTCGCCAGGAGGACGGAGACGAATGCGAAGCCGAGAGCTTTCTGCATGGGAGATTCTCCTCGCCAGCGATCTTGGCACGCCCGGCGAGGCTCAACCAGCCGGCAACTCGCGCCGGGCGAGGCGGTCGAGCCGCTCGAGGAGCTCGCGGGCGCGCACCGTCCGCGGGTCGTCGCCGCCGACCCGGCGAAAGAGGAGATCGAACGCCGCCTGCAGGCTCTCGCGGGCGGCAGCGGTCTCGCCGAGGCCGGCGAGCGCCTCGCCGAGCAGCAGCCGGCCTTCGCCGGCCGCAGTGCTCGCCTCGCGGCCACTGCGCTTCCAGATCGCGAGCGCCTCCTCCGCCCTTCGCCGCGCATCGGCGAGCCGGCCTTCGGCAAGATCGACCTGCGCCAGCACGAAGACCGGCAGAACGTCGTGCCGGCTGCGCCCCTCGCCCGCGGAGACCGCCCCGTCGCCGGTGAGCTCGGCCTGACGGCGCGCCTCGGCGAGGCTCGCCGCGTCGCC
>JAGOCP010000172.1:0-1864 GCA_017998715.1 Thermoanaerobaculia bacterium | reverse complement strand
GCCAAGGCGCGCGCCTGCAGCGCGTCGGAGCGCGCCGCGCTCGCCGGTCCCAGAATCGCACCGAGGCTCGCGAGCGCGGTCTCGGCGGCCGCAAGGGCTTCGGCCGGATGGCGGAGATGGAGCTCTACCTGGGCGCTCTCGACTTCGAGCAAGGCGCGCGTGACCGGGTTGACGTGCGGCGTCGCGGCGAGCGCCGTCCGGGCGGAGGCGATGCGCCGCGCCGCCTCCGCCGAGCGGTCGCTGAAGCGCAGCGCCTGACACTCCGCGAGCAGCGCCCGCACCGCCTCGCGGTCTCCGTGACCGAGCCGCTCGGCGAGCGCGGCGTAGGCGCGTTCGGAGAGCGCCAGTGCCTCGGTGTGGCGCTCCTGCGCGTTCAGGTTGCGCCCCAGCGCGGCGGCGGCGCGCGCCGCATCGAGGCTGTCGGCTCCGGCGGCGCGGTCGAGACTGGCGAGCGCGGCGCGCAGCTCACTTTCGCCGGCGAGCAGCTCCCCGCGCGCGGTGGCGATCTCGCCCGCGAGCGCCCGGCTCGAAGCGGCGAGCGCGGAGTCGGCGCCGGCGCTCGCGATGGCGAGGTCGAGACCGGCGCGCGCCATGCTCTCCGCTTCGTCGTGGCGCTCGAGCGCAAGCCAGGCTCGGCCGAGGGCGGTGTAGAGCTCGGCGGCGATCTGCGGCTCGTCGCCGAGCTCGGCCTCGACCCGGGCGGCGCCATCGGCGAGCAGCGTCGCCGCCGAAGCCTCGCGCCCAGGTCCCAGGTCGGGATCGAGGCTGCCGAAGATCGACGCCAGGAAATCGCGCACCCGCGCCGTCCGTGCCGCCTCGAGGCGGGTCGCCTGCGCCTGCCAGAGGACTGCGCCGAGACCGGCGGCGAGCGAGGCCAGGACGAGCGCCGCCGCCGATACTGCGATGCGGTGCCGACTGACGAATTTCTTCGTCCGGTAGCCCAGGGTGTCGGGTCGCGCGCTCACCGGGCGGCCGGCGAGAAAGCGCTCGAGATCGTCGGCGAAGGCGGCCGCGGTGGGGTAGCGGCGCGCCGGTTCGCGCTGCAGCGCGGTGAGGGCGATGGTATCGAGGTCGCCCTTGAGGCGGTGCGCCAGCCGGGCGCGCGTCATGCCCGGCATTCCCATCATTCCCATCCATCCGACACCCGCCTCGCCAGCGCCCCGTTCGCCACTCGCGCGCCGCACGCGGGTCGAGGGGCGCTCGATCGTCTCGCGCGAGATCTCGTCGGCCAATCCCTCGGTCGTCGCCGCCCGCCGCGCGTGCGGCAGCTCGCCGGTGACCAACTCGTAGAGCAGGACTCCGAGGGCGTAGACGTCGGTCGCGATGGTCACCGGCTCGCCCAGTACCTGCTCGGGAGCGGCGTAGGCCGGCGTCAGGGCGCGCACATCCGTGCGCGTCAGCCGCGGATCGTCTTCGCGCTCGAGGAGCTTGGCGAGACCGAAGTCGAGGAGCTTGGGCTCGCCTGCCGCGGTGACCAGGATGTTCGACGGCTTGAGGTCGCGGTGCACCACGAGATTGCGATGCGCGGCGTCGACCGCGCGCGCGACCTCGGCCAGCAGGCGCAGGCGCTCGGCGAGGGGCAGACCGCGGGCGCGGGCGTACTCGGTGATCGGCACGCCGTCGACCCGCTCCATGGCGAACCAGGGGCGGCCGTCCGGCGCCACGCCACCGTCGAGGAGGCGAGCGATGGCGGCGTGCGAAAGCTGTGCGAGCACCTGACGCTCGCGGCGGAAGCGCGCCAGGATCTCGCCGCTGGCGAGGCCGGAACGCACCAGCTTCACCGCTGCGCGTTGGGTGAAGCCGCCATCGATCCGTTCCGCCGCCCACACCTCGCCCATGCCGCCTCGGCCCAGGCGCTCGCCGA
>JAGOCP010000016.1 GCA_017998715.1 Thermoanaerobaculia bacterium | reverse complement strand
CGCCGCCTGCGCGCGGGCACTCGCTGGAGAGCGCTCTCCACGCGCCGCCTCCGCCTGCGACGCCAGCTCCCAGCTTTCCCGCTCCCCAGCGAGCGGCGCCACCCACCCCCGCTGAACCGGCGGCGGCGCCGTCGCCGCCCAGAGCGGGCAGGCCCGCAAGAGTCCGACCAGGTTCTCGGATCTGCGGACTCTTTCGTCACACACTTGCAGGCCCGGAAAGGTGCCAGCCGCTTCCCAGACAGCAGTTTTGCAGGCGAAGGGTCGGTCTTCGTCGAAACTACTTCGCCAGAAGAACATCTCGCGCGGCCGCGGTCACGGCGTCCGTTTCGTAACGATCGCTGGCCATCTCTTCAATTCGCGCCTGAGAGACGGCGCTCGTCTGGTCGACCGCTCGACAAGCCACGGCGCGAGCGTCCGATTCACAGTCCCAGAGGGCTTCTTCGAGATAGCGATGGGCGTCGGGGATGCCTCTGCAACGAGCCATGCCGCTGATGACCCGGCGCCGCGCGTACGAGTAGGACGTCCGCTCGTAGATCTCGATGAGCAAAGGCAACGCGTCATCGGGGCCGGCCCTGGCGAGCGCATCGACGATCGAACAGAGTCGATACATGTCGGAGCTCTCGAGCGCGGCGGCGCCGGCTTCGATGAGCATCGGCCGGTCGTCGGGAGCGGCATGTTTGGCCAGAATGAGTTCTGCAGCGAGCGATAGCGGTCAGGCCTCGAGGAACCAGGCGCGAGCGAGGGGCAGCGAGATGGCTGGAGGAAGCTCCTCGAGGTAACGCAGGGACCCGATCCTTCCCTGAAGATCCTGTCGATCCGTCAGCGCGAGCGTCGATTCCCGACGCAAGAACTCCTCAGCCGCGCCGACGAACCCGGTGAAGCCTTGGCGGCCAAGAGCTCTGAGGGCGGCATTCCGTTCCTGTGGAGTGCCCACCTCCGCGGCAGTCTCCAGCAGCCGTCGCGCCTCGGGATCGGTTCGTCGTGAGAGTTCCTTCGACACTGGAGCCACCGCGCCCGGGGACGAGCAGAGCAACAAGAGCGACTCGGTCGGAAGAGCCGCAAGGTCCTCCGGCAGCTCCTCCCCGCGGAGACGATGAGCCGCCGACGCCAGGTTGCCCCCCAGCGGACGGGGCTCGAAGCGGGCGTCAGCGACCTTCTCTCCCATCACGAATCGGAGCGCCGGCACCGTTTCCGCCCAGCGATCCCATGGGGCGGCCACTTGCGCCACGGCCTCTACGATCTCTTCCACGCCGACGCGGGAAATGAGACGCTCGACGCCTTCCGCACGGACGACCCGGCTGACGAGATCCATGCCGCCGGCTGCCTCGAGGGTTTCCAGGCATGCACGCCACTGCGCGCCCGACGCCACGCCTTGCGCCAGGGCGGCACTCGCATCGTCGCTGCCCCGGCGGCTCATCTCCACGAGCACACCGATCGGCAGCCAGAAGTCCGAATCGTCCGCCTCGGAGCTCTCCTCTGAGATGAACCGACGCAACGGCTCGATGTCGGTCCCCGCAGCGAGCAGCAACTGGCCGTAGTACTCGTCGCGCGACTCGACCTGCCGGTCCCACCGCGGATCGTGCAGGACGCAATCCAGCACGTCCGCCGACGCCCGACTCCCGGCCTCCAAGGCAGCGAGAAATCCCGCCCCTCGGCCCTGTTGCAAGAGCTTCATCCGCGCGCTAGGCAGCCGTCACTCCGTTCTCCCCTTGCTGGACGCTCATTCTCCCGCGAATCTCGCCACGGCTCTCAGCTCCAAGCGAGCGGGCCCGGCAGGGAGGTCGCGCAACACTCGTAGTGCGCGACTCGACGGCGCGACGGCTTGGCCGCGACGCTCGAGGCGTGGAGAAGAAGGGGACTCATGAGCATCGCCCCACCGGCGCCCACGGGACATAGGACCTCGCTCCGCTCGCGACGGAGCGCGGCGATCTCCTCCGCCGTCACCCGACCGAGCCGGTGCGATCCGGGAATGACCCGCAAGGCGCCGTTGTCTGCGGGCGTGTCGTCCAGGTGAAGCCGGACGGCGAGAATCCGCTCAAGGAGGCTCACCGGCGGCTGCACGTGCGGCTCTCCATCCTTGATCGACCAGGGGCCGAATCCCGGAACGTCGAACCGCTCGCGCACGCGGATGGTCAGATCCTGGTGCCACGGGACCTTCCAGTTGGCGAGCGGGCTCTTGTCGAAGATCGTGAGCTTCGTCGCGATCGCGTCCGCGCCCAGCACTTGTCGCGCGACCTCCGCGATCGGGCCGCTCGCCGCCAGCCCGCGGAACAGCGTCGAGTTCGCAAGGGCGTTCCGCGCCCCGCCGCGCTCGTCGGACTCGATCAACAGCCGCTCCGCTTCAGCCCGGAGCCCCACGATCAGCTCGCGAGTCACCACGCCGGGAACTAGCGCGAAGCCGTTCTCCTGAAACTCCTCGACGAGTCCGGCGGGAAGCGGAGCGCACTGAGCCGTCGAAGCGCCCTGGACGCGGGAGGCACTCATTTGGGAGATCCTAAGGTAGGTCCCCTGCACTCATCGGTCTGCCGTGGAGATCGCCTGACACTCAACCCAGCTCAGAGCTAAACACGCGACTCGCGGGCGAACCTAGGCACCCGATGCTACGGACAGCCGCCACCATTCGCGACGCTCCAAGCACAGGCGTGGGCCGCTTCGAAACCATCTGCGAACAACGGAGGGACCAGCCGCTGACCGAACACTCCACCGTACGAACCGTCTTGCACAGGGTAGCTGGTCCAAGCGACGACAAACTCACCGCCCCCAGAAGCTGCGATGGTCGCTTCGTGCTGAAAGCCCAGGGTGAAGGTGTTGACTCGAAACTCGCTGCCTCTGCGAATTCCGAGAGGGTCGAATCGCTGGCCTAAGATGTCGAGTGGAGTTTCACCTGCACCCAATCCTTGCCAAACGACGACGAAATCACCGGAGGCATCGGCGGCAATCGCGGGCTGGTCCTGCGAACCAGTCGTGTAGCTGTTGATGCGGAACTCGGATCCAGCGGGAGTACCGTCGGCGTCGAAGCGCTGTCCGAAAATGCCCCGGTTGTCTCCGTCCTGGTCGTCGCTCCTCCAAACAACCACGAATTCACCAGAGCTGGCCGAGGCTACAACTCCGCCGTACTGGCTACCCGTGGTGAAGGAGTTCACCCGAAACTCAGGCCCATCGGGACTTCCAGTTGAGTTGAAGCGTTGACCGAACACTCCGTCGCCTGAACCGTCCTGGGCGCGATCGCTCGACCAGACGACAACAAATCCGTCGGAGCCCGAGACCGCAACCGCAGGTCGAAGTTGATGACCGGTTGTGTAGGCGTTGACTTGAAACTCACTTCCGTCAGGAGCTCCGTTCGGCGAGAAGAGTTGCCCAAAGACGCCACTGTAGGAACCGTCTTGCCCGAAGCTATTCCACACGACCACGAAACCTCCATCACTCCTCGCAGCTACCGCCGAGTTGTACTGTTGGAATGTCGAGTACGTATTGACCTGAAAATCGCCGCCTAGAGGCAGTCCCGTACCGTCAAACCGTCGACCGAGAACCTCGTACTCGTCGTAGACAGACCACGTGGCGACGAAATCTCCCGAGGTGAGGATTGCCGCCTTCGGATACCACTGCGAATGAGGTAGGTAGCTGTTGACCAGAATTTCATCCCCGACCGGCAGGCCCGCTGAATCAAACCGTTGACCGGAAATGTCAGAGTCGAAGCCCAGCGGATCGTTCCTCCAGACGACGACGAAGTTCCCGCTCGCGTCGCCTGCCACCGCCGGTTCGGACTGACTACCGGTGGTATAGCTATTGACCCTGAACTCAGGTCCTAGAAGCTGAGCGGAAGAGAGAGAGGCCGTCCAGGTGCAGAGCCCCAGTCCGACCGCAGCCCACGCTAGCCTTCGTTCCCTGGGTGAGAGCATGCCAGCCCTCCTGCTCTCCACTCGGGGAGAGCTTTGCACGTGCAACCTTCCCATCCACTGACACTCGCACGGAACCTGTTCGCGGAACCCTTCTGTCGAAGCTGGCGGCAGGATTCGGCGCAGCACCTTGCCCATCCCCGCCTTCCTAACGGTAGTCGCAAGCGGGCGGCATTTGCAAGAAGGATTCTGCCCTCGCGGCGGAGACGGCCTTCAGATTATCAATGAACAAAGACCAGCTCTCATCCCATGCCTTGATCTGATCTGGTGTGGCCTCGGCTTTCTTGATGCGCGTGTAGTGGAGACCGTAGAAGTCTTTTCCAGCAGCAGCCATCGCTGCCGACATCTTTTCGATGTTCGACATGCCGTCATCGATCAAGACGATGGTTTCGTAGTTGTCCAGGATGCCGAGAACGTTCTTCAAGAGGTAGACCAAGGCCGTCCCCTTGTTCTGGCCCGTCACCATGTAGATTCCGTCGAAGTAACTCGCGAGTTGATTCTTCTCGAGCCGGAACAGCAGCCCTGAGCTCGCATTCTCTAGCGGAGCCGGGAGATAGAAGGGCGTCTTCCTTGAATCGCTGACGCGGGTCAGCTCGCGCACCGTCGCGCTGCGAGCTGTTCCCGCATTCCGGGACGTCAACAGAATCTTGTCTTCGAAGATGCTGTTGAAGATCGCTGGCGCGTCGGGCTGCGTCAGCTCCAGGGCTTTCTCTTCCGTGGTGATCGCCACGACATCGAGAGGGCAAGGGACGGGGTTCTGGTTCTTCTTGTCGAACTGCCATCCAAACCAACTGTCGCCACCAAAGTCGCCTTGAGATGTGAGGAGCGTGTCGTCGATGTCGAAGACGTAGAGCACTCGCTTTGCTTCGAACGGAACTAAGGAGGAAATTTCCTTCAGATCGGAGATGTCGGGATGCACATCGATCCGCGGATGAGCGGCTACTGATGTGTCGGTACGGGCTGCCGCAACTGGCGATCCGACACCTCGAGCTGCACAACCGCAAGCTAGTAGTGCGAGAGCAAGTAAGGCGAGCTTTTTCACGGTTCCCTCCCCTGTTGAACCTCAATTTCGACCCGGCGACTTGGGCGGCGCAAGCTTCGGCTTACTGGTAATAACGAACGACACCTCAAAACCGGTCAGTTGGCTGTCACTTTTCTGCCCTGTCCCCCAGTTTCCTCCCACCCCGTCTCGGTGTCCAAGTAGCATGAAACCGGCCCTCGCAGTTCAGGAGATACCGATGAACGAACCGTTCGCCGCGGAACCCGAGGAGGTTCCCAGTGCCGAGGCGGAAAGTCAGCTGAGGTTGCTCGAGGAGTTGAAACGCGGCAGCCGGGAGGCGGCGGAGAGATTGGTCGAAGCGACATATGCCCGGGTGTACGGGTCCCTCGTCCGGCTCACCGGAGACCCCGACCAAGCCGCCGACCTCACTCAGGAGACCTATCGCAAGGCCTGGCAGTCGCTCGACGCCTTCCGGCAGAGCTCCC
The DNA here is from genome assembly GCA_017998715.1 of Thermoanaerobaculia bacterium. Classification (GTDB taxonomy): domain Bacteria; phylum Acidobacteriota; class Thermoanaerobaculia; order Multivoradales; family JAGPDF01; genus JAGPDF01. Next base: position 22,135 of record JAGOCP010000016.1, on the reverse strand, counting down.
AGGTGTCCACCTGGCTCTTCCGCATCGCCTACAACACCTTCCTCAACTCACGAAGAAGGCCGTTCCGCATCGTGCCGATGGAGCCGGTCGTCGAAGAGACGGCGGTCGATGCCGAGCCACCGCCGGATGAGACGGCCCAATCCCACGAAGAGCGCGACCGGCTCAGAAGGGCCGTTCTCGCGCTGCCCGAAGAGCTCCGTTCGGTCGTCACCGCCCACTACTGGGGCGACGTCTCCGTCGCCGAGATCGCCAAGAGCGAAGGGATGACGCCGCCCGGCGTCCGCAAGCGACTCGCCCGTGCCTTCGCCGCCATTCAAGCCGCACTGGAGGTCAAGTGATGAACCCCAACGACACCCACCGCAAGCTCGAGAACGAGCTGCGCGATTTCCCCGTCCCCGAGCCGCCGAAGGGGCTGCTCGAGAAGTTGAAGGCCGAGATTCCCGACAGCGCGAGCCTCGCCGGCGCCGCCGGAAAGAGCTCGGCGCCGACAACGGCGGCCCCGTCCCGCTGGCCGCTCCGCCTCGCGGCGACGTTCGTGCTCGCCGCCGTCGGCGCCACCGTCGCCTGGCAGGTCGTGAAGGGCCGAGAGGGCAAGGAGTTCGATCGCCAGGCGGCGGCGTTTCAAGCGCCCACGGGGAGCGAAGTTCTGAATCGACCCACCGACCTCCCGCCGCCTCCCCCACCGCCACCGGCAGCGAAGGCGAAGCCCTACCCCACCGGCGCCGAGTCGACCTCGTCCACCCTTACTGAGAGCTTTTCGGCAAGAGATCAGCTACAGAAGCAGGTCGCCCAGCCGGTCGAGATTCCCGAGACGAGCTATGCCGTTCGCGCTCCGCTTCAGAAGGTCGAAGAGGCCCCGGCCGTCGAAACGGTCGAGGGCAGCGTATCGACCGAGCTCGACGACAGCTTCCTGGAGAGGGGAGGAGTCGGGGTTACCGGAGGAGTCGTCGGAGGTGTCGTCGGAGGTGTGGCCGGCGGTGTACCGGGCGGAGTGGCGGGCGGAACGGTCGGCGGCGCGAACGCGCCGGGGACCTACGCTCCTGCCGCCCCCAAGCCAGCACCTAGGGGCTACTACGAAAACGGCGCGATTCACGAGGAGCCTCTCGTTCTTGGCGAGGCCGGCCGGGTCGACGTCAAGAGCTCGGCCACTGCGGCGACGATCTCGGCCGAGCAGATCGAGCGTCTGCCCCGAGGGCGCGACTACTCCGCCGATGCCCGCGAGGCGGCGCGAGAGAATGAAGCCGCGCGCCGCGCGACCCCCGACACGATGATCTTCCGCGAGACGCCGGCGAATCGCTTCGTCGACAGCGCCGAGGATCGCCTGTCGACCTTCGCTCTCGATGTCGACACCGGCTCGTACACGCTGACCCGCGGCTACCTCGACCGCGGCCTGCTGCCGCCGCCAGCGGCGATCCGGGTCGAGGAGTTCGTCAACGCGCAGACCTACGACGATCCGGCCCCGAGGCGGGGGGACTTTGCGCTCTATGCCGAAGGAGCCCCGGTGGCCTTCTATCCGGGTGAGCGCACTCGGGTCCTTCGCTTCGCGGTCAAAGCGCGCGAGATCGACGTCCGCGACAGGAAGCCCGCCGTTCTCACTTTCGTCGTCGATGTCTCGGGCTCGATGAACCAGGAGAACCGCCTCGGGTTGGTGAAGCGCGCTCTCGGCCTGCTCCTCGACGAGCTCGGTCCGGACGACCGCGTCGGGCTGGTGGTCTACGGCACCAGCGGCCGCGTGCTGCTGCGCCACACGCGGGACCTCGAGGAGATCCGGCGAGCGATCGCCCTCCTCCGGCCCGAGGGTTCGACCAACGTCGAAGAAGGGCTGCGCCTCGCCTACGATCTCGCCGACGAAGGCTGGCGGCAGGGGGCGAGCAACCGCATCCTGCTCTGCTCCGACGGCGTCGCCAACGTCGGCGTGACCGGCCCGGAGTCGATCCTGGCGCGCATCGGCAAGGAGGCGCAGCGCGGCATCGCCTTGACCACGATCGGATTCGGCATGGGCAACTACAACGACGCCCTGATGGAACAGCTCGCCGACCAGGGGGACGGTACCTACCACTACGTCGACGCCCTGGCCGAAGCGCGCAAGGTCTTCGTCGACAACTTGACCGGGACGCTCGAGACCGTGGCGAAAGAGGCCAAGGCGCAGGTCGAGTTCAACCCCGCGGCCGTGGTCCGCTGGCGCCTCCTGGGCTACGAGAATCGCGACGTCGCCGACCGCGACTTCCGCAACGACCGCGTCGACGCCGGCGAGCTCGGTGCGGGCCACCAAGCGACGGCGCTCTACGAAGTGCGCCTGCGCGACGGCGCCTCCGGCAGCGAGCGCATCGCCACGCTCCGCTTGCGCTGGAAGAGCGTCGCGGCGAAGTCGATCGCGGAGGTCTCCCTCGACCTGCGCGCCCGCGATCTCGAGCGCGATGGACAGGCCGCTGCGGCGAACTTCCACCACGCCACCCTCGCCGGCGCTTTCGCCGAGAAGTTGAAGGAAACGGCGGCATCCGACGACTTCGGCTGGCGGGCGCTCCGGCGCGAGGCCGCCCGGCTCGACGATGACCGGGGGAGAAATCGCTCCGCCGCCGACCTCGCCGATGCGATCGATCGCGCGGCGCGGATCGCTGGAGCCGGCGAGGATCGCGACGAACGCGACGGGCGCCGCCGGAGCGACGACGAAGACGATCGCGACGAGCGGCCGCGCAACCCGCGGCTGGACGAGGACTGATCCGGCGAGCGGCTACTTGAAGCGATCGAGCGGCGACCGGAGGACCCGCGGCAACGGCTGCGGGTCTTCCGCTTTCGGCTGGGGTCGCAAGGTCGCGCGAAGCTCGGCTGGCGCGGTCTTCGATCGCACCATCTGGTACGCTCATTCCCTGGACGGAATCCGGGACGAAGGGAGGGCCCATGGGCGAACGACCAGCTTCGACACGGTTCGCGCTCGCAGGTCGCCTCGCGGGTTGGGCATCGCTCTTCTGCGGTCTCCTCCCCCCGGCCGGCGCGCAGTTTTCGCCGGCAGGAGCCCAGTTTCAGGTCAACTCCTACACCACCGAACGGCAGCGCCTTCCTGCCATCGCGAGCGACGCGAACGGCAACTTCGTCATCGTCTGGCAAAGCTACGCCGCGAGCGCCGACACCAGCCGCACGAGTATTCAGGCGCAGCGCTACGACGCCCACGGGGCTCCGCTCGGCGGGCAATTCCAAGTCAACTCCTACACCATGGGCTATCAGAGCCTTCCCGCCATCGCGAGCGACGCCCAGGGCAACTTCGTCGTCGTCTGGCAAAGCCACAGCGATGAGGCCCACCCGCCGCCGGCAGGGAGTATCCGGGCGCAACGCTACGACGCCGCTGGTGGCGCGCTCGGAGAGGAGTTCCAGGTGAACTCCTACGCCTCGGTCACCGTAAGTCACCCCGAGATCGGGAGCGACGCGCTGGGCAACTTCATCATCGTCTGGTCGAGCCGGGTCTCGGGCGGCAGCGACGCGGACCTCGAGAGTATCCAGGCGCAGCGTTTCGCCGCCGACGGGCTCCCTCTAGGCGGGCAGTTCCAAGTCAACTCCTACACCACGAGCCATCAGGTCTTTCCCGTCGTCGCAGTGGAGGCCCAGGGTGACTTTATCGTCGCCTGGGCAAGTGCTGGCTCGAGCAGCGGCGAAACCTCCAGTTTGAGCCTTCAGGCCCAGCGCTACCTTGCCGACGGCGCTCCTGTCGGCGGGCAATTCCAAGTCAACTCCGTCGACACCGAGGCGAGGTACTTGCTGCTCAACGAATTCAGGATCGCCGTCGAGAGTCAGGCACCGGGCGGCTTCGTCGTCGCCTGGAAGAGCTACGGCTCGAATCAAGGCGATACGAGCCAAACAAGTGTTCATGCACGGATCTACGACGCCGACACAGTGGCGCTGGGAGAACAGTTCCAGGTCAACGCCTACACCACCAAGTTGCAAATCCAGCCCGCCATCGTGAGCGACGCCCAGGGCAACTTCGTCATCGTCTGGACCAGCTACGGCTCGTTCGAAGGCGACACTCTCACCCAGAGCATCCAGGGGCGGCGCTACACCGCCAGCGGCGTACCGGTCGGCGGGCAGTTTCAGTTGAACTCGTACATCTCGGGCAGCCAGTTCGATCCCGCCACCGCGATCGACGCTCTGGGCAACTTCGTCGTCGCCTGGACAAGCTACGGCTCGGTCGGCGGAGATACGCAGCATTTCAGTGTCCAGGCACAGCGCTTCGACGGACTCTTTCGCGACGACTTGGAGACCGCCGGCACCGCTCGCTGGTCGACGACCGTCCCCTAAGTCGACCTGCGGAGCGCAGGCCGCCGGTCCCGGTGGGAACTACCGGAAGCGATCGTCCGGCGACCGGAGGACCCGCGGCAACTGCTGCGGGTCTTCCGCTTTCAGCCGCTTGAGCCGTTCCACTTCGGCGGAATCGACGAACGGCTCGAAGCGCGCCACCACCTCGCGGTGGAGCTCGGCGGTCAGCGCTTTGCGGTCGTCGCCGCGCACGGGTTCATCGCCGAAGTGGACCGACGCCTCGACGTGCGGCAGCCAGAGGAACTCCCTGAGGTGCGCGCCCAGCGGCATGTCCCCCCACCAGGAGACCGCGAGGTGGGTCGGCGCCTCTCCCTCCGGCGAGCGGTAGTTGATCGTCGCATGGTGCACGCCCTCCGCCGAGCTCATGGCGAACTCGAGCAGCGGCGAGCGGAAGGGCATCACGCAGTCGCCGGCGCCGGAGGTTCCCTCCGGGAAGATGACTACCCCCTGCCCGGCAGCGAGCGACTCTTCGATCCGGGCGAGGATCTGCGGCAGCTTTCGCTTCGACTTGCGGTCGATGAAGATGGTGTTCACCGAGCGACAGATAGCGCCGAAGATCGGCCAGCCGTCGATCTCCGCCTTGGCGACGAAGACGCATGGGAGCTGCGTGCCGAGAACGAAGATGTCGATGTAGGAGAGGTGATTCGAAACCAGAAAAAACGGCGGCTTCGGCGCCGGTCCGCGCACGGAAACCCGCACCCCGAAGATCCGGCAGAGCGCCTTCGACCAGACCTGGTACGCCCAACCCTGCCCCCGCACCGCGAAGCGGCGCGAGAAGATCCCGCATGCGCGTGCCGCCAGCGCCGCGGAGTAAGCAAACAGGGTGACGACGGCGACCGCAACGAGCCGAATGCCGGCGCGGAGGGCTCGAAAGATCTGCTTCACCCGTCGATTCTATGGCTTCTCCTACGCTCGCCGAATCGAGACCTCCGATCACTCTGGCCTCGCGGCTGGCGTGGGGAACCGAAGCGGTACACTCAGAGCGGGCGGCAGCACGATCCGACTGGAGATGCCCATGACTCTGACTTTCAACGATCCGACGGCTCCAACTCGAGTTGGAGCCAAGCTGCCTTCAGTTGGCAGACTCGCAACGGTCTTCTGTCTGGCACTCCTGTTCGTCCTAGTGGGGCGGGCGAGTCTTGCGGCCAGCAATCTCACCCAGGTTCACTCGAAGTGGGCTTGGTCCACCTACGGCGAGGAGGTCGGAGCGAACGGATTCGTCGTTGAAGATCTGGATGGGGACGGCCGTTCCGAGATTCTCGCTTCGACATCCCTTTCCGGCCTTGACTGGTGGTATCAAGTGAACCTCACCGATCGTTTGCTACAGACCTGGAGTTCCTTTCCTGTTGAAGGCGAGGAAATGGAACTGCGCGGCATCGAGCTGGCGCAGACACCTGAAGCTCCTCTTGCGGTCGTCATGACGGAGAACGCAATCGAGGTCTTCGACGCGATCTCCAAGCGTCATCTCCATGACTTCCAAACCCTCTCGACCGACAATCGTGCTATTGCCGTTGCCGACCTGACCGGCGACGGCTCGCTGGAAGCGATCGTCTGTGACTCCCAAGACCTCACGGTCTACGACCTCGCAACCGGCACGGCAAGTTCCACTAAGGAGGGCTTCGGTTGTTCCGATGTCGCTATCGGACAGGTCGATTCCGATCCACAACTTGAAATCGCCCTCGCAAGGAGTCCCTTTGCGAGCTACATCCTCGATGGCCTTACGCTGGAGGCGAATGGCGGAGACATTTCCGGCCTTGACAGCAGTATCGCACTGGGCGATCTGGTGGGCGATAGCCGCGACGAATTGGTGGTCTCAAACTGCTCGACCCTTCGTGCGCTAGATCCCACTACAGGCTCCCTGTTGTGGCAGCAGACCATTCCTTCATCGTTCTTCGGCTGCACCTTTTCGCTCGCAGAAGTGAATCCGTCTCCTGGAGTCGAAGTTCTTCTCGCTGACGGCTTCAACATCAGGATTCTTGCGGGCGACAGCGGGCTACCGCTCTGGACCCTTCCTTTCCAAGGCACCGTCAGTGCGATAGGCGCCGGAGATGTCGATGGCGACAGCGTCGCGGACATCGCTTGGAGCCTGTACGTGCGTGGCGTGCATCAAGGTGCAATTTTCGTGTCTCCAGGGAGCGCCCCAGCGGAGATCTTCGAGACCGACCCGTTCGCCGGCGGACCTGTCGGTTTGGGAGTCGGCGGCGCCGCGAACGCCGCCGATGTCGAAGTAATGACGGCGATTTCGAGAGGCGGCGTCAATTTGTCAGGCGTTCTTGTCGCGCTCTCGTTCTCGCAAGGTCGTCAGCTGCGACGGTCTTCTCCCGAGCAGACAGAAGTACTGAGCGAGCTACACGGGATCAGAGCAGCCCAACTCGACGAAGACGCCCAGCTGGAGATTTGCGGCTGGTCCTACTATCAACCCGGAACCGCCTGCTTCGATAGCTTGAGTTTCGAGGAGGAGTGGTCAGCTCATTTCCTCGCGGGAATCTCGACGATGTCGGTCGGCGAGCTAGACCGCGCAGATTTTCCGGAGCTGATTGCAACGACCCATGGCGAGAATGGCGCTCGAATCACCGTCCAGGAAAGCGAGAGTGGATTGCTGAAATGGCAATCACCGCCTATCTCTCTGGACAGCATCGTGTCGGTGGCAGTGATGGATCGCTTTCCAAGCGGAGACGTTGAGATTGCAGCTGCATTGTCACCGTTCGGCGGCGCGTGCACCTCGCTGGCAAGGATCGATGCTGAGATCGGAGTGCCCATCGGTCCACCGTTGGAATTGGACTTCTCCGCAATGGAAACGAAGCCGCTGGACCCTGGGGTTCAACTCTTCTTGGCACTCCTGAACGGCGATGTCGCAGAGATCAACCTGGAGAATGGCGAACTGGGGTTGCCGATCGCGAATTTCCCGGGTTTCGTAAAGGCGATCGAGATGCTCGACCTAACGCGCGACGGAGTCGAGGATGTTGTAGCAGCGGTTTCGAGTGGCCACCTATACGTCTTCGACGGCGCATTACAGGCCGTCACCTGGGAGAGTCCATTCCTCGGCTACCTGGGCTCCGATCCGGCGAACAGTTTGCTGGCTGGAGACTTCGACGGAGATACCGTGCCGGATCTCCTCATCGAGACGCGAGTCGGAATTTTCGCCTTCGAAGGGCCCTTGGTCGCGCTTTTCGGTGACGGCTTTGAATCGGGCGGAACCACGGGCTGGAGCGCGACGATTCCTTGATATCCGGTTCATCACCGGGACCATCGCTGGACTCTCGCGCCCGCCCGACTTGCCGGTGCCGACTGTTCAGTCGCTCAGTCGGCGGATCGTAGTCGGATCCGTCGAAAAGAGCAGCTGGTCGCCGAGCCGCGAAACCTCGCCTGCGATCTCCACCGGCTCGGCGACGAGGTCGAGGATGCGCGGGCCGAGCGGGGCGCCGTCGGACGCGGCAAGGAGCAGGACCAGCGTCCGTTCGCGACCGTCGGCGCCGGCTGACCGCACGACGAACGCCGGCGGGGCGCCGCCGGAGATGCAGCGAATGGCGCAGTCCTTGTGGGCCTTGCCCAGCGCCGGTTTCATGACGCCGAACCAGCACTTCGAGTCGACGATCTCGCCGCGGAGGAGCTGGCGGCCGAGCGCAACCTGCGCCGGAGGCGCCATGCCCGGCTCCTGCAAGATCTTCCCACCAGATGAGCTCTCGCCGGTGACTTCGATGAGCTGCTTGCCGTAGCGCTCGATCCGATGCCCGCGCAGCACGACGTCACGGTCGCCAGCCACGACCAGATCGGCATCTGGACCGTGCTTGCCCTCCCCGACGAGAGGCAGAAAAGCTCCAGTAAAGGGGGTGCCAGCTGGAGCGGCGCCGGCTACGGTCCACAGTCCCGGTATCGGCGACGTCTGCAGGCGACCGCAGAACTCCTCCTCGCTGTCCCAGGCGAACTGCCCCTGCCCGAGCGGTCGCTGGACGCTGGCGAGCGCGCCGGCGACGGCCGCGAGACCCACCAGCGCGACGCCCGCGACCCCGCGCGCGAAGCGCGCAAGCCTCACCGGCACGGGCAAGTAACCGACGAAAAACTCGTCCAAACCCTCCTTTACCGAGCCTTTGCTTTTCTCTTCGATCGATTCTTGCCAGGAAAGCGGCTCGACGAAGGTGCCTGGCGGCAGGGGGCGCGGATCGACGAAGACCCGATCCCCGTCCACCAGCCGCAGCCGGAAGGTCGGCACGCGCTCGGTGAACGGCGCCGGTGAGGCGCCGTCGGCGGGGCGATACTGGAAGCCGTGCCAGGGGCAGGTGATGCAGCCGTCGAGGATGCGGCCCTCGCCCAGCGGACCGTTCTGGTGCTGGCAGACGTTCGAGACCGCCGAGAGCTTGCCCTCGTAGCGGAAGATCGCCACGCGTTCGCCGCCGACCGTGACGATGCGCGCCCGGCCGTCGCGGATCTCGCTGGCGCGACAGGTCTCGACGAAACCGTCGTCACTTGCGCCAGCGATCTCCCGCTCGAGCGCCCTCCCCTTCCAGGCCGCGGCGAGGTGCAGGGCGACGAGGGCGACGAGACCCACGCCGAGAAGAAGCGCTGGCAGCGGGCTCGCGGCGTCCTGGAGCACGCCGAGCGCGACGTGCGCGACGAGCAGCGCGTAGGCGAGGTAGACCGCCATGTGCAGCGCCTTCCAGACCGGCGCGGTGAGATTCGTCAGCCAGAAGTCGTGGCTGGTCGCCGCCATCAGGAAGAGGATCAGCAGAGCTGCCGCGCCCAACTGCTGAAAGGGAAACTGCGCCAGGTTCCCCCACTGCGTGTTGCTGGTCAGCAGGCTCACCAGCGGGTTGCGGTCGCCCAGGGCGTGGAACTGGAAGAGCGCAAAGCCGCCATGCGCCAGGGCGAAGAAGAACATCGTCACGCCGAGATGGCGCCGGTTCCACAGCAGCGGCAGAAACCGCTTGTCGAGGCGCGCCAGCGGCCCGATCGCGAGGACGACATGGAGCAGCGTGAACGCCAGTGTGCCGAAGGCGCGGATGAGCAGCGTCTCGGCGGTGATCTCCGGCCGCCGCCAGAGGCCGAAGCCGACGAAAACCGCGAGGTAGAGCGCCGCCCCCCCCCAGAGCACGCCGTCGTAGCGCTTCTTCCCCGGCGACCAGCCGACCGCGACGTAGCCAGCGCTCATGGCGCATCGTCCGACGGCTGGGCCGCGGGCGCCAAAGCCGGCGGCAGCTCTTGGATCGGCAGCGCCGTTCGCGCCCGCACGGCGAAAAACAGCAGCGTCGGCAGGAGGATCGCGAGCGCCAGCCAGATCCAGCGATGGGTCGAGCGAAACCTGGCGATCACCGACCCGACTCCGCGTCGGCTCGCGCCGCACGGCGGTGGGCGTTGGATTCGACCGGCAACCCGGCTCCGGCGAGCCAACGTCGCAGCAGCAATGGCCAGAAGGCCACCACTCCCGGCAGAACGATCAGGCGGAAGCCCCAGCCCGATCCGTGCGCGCCGGGATCGAGGCGCGCGATGCCGCGCGCGAGAAAGGCGACGGCGAAAAGCAGGCCGAGCGCGGCGTAGGCGCCGAGCGCTCGCACCAGCCAGGGGGCGATCTCGATCCAGGTCATCGGCAGGCGACTCTCCTCTTGCCCGGTTGGATGCGCCGCGCCCGGGTCAGGTTTCCGCGCTCGGAAACGGGATCGTCTTCTCCGCTGGCGGCAGACAGCGCCGGTCGTCGCAAGCCTGATACCTCAACTTCAGCCGCGGCTCGCCAACGGAGCCCTGCGCGCTGCGCGCGCGACCGGCGATGATGACCTTGCCGCGAAAAGCTTGCTGGTAAAGGGGTGACCCGGGCTCACCGGTGGCTTCGGGCTGCGGATAGACCATCGAGGCGGGGTCGAGCTCGAGGTCGACGCCGTCGACGCGCAAGCTGCCGTCGAGATGCCACCCGTCCGCCACCCGGAGAGTGAGGACGAACGGCCGCCGCCCCGCAGTGTCGGGCGACTCGCTGCGCAAGGTCACCTCGACGACGCGCTGCGCCACCGACCCGAGATCGTCGGCAACACCCACACCCCCCTTTGCCGAAAAAGGCGTTGCGTCTGCGACCGCGTCGCCCGAGCGCAGCGAGCCGGCATCCGCAAGCGAGCCTCGCGGCGCGCGGTGTGCGAAGCGCGCCAAAGCGAGGGCCATCGTCTTCGACCCTTCCGGATGACGCGCGACCAGCGGCGCGAAAGCGCGCAGCGTGCGCTCTGCGAGAGCCAGAAAGCGGCTCTCGCCGGTGGCTGCGGCCAGGTCGAGGAGGTTCAGCGCCGCGACGCCGTTCGCTCCCGGCATGGCGCCGTCGAAGATCTCCTTGCCGCGCACCAGAAGATCGGGCGCGTCGGCGGTGTTGAAGAAACCGCCGCGCGGCGAGCCGAGCCGGCGCTCTTGCTCGTCGGTGAGGCGAATGGCTTCGTCGAGGTAGCGCCCCTCGCCGGAAGCCTCGTGGAGTCGCAACAGGCCGCGCACGAAGTAGGCGTAGTCGGTCAGGCCGGCCAGGATCCGGCCGGAGCCTCGGCGCCACGAGTGCAGCAGCGTCCCGTCGGCGGTGCGCAGGTTGCGCAGCACGAAATCGGCCGCACGCCGCGCCTGCGCGACGAGCTCCGGCTCGGCGAGCGCCTTGCCGGCCACCGCGAGGCCGGCGATCGCCGTGCCGTTCCAGTCGGCGAGGATCTTGTCGTCGGTCGCCGGCCGCCTCCGGCGCGAGCGCACGGCGAGGAGCTTCGCGCGCAGCGGCGCGATCTCCGCGAGCAGTTTCTCTCGCGTCAGCCGGCGCTCCTGAGCCTGGACGTCGAGCACTCGTGGCAGGTGCAAGACGTAGCGGGTCTCCTCGAAGAACGGCTCCTTGTCGAAGCCGAAGAGCGGCGCGAGGAAGGTGGCGCCTTCGCCGCCGAGTGCCAGGTCGAGCTCGTCGCGCGTCCAGACGTAGTAGGCCCCTTCGCGGCCGCCGGTCTCGGCGTCGATGGCGCTCCAGAAGGCCCCGCCTGAGCCGGGCTGCCCTTCGATGTCGGGCAGCGTCATCTCGCGCGCCAGGAAGTCGGCGGTCTCGCGCACGATGCGCGCCGCCTCGGCGCTGCCGGAGCGCGCGTGCTCGCGCGCGAACACCTCGAGCAGGAGGCCGTTGTCGTAGAGCATCTTCTCGAAGTGCGGCACCCGCCACTCACGATCCGTGGCATAGCGGTGAAAGCCGCCGGCCAGCTGGTCATAGATGCCGCCGCGCGCCATCGCATCGAGCGTTGCGGCGAGCATCATCGCCGCCGGCCCGGCGTGCGACGAGTCCGGCTCGGCGAGGGCGAGGAGCAGGAAGAGGTTCGCCGGCGACGGGAATTTCGGCGCGCCGCCGAAGCCGCCCCATGTGGGGTCGAACTTCTCGCGCAGTGAAGTCAGGCCGCGCTCCACAAACTCGCCTCCGGCGAGCTCTCCGGTCGCCGGCTCGATCTCCGCCAGATGGCGGCGGATCGCCTCGCCGAGCTCGGCCCCCTGCTGCTCGACGTCGCCGCGGCGCTCCTTCCAGGCGTGGATCATCGAACGCAGGACCGTCGGGAAACCCGGCATGCCGCGGCTGTCGATCGGCGGGAAGTAGGTGCCGGCGAAGAACGGCAGGAGATCTGGCGTCAGGAAGACCGAGTTCGGCCAGCCGCCCTGGCCGTGCAGCACCTGGGTTGCCAGCATGTAGATCTCGTCGAGGTCGAGGCGCTCCTCGCGGTCGACCTTGATGTTGACGAACTCGTCGTTCATCAGCGCCGCCACGGCCGGATCGGAGAACGACTCGCGCTCCATGACGTGGCACCAGAAGCAGGTCGAGTAGCCCACCGAGAGGAAGATCGGCTTGTCCTCGGCCTTGGCCTTCGCCAGCGCCTCGGGACCCCAGGCGTACCAGTCGACCGGGTTGTGGGCGTGGAGCAGGAGATAGGGGGAGCTCTCGGCGGCGAGGCGGTTGGTGCGCTGGTTCGAATCGGTCATGGATCTCGAATCCTACCGGGTCTGCGGACCGATCCTCGGCCAGCGGTTAGGATCTCCCCGACCATGCGCATCGTTTCCCTGGTTCCCAACGCCACCGAGATCCTCTTCGCCCTGGGCGCCGGCGACGATGTCGTCGGCGTGTCGCACGAGTGCGACTACCCGCCCGAGGCGAGAACGCGGCCCATTCTGACCGGTAGCGCCTTGCAACAGGGGATGACTCCCGCGGCAGTCGACGCCGCGGTCTCGGAGCAGCTCGCTTCCGGCGCGAGCCTCTACACGCTCGACGAAAAGCGCCTCGCCGAGCTCGATCCCGATCTGCTGTTCACCCAGGAGCTCTGCCCGGTCTGCGCCGTCTCCACTGCCCAGGTCGGCGATGCGGTGGCGCCGATGGCGAGATGCCCCGAGCTCATGTCGCTCGACCCGACGCGCCTCGAAGACGTCCTCGCCGACATTCTGCACGTCGGCGAACGCCTCGCCCGGAGTGCCGCCGCCGAAGCGCTGGTCGACAATCTGCGCGCCCGACTCGAGCGCGTCGAGCGCGCCACGCATGGCCGGCCCCGCCCGACCGTCGTCGCCCTCGAATGGCTCGACCCGCCGTTCCTCGGCGGCCACTGGGTGCCGCAGATGATCACGATCGCCGGCGGCCGCGATCCGTTCGGCGTCGCGCCGGGCGAAAGGTCCCGGCGGGCCAATTGGGAAGAGATCGCCGCCGCCGACCCCGACTGGATCGTCGCCATGCCGTGCGGCTTCGACGCCGCCGGCGCCGCGGGCGAGGTCGCCAAGCTGTCGGGGCATCCGGTCTGGGAGGAGCTGCGCGCGGTGCGCACCGGGCGAGTTGCCGCGGTGGACGCCAACGGCTGCTTCAGCCGGCCGGGGCCGCGCCTCGTCGACGGCATCGAGGAGCTTCACCGGCTCTTCCGCCGTGAAGCCGGGAAGCCCTAGCCAGACCTACGGCACCGCCTCGCAGACACGCAGCTTCCCCGTCTCGAGCAGCGTCGAAAACGGCTGACCCTGAAGGTTGTCGTGCCGGACGACTTCTCCACTCCAGGTGTCGGTCACTTCGAGGTGCACCTCGACGTCGGTGAGCCCGCCGGCGAAGACCCAGAAGTTGTCGAAGCCGCCTTCGCCGCAGGCGTCGACCATCTTCACCAGCACCTCGACGATCGCCGGGTCGAAGAACCAGAAGAAGCCGCTGTCCGCAGCGAGCGGCACCGCGGCGGCGACACCCGTCGTGCCGTCGCGCTTCCGCCAACTGGCGCGGGCTTCGAAGCGGCCGTCGAGAAGCGGCAGCACGGTCAATGACGTTGCGCCGGCGGCGGGGACCGGCGGGTTCAGCGTTCGTGCGCTGGCGCCGCCCTCGGCGCAGACCTGGAACGAGCCGCTGTCGAACAGCGGACCGTAGGCCTCCCCCAGCGCTGTGCGCACAACTTTGCGTTCACCGGAGGCGGTGTCGACCACTTCGAGCTCGACTTCGACGTTGGTGAGGCCGGTCGAATAGGCCCAGAAGTTCTCGAAGCCGGGCAGGCCGCAGGCATCGACGATCTTGAGCAGCACTTCCGGGTTGCCCGGCGCGAAGAACCAGAAGTAGCCGCTGTCGCCGGTGAGCGGCACGACGCCCGCCGCACCGAGCTCGCCGGCGAAGTCGCGCCGCACCGCGCGGGCGCGGAATCGCCCGTTCGCCAGACAGAGCGTCGTCGCATCGGCGACGCAGGGCGCCACCGACGGCCGGTCCACTTCCCAGATCTCCCGCCCGACGACGCCGTCGTCGGCCTGGAAGAAGGCGGACTCCCGGCTTCCCGAGACCCACAGCGGCGCAGAGCTCTCCGGACCGGGATAGAGGTCCGAGACGAGCTCCGGCTGAGGCGAAGCCCCATCCACCTGCCAGAGCTCGCGGCCGGCGGCAGCCGTCGTCGCGGTGAACAGCACCTGATCCCCAACCGCGATCAGTTCCGAAGGAGAAGAGCTCCCGGCGCCAGGTTCGAGATCGGCCACGGGCCAGGTTCCTTCCGCGGTGCCGTCCGATCTCCAGAGCTCGAGACCGTGCTCTGTGTCAGGCCAGGGGAAGTAGAGCGCCGATGCGCCGGCGGCGAGCTCGAGCGAGAAGTTGGCCCCGCCCGGCGGGTGATCCGGCAGCCAGATCGCCCGGCGGCTCCCCGTGGGTGTGCCGTCCGACTGCCAGAGAGCCCAGCGGTACCGGTCCTCTCCCGGGTCGAGCTCCTCCACCAGGAAGTAGTGAGCGCCGCGGAATCGGGCCGCACGGGCGATCATCGGATACCAACTACTGCTCGCAAAGAGCAGTCGGGTTCGCTCCGGGCTGCCGTCGCTGGTCCACAGATGTTGCGTTCCGCCGCACCACTCGGCGAGCTCGAAGAGCGCTGCACCCTGAGCGAAACCGGGCGAGACGGCGAACCCCGAAGAGCACCAGAAGTGCTCGCTCCAGGGAATCTGCGTCACGAAGGCGGTGCCTGAAGCCTTGCCGTCGGTGCGCCAGAGCTGAAGCACGGAGCCCGTCTCCGAATAATCCGATTGAACCAGGACGATGGTGCCGAACTCCAACGCGTACACCTTCATCCAGCACTCCTCCGAGGACTCGACCAGAACCTCCCGCTGCAGAGTCCCCAGGTCGATCGCCACCAGGCGGCAGCTGTCCTCCTGCACGAACCACTTGCCGGCATTGCTGCCAGCGGAGCTTGCCGTGCTCGCCGGTAGGCTCCCAACCACCTCGACGTTCGACGATCCCGGCCGCCAGCGATAGATCGACGGCGTGAGGTTGTTGATCGTCGTGCCCAGGAAGAGGTAGCCATCGGTCGTCGCGAGGAGATCGTCCGAGAGAGTGGCGCCGACGCCAGCCTCGCTGGGTTCCGCGAACAGCGGGAAGAGCTCGTGCGTCGCCGGTCGAAGGCGATAGAGCTGGTACGCCGACCCGTAGGTCGAGGAATAGTCGTAGGGGTTGCCGGCAAAAAACAGCCAGTCTTCGCCGGCCGGGTAGAAACGCAGCTTCTGCATTTCAGGGGAGTCCTCGTAGAGCGGGGGGAGCGAGAAGAGCTCATCGACGATGGCTCCATCCGCGCTTCGACGCACCACTGTCGTCCGCCCCAGGTCTCCGAGGATGGCGAAGATGTGGCCGCCGTCGACTTCGCCGAGCGCGCTCGCCGCGGTCAGACCGGGCCTGTCCAGACGAAGATCGGCGAGCAATGCCGCCGAATCGTGGCGGCGCTCCGCCCGCCTGAGCTCGAGGCCGAGGCCGCCGCCCGAGGCGCGGAAAACCCAACCGGAGTCGGCAACGGACGCCAGAAAAGGTCCCGCATCGGCAAGCCCGAGCGCCAGATCGTCGAGGGCGTGCGCGACGCGAAGAGTTCCCACCGGCGTCCCATCCGAGATCCACAGGTCGTACGGCGGGCGCCATTCCTGCGAAGTCGCGAAAACGTAGTCCCCGTCCGAGGACAGGAGCGTGAAGTACTGCCTCCAGCAGTCGCCTTCATCGCAGAGGAGCGCCAGCTGTTCGGCGGGCGCATCCGAGCCGTCGGAAATCCAGAGTGCGGACCGCTCCGCCGTGGAGGTGCGAAACACGACCCGATCCCCGAAGCGGGAGATAGAGCCGCCGTCGGCAATCGGGTCGCAGGGCGCCGCGCCGCAACCACCTGGCACGGGCTCCCCCGGCCCTCCCGACTTCGGTGCCCGCCAGAACTCGCAATCGGTGGAGTTCCCTCCGGCGCACCGCAGGACGAGCAGATTGTCGTCGAGGACGACGAGGTTCGTCCCATAGGCATGCCAGCCGGTGACGTCCATGATCGGCCGGGTGGACTCCGGCGTGAGGTCGCTGCGCCAGACCGAACGCCTGCCGTCGGAGGTGGCGATGAAGTAAAGCGAGCGTCCGTCCGCCTTCCATCCCGCGAGCGCGTCGATCCAGGAGGTCTGGGCGTGGAAGACAGCGAGCTGGGTGGTACCCGCGTCCGATCCGTCAGAAAGCCAGAACTCCGAAGTACTGTCGTTCTCCCCCTTCATCCAGAGTGCAATGCCGGCATCGAGACGCCCGAGCCTCGGAAAAGAGAACCCAGCCGCACCCGTCGGAATCCTTCTTCCCAGGCGGGTTCCGCTCGTCGTCCCGTCCGACTTCCAGAACAGAACCTCCCACTCGCCCAGCCAGCTCGCCGCATAGGCAGCGAGGACCAGCTGTCCACCGACGGTCGCACAGAGCCCGGAATAGGTCTCGCCGGAGACCTCCTCGAGCTCGCGCACGAGCGTCGTCCCGGCGAGGGTTCCGTCCGTCTTCCAGAGCTCGAGTGGCACCGCTCGACCGCCGAGCAGAAAGAACGTCTCGCCTCCGAGCTCGCACCAGGCTTCCGGATTGGCCTCGATACCGCCGGCGTCCTGGTCCGCGCCGGAGCCCGGTTCGGCAAGAACGAGCAAGGGCCGAGTGCCTGCGACGGATCCATCCGTTCCCCAGAAGGCGACGGATCCGTCGGCGCAGAGAACCCGATAGAAGGCACGGGCCTCGTCGCTGAAGAGAAGGGCGGCAGTCCCCGCGACGCGCAGCGGACAGATTGCGGTGAGCTCCCTGGTGCCGGCGCTCGAGCCATCGGTGACGAAGAGTCGATCGGCGTGGTCGTCCGGCTGGGCCGCAAAAACGACCCCGCCAGGCAGAGAGGCAAAGCCGTGCGGCTTCGAGCCGGCGTTGGGGAGAACCTCCTGCCCAAGGTCGGCGACGAGTCGCGGCGGAGAGACCGCCGTCGCCGGAACGGATCCCATCCAGGCAAGAACTCCCAGGATCGCTGCTGCCGCTTGTCGCATCGAATCCCCCGTCCCTATTGTGCGCCATTGCGAACTCTTGCGGCGCACACCCTGAGAGGCGAGGTTGACGCGTGTCGGTTCAGGTCGTGCGCGGCTCGGGCGACTCGTCTTCCTCGCCACGCTGGCGGCGCTCCTCGAGCCTGGCCGTGGCGAGGATGACGACGTTCCAGACGTTCCACCAGACGACGGTGGCCCAGGAGGGCCAGGCGACGAGGGCGAGGTAGTTGCCGATGCCGACGACGATCATGAGGTTCACCGCCGCGCTCTTCTGGATCTGCGGCAGGCGCACCCGAGAGACCATGAGCAGCGCGAGCAGAATGAGGATACCGGCGGCGGTCCAGGCCGACAGGTGGTCGCGCATCAGCGTCACCGCCATCGCGTAGCCGGCGCCGATCGGGATCGGCACGCCCATCGTCCGGCGGTCCTTGGTATGCGCATCGGCGGTGACGTTGAATCGCGCCAGGCGCAGCACGCCGGCCATGACGTAGACCAGCGCGGCGGCGATGCCCCACGGGCCGAGGGGCCGCAGCAACGCCTGGAAGACCAGAAAGGCCGGCGCGACGCCGAAAGAGACCGCGTCCGAAAGGCTGTCGAACTGCTGCCCGAAGCGGCTCGTCGCCTTGAGACGACGGGCCAGCTGGCCGTCGAAAAGGTCGCAGAAGACCGCTGCCACCAGAAGGTAGACGGCGGAGTCGTACTCGGCCTGGGTCGCCGCCAGCATCGACAGGAAGCCGAACACGAGGCCGGCGCCGGTCACCAGACTCGGCACGACTTTGCGGAACGGGACGTGTGTCTTGCTCACGGTCCGCAAGGATAACCGAATCGTCTGTAACTTCCGAACCGCCGGCCCGTAGGCCTCAGGGTAGGTCCTTTCCCGCAAGGAGACCGTCATGCCCGAAGCCCGTTCCTGTTCTCGCCGCGCGGCCCGGACCGCGCTCGCCCTGTCCGGGCTGATGCTCGGTCTCTTCGGCGGCGCGACGCCGTCGCCCGCATTCGCCGCCGATGCCCAGCGCCAGGTCGATCGCACGTTCGCCGCCCACCCGAATCTGACCGTCGAGTTGCACAACCTGGCCGGCAACGTCACCGTCGCAGCCGCCAGTGGCTCCGAAGTTCGCGTCGCGGCCACGGTCCACGCGGCCGCCGGCAGCGCCGCCGAGGCCGAGCGCATCGCCGGACTCCTGAACGTCACCTACGAACAGGTCGGCGACCGCTGGATCGTCAAGGCGGTCTATCCGCTCGACGAGAGCCGCAAGTACTGCTATCCGCGCCAGGAAGAGGAGGAATCACTCCCCTGGTTCCTCGAGTGGCTGAACCTCGGGAGCTCGACTTTCAAGTACGCCGACCGCGAAGTGCGTGTGGTCAGTCAGCCCGGCGGCGGCGCGATGACGCTCTATGCCGACTTCCGCGTCGAGCTGCCGGCGGGCGTCGGCATCAAGGTGAAGGACGGAATCGGTCTCATCGACTCGAGCGGCATCCACGGTGCGCAGCTCCTCGACATCGCGACCGGCGAGGTCCGGGTGCGCGACAGCGAGGGTGCGCTCTCCGTCGATACCGGGTCGGGCGACGTTCGGATCTCCGGGCAGAAGGGCGACGTGCAGGTCGACACCGGCTCGGGCGACGTCCACCTCGAAAAGGTCGCTGCGGCGAAGATCGACGTCGACACCGGCAGCGGCGATATCGAGATGGTCGAGAGCTCGGGAGCGCTCAACTGCGACACCGGCTCGGGCGACATCGTCGGTCGCAGCCTGACACTGGGCGGCAGCGTCCTCGCCGACACCGGCTCCGGCGACGTGAGTCTCTCCGGCGACTTCTCCGCTGTCAGCAAGATCGCGATCGACACCGGCAGCGGCGACGTCACGCTCGAGGCCAGCCCGGCGACGGCGGCGCCGCAGGTGCGCATGGCGGTCTCCACCGGCTCGGGCGAGATCACTGTCGACCTGCCGGCGAGCCGCATCACCCACAGCTCGCACGGCGACGTCCGCGCCGAGATCGGCGGCGCGACCGGCACCGCCGAAATCTCCACCGGCAGCGGCGACGTCACCCTGCGCGCCAGGCGCTGAGGCGCGGAGAGCCGGCGCTGCGGCGCCTCAGGGCGGCAGAGCGCCGCAAACCCGCAGCGCACCGGTCTCGAGGAGCGGCGTAAACGGGGCTCCCTGGAGGTTCAGGTGGCTCACGGTCGCGCCGCTCCAGCCGTCGCGGACGGTGAGCCGCACCGCGACGTCGGTCAGCCCCCCGGCGAAGACCCAGTAGTTGTCGAAGCCGGGGTAGCCGCAAGCGTCGACCATCTTCACCAGCACCTCGACGATCGACGGCGCGAAGAACCAGAAGTAGCCGCTGTCGCCGGAGATCGCCACTGCCCGCCCCTCCCCCGACCGGCCGTCGCCCGTCTCCCAGCTCGCCGTCGCCGTGAAGCGTCCGCCGAGGAGCGGCAGGACCGTCGTCTCGGCGGTGCTCGCCGCCGCTGGGCGCGGCGACGCGACAGCTCCGGCACCGTCGCAGACCGCGAACGAGCCACTGTCGAACAGCGGACCGAAGGCCTCGCCGAGCGCCGTGCGAATTCGCTGGCGCTCGCCGCTCACCGTGTCGACGATCTCGAGCTCGACTTCGACGTTGGTGAGACCCGTCGTATAGGCCCAGAAATTCTCGAAGCCCGGCAGCCCGCAAGCGTCCACGGCCTTCAGCAGGACCTCGGGATTTCCCGGGGCGAAGAACCAGAAGTAGCCGCTGTCGCCGGTGAGCGGCTGTGCGCCCGCCTCCCCCATCTTGCCGGCGAAGTCCCTCCACACCGCCCGCGCGCGGAAGCGCCCGTCGAGCAGACAGAGCGTCGTCGGCGTCGGCACGCACGGCGCCACCGACGGCTCGCCGACCTCCCAGATCTCACGCCCGACAAGGCCGTCGTCGGCGACGAAGTAGAAGGCGTCGTCGGCGGCGGAAAGCGCGGCCGGCGCGGAGCTCTCCGGACCCGGGTAGAGATCGGCGACCGGCTGCGGCGCTCCGGCTCCCCCGTCCACCTGCCAGAGCTCCCGGCCCGTCGCGGCGGTCCAGGCGGTGAACAGCACCTGATCGCCGACCTGCCAGAGCGGATAGGGTGCGGCGCTCGCCGGCCCTGGCTCGAGGTCGGCCAGGAGACCGGTCCCGGCTGCGGTACCGTCCGTCCGCCAGAGCTCGTATCCGTGCCCCGGATCGGTCCAGGAGAAGTAGATACCCTCGGCTCCGATGGCCGTCCCCTGCGGGGACCAGTCGCCGCCGACGTCGCTCGTCGGAAGCTCGGCGACCGCGACGGTGCCCTGCGGCGTTCCGTCGCTCTTCCAGATCGAAATCTGCGGCGGTCCGGTGCCGGGATTCCCGGCGGACGCCAGAAAGTAGAGCTCGCCGCGATAGCGGATACCCCCCTCTGCGACGCCAGGCGCCCCGCCGGTGAACGTCCGCAGCCTCCGGGTGCGCTCGGCGCTCCCGTCGCTGATCCAGAGCTCTGCGTCCGGCTCGCAGGAGGTCTGCACGGAGAAGAGCACCGAACTGTTCGCGCTTCGGGGCGGGAGATTGATCCACGTGCAGCCGTCCGCCCGATTCGACCACTGCGCGATCTCTTGCGTCCCTGCGGCGGTGCCGTCGCTCTGCCAGAGCTCCTTGCGTCCGTCGCCGGTCGTGGTCGGCCCGACGGCGACCTCGAAGATCAGCCCGGCAGGGAGCGCATCGGCGACGTAGATCGCAGCCTCAAACTCCGCCACGACGGTCCGCGTCCGCCGCGTCAGGTCGAAAGCCGCGATCCGGCGCCAGTCCTCGAGCAGGAACCAGATGCCGCCGCTGCGTCCGATCGACCAGACCGAAGTCGCCGGCAGGTCGAGGAGCTTCGCGACCTCTCCCGTCGCCGCCTGCAGGAGATAGATCGCCGGACTGCGCTCGAGGTCCCGCGCGCCGAGCAACACGTAGTCTTCGCCGGCGGGATAGAGATCGTGCGCCAGCGCGCCGACCCCCGTCGTCGCGAGGTCGGCGAAGATCGGACGGCTCGCGCCGGAGACCGGGTCGTAACGCCAGACCTGCTGCGCGAAGTCCTCCGAGCTCTGATCGCCGTCGAAGTCGCTCTCGAAGAGATACCAGGCGTCGCCCGCCGGGCGCAGCGACGGCGGTGGATTGCGGCTGCCGTAGCGGCCGCGGATGACGGGGATATTCAGGAACGGCGCGACTCCCGGCGAGCCACGGTCGTGGCGATAGAGGGTGCGTGTTCCGTCTTCTTGCGGGAGCGCGAAGAGGAACGTGTCGCCGACGCTGCCGACCGATTCCACCGCCTCGAGCCCCGGACGGTCGAGCCGGAGATCGCTGACCAGACGCCCGGAGTCCGCCTGACTGCCGGCATGCCAGAGCTCGCGCCCGTGTTCGCCGTCGTCGGCGGCGAAGAGCCAGCCGGCGTCGGCAGGCAGGCCTGCGACCGGATCCGTGAGGCCGGGCGACAGCCAGGACAAGGAGCGCAGCGGTCCCGCGAGGCGCAGCGTGCCCGCCGCCGTGCCGTCGCAGAGCCAGAGCTCCTGCGCCTCGCCGGCCGTGCGATGGACGAAGAGGAGCCTGTCGGCGAGCACGACCGGGCCGTATCCGCCGAAGTCGCAGTCGAGCGCCTCGCACAAAGGTGCGAGAAGGGAGGCGTCGCCGGCGACGCCGCCGCTCCGCCAGACTGCGGCGGCTCCTCCCTCGAAACGCGAGAAGACCAGACTCTCGCCGACGGTCCGCAGCCAATAGCCGTCGAACAGAGGGCTGCAGTAGCTCCCGATGCAGGTCTGCAGCAGCTCCTCGGCCGCACCGCCCGTGATCGGGGCACCGTAGAGCGCCCCCGAAACACCGCTCCAGGCGAATCCGAGCCAATAAATCCGATCGTCGAGAAAGGCGAACGAGTCCGCCGAGACGGCGACGCTCGCGAGCTCGACGATGCGCCGCGTCGTCGCCACGGTGCCGTCGCTCCGCCAGATACCGGCGCCGCCGAAGGCCTCGGCGGCGAAGAAGACCGCGCCGTCGTGCGCGACCAGACCCGCCCACACGCCGGCCTCGAAGTCGCCGAGCCATCGCGTCTCCGCCACGGTCCCGTCGGAGTACCAGA
>JAGOCP010000015.1 GCA_017998715.1 Thermoanaerobaculia bacterium | reverse complement strand
GCCATGCGCATCGTGGCGATCGGTGGCGGGCCGGCAGGGCTCTATTTCGGCATTCTCATGAAGCAGGCGCACCCGGAAGTCGAAATCGAGATCCTCGAGCGCAACCGTCCGGACGACACTTTCGGGTTCGGAGTCGTCTTCTCGGACGAGACGCTGTCGTTCTTCGACCAGGCTGATCCGGTCTCCGCTGCGGCCCTGCGCGCCGGCTTTCGCACCTGGCAGGAGATCGAAACCCGCTATCGCGGCGAGCGCATCGTCTCGACGGGGCACGGCTTCGCGGCCATTGCGCGCGCCAAGCTCCTGGCCATCCTGCAGCAGCGTGCGCAGAGCCTGGGCTGCACGATCCGCTTCGAGCGCGAGGTCGCGGCCAGCGCGGCGCTGCCCGATGCCGACCTGGTGATCGGCTGCGACGGCGTCAACAGCTCGGTGCGCGAGCGTTTCGCCGCCGAGTTCCAGGCGACGATCGATTGGCGACCGAATCGCTTTTCCTGGCTCGGCGCGGACTTTGCGCTGCCGGCCTTCACCTTCATCTTCGAGCCCACGCCGCACGGTCTGTTCCAGGTGCACGCCTATCCTTTCGCGCCCGGACGCAGCACCTGGATCGTGGAATGCTCCGAGGAGACCTGGCTTCGGGCCGGACTCGTCCGCGCGAGCGAGGCGGAAAGCGTCGACTACTGCCAACGCCTCTTCGCACCGCACCTCGCCGGCCACCACCTGCTCGCCAATCGCTCGGTGTGGCGGCAGTTTCCGACGGTGCGCTGCAAGCGCTGGCATCATCGCAACGTCGTTTTGCTCGGCGACGCGGCGCACACCGCGCACTATTCGATCGGCTCGGGAACCAAGCTCGCGATGGAGGATGCAATCGCTCTCGTCGCGGCTTTCAAGGAGCTCGGCACGGGCGACGTCCCGGCCGTCCTGGCGGCCTACGAAGAGGCGCGCCGGATCGACGTCTCGAAGCTCCAGCGCGCCGCCCAGACCAGCCTCGAGTGGTTCGAGAATGCGCCGCGTTATCAGGTGCAGGAGCCGGCGCCATTCGTCTTCAACCTGATGACGCGCTCGAAGCGCATCACCTACGACAACCTCGAGGCACGCGACCCGCGGCTGGTCGAAAGCGCCGCCCGCGAGTTCGCGCGCGCCGCCGATCGCGACGCGCCGGAGAAGGGCGAGGCCGCGCCCCTGCCGCCGGTTTTCGTTCCCTACCAGGCGCGCAGCATCCAGCTCGCCAACCGCATCGTCGTCTCGCCGATGTGCCAGTACTCGGCCGAGGAAGGGACGGTGAACGACTGGCATCTGGTGCACCTCGGGAGCCGCGCCGTCGGCGGCGCCGGCCTGGTGATCGCCGAAATGACCAACGTTTCGGCGGAAGGGCGGATCTCGCCAGGGTGCGCTGGTCTCTACCGTGCAGAGCACCTCGCGGCGTGGAAGCGGATCGTCGAGTTCACGCATCGCCACTCGGCGGCGAAGATCGGCATCCAACTGGCGCACGCCGGGCGCAAGGCTTCGATGCGGCTCCCCTGGGAGGGGCCGGATCTTCCGCTCACTGCCGAGGAGGGAGCCTGGCAGGTCCTCGGTCCTTCGGCCGAGCCATTCCGCGCCGGAGCGCCGGTGCCCAGGGCGATGGAGCGCGCCGACATGGACCGGGTGCTCGCCGATTTCGTGCGCTCGACCCGGTGGGCAGCGGAGGCCGGTTTCGATTGGCTCGAGCTGCACATGGCACACGGCTACCTGCTGTCGAGCTTTCTCTCGCCGCTCTCCAACCTGCGCAGCGACGCCTACGGCGGGTCGCTCGAGAACCGGATGCGCTATCCGCTGGAGGTCTTCGCCGCCGTGCGCGCCGTCTGGCCGGCGCCCCTGCCGATGTCGGTGCGTATCTCGGCGAGTGACTGGATGACCGACGGCTCCGGCTTCACTGCCGAAGACGCGGTGGCGGTGGCGCGCGAGCTCAAGCGTCTCGACTGCGATCTGATCGACGTCTCTTCCGGCGGCAACTCGCCGGCGTCGAGGCCGGACTACGGCCGCATGTACCAGGTGCCGTTCGCCGAGAAGATCCGCTACGAGGCCGGCATCCCGGTGATGGCGGTCGGCGCCATTCTCGACGCCGACCACGCCAACACCGTGCTCGCCGCGGGCCGGGCCGACCTCGCGGTGCTGGCGCGCCCGCACCTCGCCGATCCCTACCTCACCCTGCACGCGGCGACGCGCTACGGTGTCGATCTTGCCTGGCCGCCGCAGTACCTCGCGGGCAAGCCCAAGCCGGCCGCACGCTAGCGAGCTAGACTCCCGACCATGGCCTTTCGCACGCCGCTGCACGTCCGCTGGGGCGACCTCGACCCGGCCGGGATCGTCTACTACCCGCGCTTCATGCATTTCTGCCACGTCGCCATGGAAGAGTTCTTCCGCGATGCGGTGGGTACCGACTACCCGAAGCTGCTGCGCGAGCATCGCATCGGCTTCCCGGTGGTGCATCTCGAGACCGAGTATCACCGCCCGCTGCGCTACGGCGACGACCTCGAGATCGAGGTCACGATCCCGCGCGTCGGCGGCAGCTCGGTCTCCTGGCGCTACCGCTTTCTGCACCGGGACATCGAGCGCCCGGCGGCCGAGAGCCGGATCGTCACCGTCTGCGTCGCCATGGATTCGTTCGAAAAGACCGCCGTGCCGGAGTGGCTCGGCGACCTTCTGCGCTCGCCGATCGCGCGCTGACAGGGCGCTCCCATGGTCCCGCGGCACCCATTGGCCTACACCGCGGCGTCCGCGGTGAGCTTCGCGCTCATGGCCGTCGCCGCCAAGCTGGCGGCGAAGACCTTGCCGGGGGACGAGATCGCCTTCGTCCGCTTCGGGCTGATGCTGCTGCCGCTGATCGCAGTTCCCGGCCTGGCGAAGCGCGCCGTCACCTTCGACCGGCTGGATCTGCTGGTCTATCGCGGCGTCTTCGGCGGCATCGCGGTCCTGCTCTACTTTCTCGCTCTGGCGCACGTTCCGGTCGGAACGGCGACGCTGCTCAACTACTCCTCACCAATCTTCAGCGTCCTTTTCGCCGCCTTCTTTCTCGGTGAGAGCGTGCGCCGCTGGGTGCTCCTGCCGGCCGCGGTCGCCTTCCTGGGCGTGGCGATGGTCACCGGCGGACTCGAGACCGGCGGGCTGCTGGCGCACTTCGGCAGATGGGAGGCGGTCGGACTGGCCTCGGCGGTGCTCTCCGGAGCGGCGGTCGCGGCGATCCGTGCCGCCCGGCGCACCGAGAGCTCGTGGGCAATCTACGGCAGCTTCACCCTCTTCGGCCTGCTCGTGACGGCGCCGCTCGGCATCCTCCACTGGCGAACTCCGACCGGCCGCGAGTGGCTGCTGCTCGGCGCAGTGGGCGCCACCTCGATCGCCGCGCAACTGCTGATGACCTACGCCTATCGCTGGGTGACCAACGTCCAGTCGGGGGCGATGGCGCAGCTCACGGTGCTCATCGCCTTCGCCCTCGGGGCGCTGCTGCTCGACGAGCCCTTCGGGATGAATCAGGCGCTGGGCTCGCTGCTGACGCTCGGCGGAATCATCGGTGTCGTGCGCCTCCAGTCGACGCCACGCGCGACCGAGTAGGCCGTCGCGCAGAGTGCAGACGCGCAAGGGCGGGCGTCAGAGGCTCTCGGAGCGCCGCGCCAGGCGCGCCAGGGCGGCCGGCAGCTTCGGGTGGGCATCGAAGCGTCGCACGTACTCCGATTCGCGACGGCCCCCTTTGGCGCGAATGACCGCTCCCAGCGCGCGGCGTTCGGCGGCGCTCCAGCGCCCGATTCCGGGCAGCAGCAGGACGACCGGCGCCCAGCGCTGGAGTGCGTCGCGCTCGTCGGCGCTCCAGCCGGCGAGCCCGCCCAGGCCGAGCAGCGCGCGCGCCTCGGCGGCACAGGCCGCCTCGCCACGGTCGTCGGCGCCAGACGGCCCGCCGAAGCGGCGCGAAAGCAGCGCGGTGGCCGCCACTCCGACAGATGGCAGAGGGACCTCGCCGATCACCTCGCGGCGTTCGCGGCCGAGGTGCAGGAAGAGGTTCTCCTGCGCCAGGCGCGCCAATGTCGCCCGCGACGAACGGCTCGCCGGGTCGCGCCGCTGGCGTGCGAGCTCCCGGTTCATCAGCGTCACCGCCTCTTGCGCCCGCGGCCGGAAGCCGAGCTTCTGGTAGAACCACCAGGCGCCGGAGTCGAGCGCCTCGTCGTTGCCGTCGCCCAGCTGGTAGGGAAAAATCGTGAAAGCGGAGGCGCCGAAGACCTCCTTCACCGTGGCCAGCACGCGGGCGTAGACGCGCGCCGCCTCGACGCCGCGGAACGCCTCGAAGACATTGAAGGCAATCTCCGCCGAGCCGAAGAGCGCGCTGTTCAGGACGTAGCCTGCCGGCACGCCGTTCTTGAGCGTCAGGAAGGCATAGACCGCCTCGAGCAGCAGGCGACGGTCGGGTCGGACGCCGATGACGGCGAACTGCAGACCGTCCTCCCAGGTGATCAGACGCACGTCCTCGGCGCTGCCGTAGGCGAAGGCGTCGAGGTCGCGGCTGCGGGTGACCATGGCATCGCGCGCCATCGCCAGCATCCGCTCGGCGCGCCGGCCGGAAAGCTCCTCGACGGCGAGCGGCGCGAGGCCGCCGCGGCCGAGCTCGAGCCCGAGGTCGGGCCGCCCGCGGAGCAGCGGTGTCGTCTGGAAATGGGCTCGCACCCCGGGCAGGCGTTCGCGCGTGCGCGACGGCGTCGGCAGAGAGGCTTCCGGCGGCGAAGGGGTGAGGCGGTAGAAGAGGCCGAGGTCATCGACCACGCGCTCGAACAGATGCGGATCCGGGATCGCGCGGCGCAGGCGGCGGAGGAAGAAGGCGCCGCCGGTGCTCTCGCCGCGCATCCGGTCGAGCCACTCGTCAGGCGTCCAGGCGATCTCGTCGAGCCCGGGCACCTCCGCCGGATGGGCGACGAATGGCAGCCAGCGCTCGAGGCGGTCGGGGGCCTCTACCGAGCTCCAGTCGATCTCGAGACTGGCAGGGAATCTCTCGGCGAGCCGCCAGGCGGTCTCGGCGAAGAACGGAAAGTCGATCGCCGTGCCGGCAATGCCGGTGTCAGCGAGCGCCGCGCGGTGACGCCGGAGGTCGCTCCGCCGGTCGAAGCCGGCGAGCATGGATTCCACTTGCGCGAGCAGCGCCGCGTCGTCTGGATAGGCGCGGCAGAAGATCAGCAGGTCGTGGAGCTCTTCGACCGCCGAGGCCGAAACGAGGCGGACGCGATCGAGCCGGGCGAGCAGGGCGAGTTTACGCGCCCCCCATCCGGGTCCGAACTCGGCGCGGATCCGCTGCAGCTCGGCGAGGCACGCGGCCGCCGACATTGCCGTCATCGCCGATTTCTCCGACGTCGGGCGCTTTCCGGTCATCCAGTCTCTCCCTTCCGGTCGAGGCGCTTGAGCGCTCCGCGGTCGATCTTTCCCAGGTGAGTCCGAGGCAGCTCGGCGACCAGATGCACGGTGCGCGGCGCCTTGTAAGGCAGCAGCTCCCGCGCCACGTAGTCCGCCAGCTCTCGTGCGAGATCGGGGCCTTCCCTCTTCGGGATCACCCAGGCGTGCGGCTTCTGCAGGCCGTTGTCGTCGATGATGCCGATGACGGCACATTCGGCGACGGCAGGGTGGCGCAACAGCGTGCCTTCCACTTCGGCCGGCGAGTACCAGCGGCCGGCGACCTTGAAGACGTCGTCTCCGCGCCCCTGATAGGTGAAGAATCCGTCGGCGTCGCGCGAGACCAGATCGCCGGGCACGACCCATTCGCCGCGGAACGTCGCCTGCGTCTTGTCCATCTCGCGGAAGTAGCCCCAGGCCCGGGCGCCGCCGCGCACCCAGAGCGCACCGATCTCGCCGTCGGGGAGGTCGCGCCCGTCATCGTCGCGCACCCGCACCTCGAAGCCGGGGACCGCCTCGCCTAGGGTTCCCGGCCGGACGCGCCCGGGCCGGTGCGAGACGAAGATGTGCCACTGTTCGGCCGTGCCGAGCCCGTCGAGGAGCTCGACGCCGAAGCGGCTCTCCCAGCGTTCGCGCAGGGTGACGGCGAGCGCTTCGCCGGCGGAAGTGGCGAGGCGCAGTGACGACAGGTCCTGCGCCGCGGCCTCCGGGTGGCTCACCATCTGCTGAATCAGCGTCGGCACGGTGACCAGCGCGCTCGGCCGATGGCGGGCGATCGCAGCGAACACCGTCTCGGCGGTCGCTTTCTCGGGGAACAGGCAGCAGGAGGCGCCGACCGAAAACGGGAAGAACAGATTCGAGCCCATGGCGTAGCCGAAGAAGAGCTTCGGTACGGCGAGGGTGATGTCGTCCGCCGTCAGTCCGAGGATCCGTTGTCCGTAGGCCTGGGTGGTGAAGGCATAGGAGCGATGGCTCTGGACGACGGCCTTCGGTCTCCCGGTGGTGCCGCCAGAGAAGAGCATCACCGCCGGATCGTCGCGGTGGGTGCGGACGACGGGGAAGTCGTCGGCAACCGTGCGTGCGAGCTCTTCGAACGCCGCGCAGCCGGGGGCGCGCTCGCCCACCGTGACGAGCTCGGTGCGCTCCTCGCAGGCGCCGAGCGCCGCGGCGTAGGTGTGCGCGAGCCGGCCGTCGATGACCGCGAAGCGCGGACGCAGGTAGTCGACCAGCGCTGCGATGGCGTCGGGAGCAAGCTCGGGATTCAGCATGACCACGACTCCGCCGGCCCGCAGGATGCCGAACAGTGCGCCGACGAAATCGGCGCCGTCCGGGAGGGCCAGAAAGACCCGCTCCTCGGGGCGGAGGCCCAGCCCCGCGAGCACATTGGCGAAGCGGCGAGAGTGCGCGGCGACCTCGTCGTAGGTGAGCTCGCGGTCGGGCAGGCGCAGGGCCACCCGGCTGCCGAGTCCCTCGCGCAGGCGCTGGTCGAGCAGCCAGTCGGCGAGATTCAGCCATTCGGGGACCTCGATGGGGATCTCGATCGAGGCCGGAGGCGAGCCGCTCATCGGCGAAGTTTAGCGAGGGCGAGTAGGATTCGCACGATGGCCAAGTTCCAGCGCTTCCGCGAATTCCGCCCCCACCCCTGGCACGGACTGCCGGTCGGTCCCGATCCGCCGCGCTTCGTGACCGCCTATATCGAGATCGGGCCGCTCGACACGGTGAAGTACGAGATCGACAAAGTCTCGGGCTACCTCAAGGTCGACCGGCCGCAAAGCGGGGCGGCGCAGCCGCCGACCCTCTACGGCTTCATCCCGCGCACCTACTGTGGCTCCCGCATGGCGGCGCTCTCGCCCGCTGCCGAACGCGGCGACGGCGATCCGCTGGACATCTGCGTGATTTGCGAGCGCACGGTGACGCGCGCCGACATTCTGCTCGACGCGCACGTCATCGGCGGATTGCGCATGATCGACCGCGGCGAGGCGGACGACAAGATCGTCGCCGTGCTGCGCAACGATCTCTACTGGGGTGAGGTCGACGATCTGCGCGGGCTGCCGCCGAAGATGGTCGAGCGCTTGGCGCACTACTTCACGACCTACAAGCAGATCCCCGGCGGCTCGAATGTCGTCAGCGTCGCGGCGACCTACGGTCGCGAGCACGCCGAGGCGGTCGTGCTCGCGTCGATGGCCGACTACGAGGCGGAGTTCGGCGCCCACTAGAGGGCTACTTCTTCTGCAGAACCTCGAGCGCTTCGCGGATCTGCGCGTTGTGCCGCAGGTTGTGGCCGCCGAGCAGCACGAGCATCTGGTGTGCGGTCATCTTCCCCGCCGGTCCGTCGACGAGGTGCTTCTTGACCGGGGCGGTCGTCCGGCGGACGAACTCGGCGGAGACGGCGCGAGCGCCGGCGAACTTGGCCAGCGCATCGGCGCGCGAGAGGCCGCCCTTCGGCTGGATCGGCTCCGGCGCCTGGAACTTCTTGCTGCGGTCCTGCAGCATGCCGAGGAAGCCCTCTGTCGACATGCCACCCTCGACGAGCGCCCAGTCGCTGCTCGCCGGCGCCGCCAGCGCTTGCTGCAGCATGCCGAAAAGGAGCCCCTCCGCAGCGCCGAGATGCTCGACGACTTCGGAAACCGACCAGCGTTCCGGCGCCGGCTTCTGCGCCCATAGGTCCTCCGGAGTGCTGGCGACCAGCTCCTCGAGCTCGCGCTGGCCGCGCTCGAACAGCTCGAGGAGCTCGCTGCGCTCGGCGGCGGAAAGGGCGCCCGTGGGGGCCGACTCCTTGAGCTCGGTGGAGACCAGCTTCACCACCGATTTGCCGACGTTCGTCAGGCTGTGCGCCTCAGCGGGGATGAAGAACGTCTGCCCGCTCTTCGCTTCCTTCGAGTGCTTGCTGCCGTCGGCAAGGGTGAACTCGAGCGTGCCGCCGGAGAGAACGTAGACGACATGGTCCGGGTGCGAGTGCATCGCGACCGCGGCGCCCTTCTTGATGGTCACCTCGAAGACGCGCACACGCTCGTTGTCGAGCGTCTTCTTGTAGGACTCCGGGGCGACCGCTGCCGCGTCCTGCGCGGCGGCGGCGAGTGGCAGGGCGGCGAGCAAGGTCAAGGCAGCGGCTGCTACGCGGGTGCGCATTCTCAGGCTCCTTTTGGATTGCGATCCGGCTGGTTTGTTGAAGCGGATACTACTGCGAAGACCTTGCTCGGGGTCCTGTCTGGCCCGTATCCCATGGGGTCCTCGCGCTGAAGAGGCGCGCTCCGGTCCCCATGGGAGCCCTCGGTCCAGCCACCCCTCGTCGGTAGAGGACAGAGAGAAGCTACTCGACTCGCTGGGGCGCTCCGGCGCTCGGGATCCAAAGTGGGCGACCACGCCTCAAATAGGAGCCCGCTTTGGATCCCGAGTGCCGGAGTGCCCCTACCAGCACCGCCAGACAGGAAGGACTACTTGCCCGTCCAGGCCGCCGGGCGCTTGTCGAGGAAGGCCGCGACGCCCTCGGCCTTGTCCTGCGACGAGAAGCAGAGACAGAAGAGGTCGCGCTCGTAGGTGATGCCGTCTTCGATGGCGAGCTTCTCGGAGGCGCGCAGGGCCTCCTTGGCGACCTTGAGCGTCAACGGGCTCTTGCTGGCGATCTTCTGGGCGAGCTCGAGGGTCTTGGCGCGCAGCTCGTCGGCGGGGAAGACGAGGTCGACGAGACCGATCTCCTTCGCCTCGGCGGCCGGAATCATGTCGCCGGAGAGGATCATGCGCATCGCGTGACCCATGCCGACGAGGCGCGGCAGGCGCTGGGTGCCACTGCCGCCGGGGATGAGGCCGAGGTTGATTTCCGGCTGGCCGAAGCGCGCCTTGTCGGAGGCGATGCGCATGTCGCAGGACATCGAGAGCTCGCAGCCACCGCCGAGGCAGAAGCCGTTGATCATCGCGATGACCGGCTTCGGGAACGAAGCCATGACGTCGAAGATGCGCGGGCTGCGCATGGCGAAGCGCTGGTCGAACGGCGACCGGCCGGCGAACTCGCCGATATCGGCGCCGGCGATGAACGACTTCTCGCCGGAACCGGTGATGACCACGGCGCCGACGCCGTCGTCGGTCTCGATCTCCGCCAGAGCGGCCAGAAGCTCCACCCGCACCTCTTCGTTCAGCGCGTTGAGCTTGTCCGGGCGGTTGATAGTGAGGATGGCGACGCGGCCTTCGCGGGCAGAGAGTACGGTCTGGGACATGGTTCTCCTTGTCGGTTTCAGTGGGTCGCCGGAGGCGCCGGGCTAGCTGGCGGCGCCGGTTCGAGTGTGATGTCGCTCTTTTCTTCGGATGAGACGGTGACGGCCAGCTCTTCGGAAACCTCGACCCGGTTGCGGATCTGGCGCACGCTCTGCTCCTTCCACAGGAGCAGGGTCGCGGGATCGACGAGGCGGCTGGCATTGCCGGAGATCGAGTATCCCTTGGCGGCCCTGCCGGGCGCCGCGGGCGAGAAGGCGCCGGTGACCCTGGGTTCGATCCGCACCGCGCCTGGAAGGTCGGCGCGCGCGTCCTCGACGTAGGCGAGCTGGAGGCGGAGTCTTCGACCGTGCGGCGTCGCCTCCCAGGGGCCGAGCCGAAGGAGCGTCTGGTGGCGGATCCAGCCCGCGTCGGTGGGCCAGGCGGAATCGAAGAAGTAGTCGCGTCCGAGCTCGAGGGTCTGCCCGGCGAGGATTTCGGTCGCCTCGAACCAGTTCGCGCGCAAGCGGTCCTCGATCCGGTTCTCGCGCAGTCTCTTCGTCAGCGCGGCGCGTTCCTCCGCCGGCAGGGTCGGGAGCAGCCGTTCGTGGAGCCGTCGGAGGCCGTCGATTTTCGCCAGGACACCGTCCGTGCGCACGACGTTCACGGTCTCGCCGCCGGTCAGCGCGGCGACCATCGCCGCATCGCTCGGCTTGCCGTCACGCGCCACCGCCGCCCGGTCGATACGGTAATGAAGGAAATACCGCCCGGCCTCCTGCGAGACGTCGACCCGTGCTTGCGAGGCCATCGTGACGCGCTGGTGAATGCCGCCGAGACGGGCAGTCTCGACGAAGACCTCGCGCTGCATGAAGGCCGCACCGGCGGGAGGCGCGAAGGCGAAGCTCACCGGGCTTTCGGGTTGCCGTGTCGCCTCCGGAGCCGTCGCCGCGCGCGGCGGGGCCTCTACGCCGGCGGCGAGAACCGCCGCCAGGAGCGATCCTGCGACGAGGATCGGCACCCGGGGAGAGGCGAGCCGGCGCGGCGTCGAAGTCATCTGGGCTTTCTCGGGCTCGTGGCCTTGTCGGGTCGGATGCGATCGTCGGTGTGCCGGCCGGCCCTCAGCGATGGCGCCAGACCGGCGGGCGCTTGTCGACGAACGCCTGGATCCCTTCGGCCATGTCCGTGGTGGCGGTGAGCTCTCGCAGGTAGAGGCGCTCGGCCTCGGCGAGCGCCGGCGTGTAGGAGCGCGTTTCGCCGGCGCGCACGGCGCGCTTGGTCAGACGGGTGACAGCGGCGCTCTGGCGTTGGACGGCGGCGCCGAGCGCCTGCGCCCGCTCGGCGAGCGCGGCGCGGTCGGCGAAGCGCTCGTGCACGAAGCCCAACGCCAGCGCCTCGGTGCAGTCGAACGTCCGGCCCGTGAGCAGCAGCTCGAGAGTGCGACCGGCGCCGATGCGCTGCGGGTAGAGCGCGGCGGCGACCGGGGGGTAGCAGCCGAGGGCGATCTCCGGCTGGCCGAAGCGGCTGCGCTCGGTGGCGAGAACGAGATCGCAGACCAGCGCGAGCTCCATGCCACCGCCGAGGCAGTGCCCGTCGACCAGAGCGACGGTGAGCGCCTCGAGATCGCGGAGGCGCGCGAGGGCGCCATGGAACGACAGCAGCATGCGGTCGATCTTGTCTGGCGTGTGGTCCTGCACCGAGACGCCGGCCGAGAAGGCCTTCTCGCCCGCGCCGCGCACGAAGACGACCTGCAGCTCGCGGTCCTCCGCGAGGCGGGCGAGCGCCGCGTCGAGCTCGGCGAGCAGGTCGAGATCCAGGATGTTGAGCGGCGGGCGGCCGAAGGTGAGCGTCGCCGCGCGATCGAAGCGCTCGACGGCGAGCAGACCGGAGAGCTCGGTCATCGCAGGACTCCTGCGGAAATGCGCGTCGCGCGGCGCTCGGCGAACGCTGCGGCGGCGGCGAGAAAATCCTCGAACAGGCCGCGGTGAAACGGCTGCTCGATCAGATTCTCCGGATGCCATTGGACGGACGCGATCCACCAGGCGGGATCCGGCGCGACGGTCGCCTCGATGGTGCCGTCGCTGGCGACGGCAGCAGCGAGGAGCCCTCGTCCGGGCGTGCGCACCGCCTGATGATGCCGGCTGTTGACCGCCGGATGACCGTGCCGCGCCAGACGGGCAGCGAACGGATGATCGATACCGGTAGAGAAGACGTCGTGGGCCAGATGATCGAGGGCGAAGCCGCGGTCGATGAAGTTGTCGTGCCCTTGGCGGCGGGTCTGGAGCTCGATGTCCTGGAAAAGCGTGCCGCCGAGAAAAACGTTGATCATCTGGTGCCCGCGGCAGATGCCGAAGACCGGCATGCGCTGGGCGCGCGCCTCGACCAGCAGGTCCCACTCCAGCTGGTCGCGGTCCGGCACCGGCTTGTCGAGGTTGGCCGCACGCAGGCGTGCTTCGCCGTACAGGCAGGGCTGGATGTCGGCACCGCCAGTGAGCAGCAGACCGTCGGCGCGCTCGAGCACCGCCTCGAGGTCGATCGTCGCCGTCCGCCGCGGGGTGGCGCGGAAGATGTCCGACTCGGGAACGCCGACGGCGGCGAGCGCTTCGAGGTACGGAGCGACTTTGTCTTCCTTGATGTAGGCGACGACGATATTGGGCACGATGGTCTCCGGGTCTCCGGGCTTAAGCGGCGGGTCGTTCGATCAGCACGGCGATGCCCATGCCGCCGGAGATACAAAGAGTGGCGATGCCCCTGCGCTGCCCACGCTCCGCCATGCCGGCGAGGAGCGTTACGACGATGCGCGCTCCGGTGGCTCCGATCGGGTGACCGAGGGCGATCGCGCCGCCGTCCGGGTTGACTCGCGTGGAGTCGAACGGCAGCTGGGCGAGGCAGGCGAGCGCCTGCGAAGCGAAGGCCTCGTTGAGCTCGACGGCTTCGATGTCGGCGAAGTCGAGACCGTTGCGCTGCAGCAGACGCCTCGTCGCCGGCACCGGCCCGATGCCCATGATCCTCGGGTCGACACCGACGACTTCCCAGTCGAGCAGATAGCCCGCTGGCTGCAGCCCATGGCGCTCGGCGGCCGCTTCGCTGGTGACCAGCAGCGCAGCAGCGCCGTCGGTGATCCCCGAGGCGTTGGCGGCAGTGACGGTGCCCCCTTTGCGGAAAACCGCCGGCATCTTGGCGAGCGACTCGAGGGTGACACCTTCGCGCGGATGCTCGTCGGTGGCGATCACGGTCTCACCCTTCCTGCCCGGAATGCGGATCGGCTCGATCTCGGCGGTGAAGCGCCCGCGGGCGCGGGCCTCCTCGCAGCGCCGTTGGGTCTCGACGGCATAGGCGTCGGCGGCGTCGCGGGTGACACCCGCTTCGACCGCCAACTCCTCCGCCGTCTCGCCCATGATCAGGCCGGAGAGAGGGTCGTTGAAGCCGTCCTTGTACATGCCATCGACGATCTCGTCGGTGCCGAGGCGGTAGCCCCAGCGCGCCCGGGGGAGCAGATAGGGCGTGTTCGACATGCTTTCGGTGCCGCCGGCGAGAATGACCTCGGCTTCGCCGAGGAGGATCGTGCGGGCTGCCGAGATCATCGCCTGCAGTCCAGAGCCGCAGGCCTGATTGACGGTAAACGCCGGTCGCTCGACCGGAATGCCGGCGCGGAAGGATACCTGACGGGCGCTGTTGGGTCCGCCGTTGGCCTGGCGGCCGTGCCCGAAGATCACCTGGTCGACGAGCGCGGGCTCGAGACCGGCGCGCCGCAGACAAGCGGCGGCCGCGTGCGTGCCGAGATCGGCCGCGGAGAGCCCGGCGAGTCCGCCGCCGAATTTGCCGATCGGCGTTCTCACCGGCGCGACGAGCGCCAGACGGCCTGCCGCTCGGCGCTGCGCGCCCGCCGGACCGAGCATCATCACTTGGCGGTGAATTGCGGCGTGCGCTTCTCGACGTAGGCGGCGAGCCCTTCCTTGGCGTCGTCGCTCTGGAAGAGCTGCTGCTGCAGCTCGCGCTCGAGGGTCATCGCGGACTCGAACGGAATCTCGGCGCCCGACTGCACGGCGCGCTTGATGCGGCCGACCGCCTTCGCCGCCTTGTTGGGCGGGCAGAACTGGCGGGCGTACTCGTGCACCTGACCCATGAAGTCGTCGCCCTCGATGATCGAGTCGATGATGCCGTAGCCCAGAGCGTCTTCGAAGGAGAACAGTCGTCCGGTGACCATGAGCTCGATCGCCCGGCTCTTGCCGACGATGCGCACGAGACGCTGGGTGCCGCCGGTGCCCGGCAGGACGCCCAGTGTCACTTCCGGGAGGCCGACCTTGCCGCCGTTCTTCCTGGCGAGGCGCAGGTCTGCCGCCATGGCGATCTCGAGACCGCCGCCGACGGTGTTGCCGTTCAGCGCTGCGATGACCAATTTCGGCGTCTGCTCGAGGCGCGACAGGGTTTCGTTGGCGTGCAGGCAGAAGAAGTACTTGAAGTAGGGGTCGGACGCCTTGAGCATGTTGATGTTGGCGCCGGCGCAGAACATCTTCTCACCCGCTCCGGTGAGCACGATCACGTGCACATCCTTGTCGAAGCGCGCCTTGATGATGTTCTCGTCGATCTGCTTCATCATCTCGTGGGTGTAGGTGTTGGCCGGCGGATCGTCGAGCTTGAGGTAGGCGACGCCGTCGCGGACTTCGTAGTGCACCAGCGTTCGGGCGGCGTTTCCTTCGGGCGAAGCGGAGTTCTGCGACATTGCTCTCGTCTCCTGGGGGTCTTGGGGTCTGTGGGGCTGGAGGGCTGATTCCGGCCGGGCTGCCGCCGGGCGGGGTAGAGTTCGTTGAGGAAGATTCTCGCACGGGCCCGGGGGAGCGTCCACCGTCGCCTTGACCGCAGGCAGGGGCCTTCCTACAATGCCGCGAGCGGCCGCAGTTCAACCATGATCACCGGATACAACACCGACGTTCGTCACGTAGAGACGGTAGTCCATGTCCAAACCGAGGACAAGGGACGCGGGAACCCGTTCATCGAGAGCGTCGTTTATGTCGCCGGGCGCGTGGTCGCCACCAAGCGGTCGAGCTATGCCGGCCTGCTCGAGGAGGGCAAGGGCGACCCCGAGATCGCCGCCCTCATGGATCATCAGCACCGCACGATCGTCGCGGCCATCCGCGCCGGCCGTTTCGACGGCAAGCTCGAGGGTCTGAAGAAGCCGGGAGGAGCGGCGACCGCGGCGAAGCCCGCGGCTGCGGCGGAGGCCACCGCGCGACACGAATCGCCCGAAGCCCACGCACACACGATTGTGCAGACGGGAGCGATCCCGCTCGGCACCCTGGCGACTCCGGAGGCTGCGGAAGAAATGCTGGCGCAGGACTTTCGTCCGCTCCAAGGACTGCCGCCCTTGACGGACCTCGCAGAAGTCCCGGAGCTGCCGGACCTCGACGATGCCGACGAAGGTCCGACGCTCGACCAGGTGATCCTCGAATACCTGTCGACCGAGGCCGAGCACGAGCAGCTCATGCTCGCCATGGACGGGCAGGAGGAGATTCAGCCCGGAAGGATCAACAACCTCACGCTGCGCGCCTACTCGTCGAAGAGCGGTCTGCCCTTGGCCGGAGTACAGGTGTCGGTGAAGATGCTGTCGACGATTGCCGACCCGCGGACGCTCATGGTCGGCGAGACCGACGACGTTGGGGCGGTGGAAATGCGGCTCGATGTCCCAGCCTTCGCCCGCGGCTCGGCGGCGCTGATCATCTCCGGTTCGTCCGAGCTCGGGCGGGCCGAGATCAAACAGCTCTTGTGAGCGAACCGAAAGGACCCATGACCGCATCGCCCGGCACACAGCGCGAGATCAAGCTGAACGGAGCCGCGCACGCGATTCCTGCCGCTATGACACTGCGGGAGCTCGTGCTCTCGGTCGGTTGCGATCCGCAGGCGGTCGCCGTCGAAGTCAACGGCGAGATCGTGCGGCGCTCCCGTCTCGCCGGCACCCAGGTCGTCGCGGGTGATGCCATCGAGATCGTCCGCTTCGTCCAGGGCGGCTGAAGCTGCGGGCGGATTTCGCGGCGCGCGCGGCGCGTATCGCGTCCCGATCGGGCATGCGCAGGGCGGGGTCTTGCCAGCGAAGCGCTTCGTCCGCTATATTTTTGCTTCAAGAGGGGCCGCTAGCTCAATGGTAGAGCAGCAGACTCTTAATCTGCGGGTTGTAGGTTCAAGTCCTACGCGGCTCACCATCGCCCACTCCTCTCGCCTCCCCCGTTGCTCGGCTCCCGCTCTCGCGAAAGTGGCGGAACTGGTATACGCGCTAGACTTAGGATCTAGTCCCGAGCGATCGGGTTGGGGGTTCGAGTCCCCCCTTTCGCACCAATTCAACAGCCCCAAGGACAGAGATCGCCGATGAGCGTAGTGCTGAATGTGGAAGAGATCGGCCCGTGCCGTAAAGAGCTGAAGATCGAAATTCCCGCGCCGGCCGTGGACGCCGAGACCGCGCGCGTCCTCGGCGAGTTCGGCCGCAAGGCGAGTCTGCCCGGCTTTCGCAAGGGCAAGGTCCCGCAGAGTCTCGTGCAGCGCCATTTCGGCGACGACATCCGCCGCGAGGTCGTCGAACGGCTGGTGCCGCGATATTTCCGCCAGGCGGTGGCGGAGAAGGGCATCGATCCGCTGCTCGCTCCCGAGGTCGAGATGGCCAAGGTCGAGAGCGGCACCGGCATGACCTTCATCGCCCGCGTCGAAGTCCGACCGGAGATCGAGCTGCGCAACTACAAGGACTTCAGCCTGCCGTCGCCGCCGCTCGAAGCGACCGCCGACGAAGTGAAGACGGCGATCGCCGACCTGCGCCTGCGGCACGCGGAGTGGAAGAGCGCCGAGCGCCCCGCGGCGACGGGAGATCGCGCCAAGATCGAGCTCAAGCCGGTCCTCTCGGCGAGCGATGTGGCCGGCGCGGCCGGCGGCGAGATCGTCGCCGAAGCCCAGACGGTCGATATCGAGGTCGGGTCGCAGCAGATCTGGGAGGAGATCTCCCTCGCGGTCGCCGGTCTCACCGTCGGGCAGGGCTCGCGCTTCACGCGTAAGGAGGCACCTGCGCCGCGGTCGGAGCGTGAAGAAGGCGACTTGCGCCCGGATGCGCCGGCCGAGCCTGCCGCCGAGCGCACCTTCGAGGTGCGCCTGGTGGAGCTCACCGAGCCGATCCTGCCGGCGCTCGACGACGCCTTCGCCGCCCATCTCGGAAAGTTCGTCACCGTCGCCGAGCTCGAAGCCGACATTTCCCGGCGGATCGGCAACGCCAAGCGCGACGATGCCATGCGCCAGCGCGAGACCGCGATGCTCGACCAGTTGACCGAGCGCCACCCGATTCCACTTCCCGATGGCGTCGTGCATCGCGAGGTCGACGAACTGCTGCGCGACTATGCCGAAAATCTCGCGCGCCGCGGCGTCGACCTCGAAGGCGCCGGCCTCGATTGGCAGCGGCTCGGCGAGCAGGCGAAGCCGCAGGCCGAGCGGCGGGTGAAGGCGCGCCTGCTGCTCGACGCGATTTCGGAGCAGGAGAAGATCGAAGTCGGCGAGGAGGAGTTCGAGCAGGCGCTGGCGCTTCTCGCCCGCGCTCAGGGGATTCCGACGCCGGCTTTGCGGCAGCGCCTCGACGAAGGGGGCCAGCTGGCCGGTCTCCGGGCGCAGATGCGGCGCGAGAAGACGGTTCGCCGACTACTCGGCGAGACCGCGCCCGCCCACGATCACGACCACGATCACACGCACGATCACGCGCACGAGCACGCGCACGAACCCAAGAGCTAGAGAGGGTCCGAACATGCTGATTCCGATGGTGGTCGAGCAGACCAATCGCGGCGAGCGCGCCTACGACATCTACTCCCGGCTGCTCAAGGACAACATCATCTTCCTCGGCCGGCCGATCGACGACGAGGTCGCGAGCCTGGTGATCGCGCAGATGCTCTTTCTCGAGGCCGAGAATCCGGAGCGCGATATTCACATCTACATCAACTCGCCCGGCGGCTCGGTGACGGCGGGGCTCGCGGTCTACGACACGATGCAGTACATCAAGCCCGACGTGGCGACTTTCTGCATCGGCCAGGCGGCTTCGATGGCGGCCGTGCTGCTCGCAGCCGGCAAGGCGGGAAAGCGCACCGTCCTGCCCAACAGCCGGGTGCTCATCCATCAGCCCTGGACGCAGGGCATGCAGGGCCAGGCGACCGACATCGAGATCCACGCCCGTGAGCTCCTGAAGCTGCGCGACAAGATCGACGAGATCCTCGCCTTCCACACCGGCAAGACCAAGGAACAGATCCACGACGACACCGATCGCGACAAGATCCTCGGCGCCGAAGAGTCGGTCGCCTACGGTCTCGTCGACCAGATCATGCAGCGCCGCAAGCCGACCGCCGTCCCGGGCTGAAGTCCGCTCCGGGCGCGCGCCCTCTTCCGCATCGCCTCCGGTGAGCCGGGAGCACCCACTCGGGCGGCCCTGCTCGACGGCTCTGCTATGATTTTCGAGCTCTTTTCGACTGTCGGGACCGGCACCATCCGGACGACGGAATAGCGGCGTAGACGAGTTGGTTGTAGCGGTCGGGATCGCCAGCCAACGGCTGGCCGGCGACTCGCGATTTCGGAGGAGAGATGCCCAAGAAAGAATCCGGCGACGACGCCCTCAGGTGTTCGTTCTGCAACAAGAGCCAGCGCGAGGTCAAGAAGCTGATCGCCGGTCCGACGGTCTTCATCTGCGACGAGTGCGTCGATATCTGCCTCGACATCATCGCCGAGGACCGTCTTCTCGAGCAGCAGCAGGAGACCAAGCTCCCGAAACCGCACGAGATCAAGGCGCTCCTCGACGAGTACGTCATCGGCCAGGACCTCGCCAAGAAGAAGCTCGCGGTCGCGG
Organism: Thermoanaerobaculia bacterium; assembly: GCA_017998715.1. Lineage (GTDB taxonomy): Bacteria > Acidobacteriota > Thermoanaerobaculia > Multivoradales > JAGPDF01 > JAGPDF01. Next base: position 9,107 of record JAGOCP010000015.1, on the reverse strand, counting down.
TCTACAACCACTACCGGCGGATCGAATTCTCGGAGAAGGGTCCGCGCACCGGCGACGTCGAGCTGCAGAAGTCGAACATCCTGCTGATCGGGCCGACCGGTACCGGCAAGACCCTGCTCGCCCAGACGCTGGCGCGCCTCCTCTCCGTGCCGTTCACGATCGCCGACGCCACGACCCTGACCGAGGCGGGCTACGTCGGTGAGGACGTCGAGAACATCATCCTCAAGCTCTACCAGGCCTCCGGCAACGACAAGGAGAAGACCCAGCGCGGCATCGTCTACATCGACGAGGTCGACAAGATCGCGCGCAAGGGCGAGAACCCGTCGATTACCCGTGACGTCTCGGGCGAGGGCGTGCAGCAGGCGCTGCTCAAGATCCTCGAGGGCACGATCTGCAACGTTCCCCCGCAGGGCGGCCGCAAGCACCCGCACCAGGAGTTCCTGCAGATCGACACCACCAACATCCTGTTCATCTGCGGCGGCGCCTTCGTCGGTCTCGACGAGCACATCGAGAAGCGCCTGAACCAGAAGACCATGGGCTTCGGCGCCGACATCAAGTCGAAGAAGGAGCAGTCGAAGCAGAATCCGCTCGAGAAGGCGCTGCCCGAGGACATCATCAAGTTCGGCATGATCCCGGAGTTCGTCGGCCGCCTGGCGGTGATGGCTTCGCTCGAGCAGCTCGACGAGGAGTCGCTGGTGCGCATCCTCAAAGAGCCCAAGAACAGCCTGGTGCGCCAGTACCAGACGATGTTCGAGTTCGAGGACGTCGAGCTCCGGTTCTCCGACGAGGCGCTGCGCGCGGTCGCCAAGGAAGCGCTCAAGCGCAACGTCGGCGCGCGCGGACTGCGGATCATCCTCGAAGAGCTGATGCTCGACCTGATGTACACCATTCCGTCGCAGCGCGAGATTCAGGAGTGCGTCATCACCGAGGACACCGTCGTCCGACGGTCGCAACCGGTAACCACGCTGCGAAAGGCCGGGTGAGCGTGAGCAAGAGCTTCGTCGAGACTCACAGGGAGTCGCTCCCGGTGGTCCCGCTGCGGGACATGGTGGTCTTCCCGCACATGATGGCACCGTTCATCGTCGGCCGGGAGAGCTCGGTGCACGCGCTGGAGATCGCTCTCGCAACGCCCGAGAAGCGGATCTTCCTGGTGGCTCAGCGCGATCCCAAGGTCGACGAGCCGATGCGCGATGATCTCTACGACTTCGGGGTCGTGGCGCGCGTGGTGCAGAATCTCAAGCTCCCCAACGGCAACATCAAGGTGATGGTCGAGGGGCTGAAGCGCGGCAAGCTGATGGACTTCGAGGAGCGCGAAGGCACACTCTGGAGCCACCTCGAGACCTACGAGATCCAGTACCCGATGTCGGAGAAGCTGCAGCTCTTCGTCAACAAGGTCCTGGGCGCTTTCGAGCAGTACGCCAAGCTGTCGCAGCACCTCGCCTTCGAGGGCCTCCTGCCGACCTTGAAGCTCGATGAGCCCGACCGGCTCACCGATACGCTGGCCTCCCATCTCACCGTTCCGACCGCCGAGAAGCAGGCGATGCTCGAGCTGCTGTCGCCCTACGAGCGGCTGCAGCGCCTGCTCGATCTGCTCGACGTCGAAATGGAGAAGATGAACCTCGACCGCCGGATCAACGTCCAGGTCAAGAAGCAGATGGAGAAGGCCCAGAAAGAGTATTACCTCAACGAGAAGATCAAGGCGATCCACCAGGAGCTCGGCAAGAAGGACGACAGGAGCGACGAGATCGCCGAGCTCAAGGCGAAGATCGAGAAGGCGGGGCTCCCGAAGGCCGTCGCCGAGAAGGCCGAGCAGGAGTTGAAGCGCCTGGAGTCGATGCCGCCGGTCTCCGCCGAGGCGACCGTCTCGCGCAACTACATCGACTGGATCGCTTCGGTGCCGTGGAAGAAGGCGAGCCGCGAGCTCAAGGATCTGAACAAGGCGGAGGAGATCCTCAACGCCGAGCACTACGGGCTGCAGAAGGTCAAAGAGCGAATCCTCGAGTTCCTCGCGGTGCGCCAGTTGACCACCGAGACGCCAGCCTCGATTCTCTGTTTCGTCGGCCCTCCGGGTGTCGGCAAGTCGTCGCTCGCCAGCTCGATCGCCCGCGCGGTGGGCAGGAAGTTCGTCCGCCTGTCGCTCGGTGGCGTCCGCGACGAAGCCGAGATCCGCGGTCACCGGCGCACCTACATCGGCGCCTTTCCCGGTCAGATCATCCAGATGATGAAGAAGGCCGGCACGGTCAACCCGGTCTTCCTGCTCGACGAAGTGGACAAGATGTCGATGGACTTTCGTGGCGACCCGTCGGCGGCCCTGCTCGAGGTACTCGACCCGGCGCAGAATCATGCGTTCGTGGACCACTTCCTCGACGTCGAGTACGACCTGTCGAAGGTGATGTTCATCGCCACGGCGAACGTCCTTCATCCCATCCCGGCGCCGCTGCGCGACCGGATGGAAGTGATCAATCTCTCCGGCTACACGCTGAACGAAAAGAAGGCTATCGCCAGCCAGTTCCTGGTGCCGAAGCAGCTCAAGGCGAACGGTCTCGAGGCCGCCCACGTCTCCTTCGAGGACGAGGCTCTGCGCCAGCTCATCGAGGGGTTCACCCGCGAGGCTGGAGTGCGCAACCTCGACCGCGAAATCGCTTCGGTCTGCCGCAAGCTGGCGCGGAATGTCGTCGCCGAGGGCAAACGCGCCGAGGTTCTGGTGAGCCCCGAGCGCATCACTTCGCTCCTCGGCAAGCCGCGTTTCCGCCCCTGGAAGCGCGAAGAGAAGCCGGAAATCGGCGTCACGACGGGCCTCGCGTGGACGGAGTTCGGCGGCGAAATTCTGGAAACCGAAGTCGGTCTGATGAAGGGCAAGGGCAAGCTCATCCTCACCGGCAAGCTCGGCGAGGTGATGCAGGAGTCGGCGCGCGCTGCGGTCTCGTACCTGCGAAGTCGCGCCGAGATCTTCGGCATCGATCCCGATTTCAGCGAGAAGTTCGACGTCCACATCCACGTGCCCGAGGGCGCGATCCCGAAGGACGGCCCCTCCGCCGGTATCACCATGGCGACGGCGCTGATTTCGGCGCTCACCAAACTGCCGGTGCGGCGCGACCTCGCGATGACCGGTGAGATTACCCTGCGCGGCAAGGTCCTGGCCGTAGGCGGGATCAAGGACAAGGCGCTGGCAGCGTTCCGCGCCGGCATCACCGAGCTCATCCTGCCGCGGGAGAACGAGAAGGACCTGGAGGACATCCCTGGCGAGGTCCGGGACGTGCTGCAGGTGCACCTGGTGGAGTGGATGGACGAGGTGCTGCCAATCGCCCTGCAGGGCGAACTTGCGTGGCAGCCCCGGAATGAGGGAGAATTCCCGGGACGGCCGACGGAGCCCCCTCTGGGTTCCGGCTCCTTGGCGCACTGATCCTCTCGCCGAATCCGCTTCAAGCTCAGCTTTCACTGACGGGTCTTTTCAATCTACGGGGTCAGGCGTATCCGGCATGGGTGCCGGAACAGTTCCTGCAAGCGCTGATGGACCGGTGCAGTTCGGCGAGTCCCGGGGAGCGGCGGATCCCGTTCGGCAGCAAATTCCCGATGCGCTCCGGAGTCGGCACTGAAGATCGAGAAGTCGGAGTTCATCAAGTCGGCGGCAGGTAGCGAAGGTTTCATTCAGGACGGGCTGCCCGAGATCGCTTTCGCCGGGCGCTCGAATGTCGGCAAGTCGAGCCTGCTGAACAAGCTGCTGGGGCAGAAGTTGGCGCGCACGAGCTCCACACCCGGCCGGACCCAGACGATCAACTACTTCCGGGTCAACGGTTGCTTCTATTTCGTCGATCTTCCGGGCTTCGGCTATGCGCGAGCGTCGAAGGAGTCCCGGAGCCAGTGGGCGGAAGTCATCAACGACTACCTGCGGACCCCGCATCCGCAGCGCGTCGTGATTCACCTGGTGGACGCGAGAGTCGGTGCAACGGCTCTCGACGAGCAGGCTGGTGAGTACTTTGCAAGCCTGGGGTTACTCACCCTGGCCGTCGCGACCAAGGTCGACGACGTGAAACGAGGAGAGCGGGTCCGGCGTATGAAGCAGATCGCCGGCGCGCTGCAGATCGGAGAACCGACGGCGATCCTGGCCGTCTCCACCCAAACAGGGGAGGGTGTCCGTGAACTCTGGAAATCCATCGCAGAATTTCTCGCGGGGTAAACCGCGGCGCAGCAGACGAGGAAGAAAGAACATGCCGAAGGTCACGGAACAGCCCCTTGAACTGCCTCTCGACGTAGGGTCGGAGCCCGTTCCGACGGGGAACGGCGCGAACGGCAAGCAGATGCTCGACATCCGGGCGCTCAAGGAGATGTCGATCGCCGAGCTCACCACGGCCGCCAAGGACCTCGGGGTCGAGGGCGCTCCAGGCCTGCGCAAGCAGGAGCTCATCTTCAAGATCCTCGAAGCCCAGACCAAATCCTCGGGCCTGATCTTCGCCGAAGGCGTCCTCGAGTGCCTGCCCGACGGCTTCGGCTTTCTGCGCGCTCCGGAGTACAACTACCTGCCGGGCCCTGACGACATCTACGTTTCGCCCTCGCAGATCCGCCGCTTCGATCTGCGGACCGGCGATACGGTCTCCGGCCAGGTCCGCCAGCCGAAGGACGGCGAGCGTTACTTCGCCCTGATCAAGGTCGAGGCGGTGAACTTCGAGCATCCGGAAGTCGCCCGGAACAAGATCTTCTTCGACAACCTGACGCCGCTCTATCCGATGGAGCGTCTGAAGCTCGAGGTCCCCGGCGACATGTCGTCCCGGGTGATGGATCTCGTGACGCCTATGGGCAAGGGGCAGCGGGCGCTCATCGTCGCTCCGCCGCGCACCGGCAAGACGATGCTGCTGCAGTCGATCGCCCATTCGATCGCCAAGAACCACCCGGAAGTCGCCCTCATCGTGCTGCTCATCGACGAGCGTCCGGAAGAGGTCACCGACATGCAGCGCTCGGTGCAGGGCGAGGTCATCTCCTCGACCTTCGACGAGCCGGCCACCCGCCACGTGCAGGTCGCCGAAATGGTGATCGAAAAGGCCAAGCGCCTGGTCGAGCACAAGAAGGACGTCGTCATTCTGCTCGACTCGATCACCCGTCTGGCGCGCGCCTACAACACGGTGCAGCCGCCTTCGGGCAAGGTTCTCTCCGGCGGCATCGACGCCAACGCGCTGCATCGCCCGAAGCGCTTCTTCGGCGCCGCGCGGAACATCGAAGAGGGCGGCTCGCTCACCATCATCGCCACCGCGCTCGTCGACACCGGCAGCCGCATGGACGACGTGATCTTCGAGGAGTTCAAGGGTACCGGCAACTGCGAGATCCATCTCGACCGCAAGCTCGTCGACAAGCGGACCTTCCCGGCGCTCGACATCAACAAGTCGGGTACCCGCAAGGAAGAGCTCCTGATGCCCGAGGACGAGCTTCGGCGCGTCTGGGTGCTGCGCAAGGTCTTGAACCCGTTGTCGGTCGTCGAGTCGATGGAGCTGCTGCTCGACAAGCTCTCCAAGGCGAAGACGAACCTCGACTTCCTCAACGCCATGTCAAAATAGCAGGGCCTCATGACGCAGCTTCGCGTCGGCATCGTCAACTACATCAACAGCCGCCCCTTGTCCCGCGGACTTCTTCGCGGCCGGCAGGTGGGCGGCTTCGCTTGTGAGAGCCTGCCGCCGGCGGTGATCGCCGACCGGCTGGCAGCGGGCACGCTCGACGTCGGGCTGGTGCCGTCGATCGAGCTGGCGCGCATTCCCGGCCTCACGGTCTTGCCGGGGCTGGCGATCGCCGCCACCCACGAAGTCCGCAGCGTCCTCCTGGTCTCGAAAGTACCGATCGGCGACATCGCCTCGGTGGCGCTCGACGAGAACAGCCGCACTTCTGCCGCTCTCGTGCGCATGATCCTGCACGATCGTTACGGCCTTGCCCCGACCTTCCGGCAAGCGCACGCGAATCTCGCGGAGATGCTGGCAGAGGCCGACGCCGCGCTGATCATCGGCGACCCGGCGCTCACCGTGCCGCGCGAGAAGTACGTCGTCTTGGACCTCGCCGGCGAGTGGTTGGAAATGACCGGTCTGCCTTTCGTCTTCGCGGTCTGGGCGGCGCGGGACGAAGTCGCCACCGCCGAGCTCATCGCGCCCTTCACCGAGAGCTTCGAGACCGGCCTCGCCGAGCTCGACGCGATCGTCGCCGAAACCGCCGCCGAAAGCGGACTTCAGCCGGCCATTCTGCGCGACTACTTCACCCGCAATCTGCGATACCGGATGGGCCCCGCCGAACAGGCCGGCCTCGCCGAGTTCCTCCGTCGCGCCGAAATCCACGGACTCACCTCCAGCCCTTCCGTCCTGCGCTTCGCGCGCGCCTGAAGGGGGCGGACGAGAGGCTCCAGCCGACGGGTCACCCGGCCCGCAGCCAGGGTGCTCGAGGAATCAGACGTGAACCCGGGTCGCCGTGGAATCGGCTGGCTCGCCCGCGGCGCCGCCGCTCCATCGATGCGGGAAGTGCGCCAGGCCGATCGCATAGCGTGGCGACTCCACGGCGAAGGCATCGGCGAGGATCTGGCGATCGTAGATGTGCAATCCCGCTCCGTCGAGCAGGAAGGCGTAAATCGTGAAGCGCCCTTTGATGATCTGCAGGTCGGGCAGCTCGAGCCGCACCGAATAGCGGCGGCTGCCGCGCAGGGGCTGCCGTCCGTCCTGCTGCGTGCTGAACGAGCACACCTCGATGCCGTCGATGCGGTTGAGGCCGACGCCGACATGGAACTCGAGGCTGGGGTCGTCGGTTCCCCAGTCGATCTCGAGTGCCAGCGTCTCGCCCTGGCGGGCGAGCGTGCCGCCGGGCAGGCGAACGTCGCTGATCCGGGCCGGTCCGACGACCAGCGCATCCTCAGCGTGGCTGTGGCCGGCCTTGGCGAGCAGGAACTCCTCGTACTGGCGCACCACGTCCTGCGACGGGCCATAGGCCGCGACTTTGCCGTTCTGCAGCCAGATCGCACGGGAACAGAAGGCAGAGATGTAGTACATCGCATGCGAGCAGAGAAGCAGTGTGCCGCCGCCCGAGGTGAATTCGAGCAGCCGGTCGATGCACTTCTTCTGAAAGTAACCGTCGCCCACCGAGAGCGCCTCGTCGATGATCAGGACGTCCGGCTCGACCTGGGTGGCGATGGCGAAGCCGAGGCGCATCGACATGCCGGTCGAATAGGTCTTCACCGGCTGGTCGATGAACTCATCGAGCTCGCTGAAAGCGATGATCTGGGGCGTCTTGTCGCGGATGGCGCTCTCGGAGAGCCCGAGCAGGGCGGCATTGAGGACGATGTTCTGGCGGCCCGAGAGCTCGGGATGAAAGGCCGAGCCGAGCTCGAGAATCGACGCGACTTTGCCGCGTACGGCGAGCTCCCCGCTCGAGGGGGCCGTAATGCCGGAGAGGATCTTCAGCAGCGTGCTCTTGCCGGCGCCATTCTCGCCGATGAGGCCGAAGCCCTGCCCCGCCGGGATCTCGAAGCTGACGTCGTCCAGGGCGTGAAAGGCGCGATGCCGCGCTCGCCCGGTGACGAGCTCCAGGGCCCGATTCAGCGGATTTGCGTGTACCCGGTAGACCTTGCTGAGACTCCGCGCGCATACGGCTGCCGAAACGGAGGCGGAAGAGTCGGCGGGCAGGGACATCGGACCGGAAGTATACGTTCGGCAGCGGCCTTGCCGTTGGGCAGGGCTCGGCCGCATGTTAGGCTTCGCGGCCCACGGGCCCCGAGGCAGCTCGGGTCCACGAGCGACAGGAATCGACGCCACCATGTCCAGCTGCCTTCGTTGGAATCGTTCGTTCGCGGCGTCGGCCGCGCTCCTCGCTCTGCTCGCCTGGGCGGGCTGCCGGACGACCGCGCCCGGCGTTTCGGAGCCCGCGCCGGTCGCGGCATCCGGGCCATCTGCGCCGCCAGCGCCGGCGCCCGTCGCTGCCGAACCGGCTTCGGCACCTGCCCCAGCGCCGGCTGCGGTTCCGGCGCCGCCCTTCCGCAACACGATCCGTTGGACGACGGCGAGCGAGGTCGACAGCTTCGGCTTCGATGTCTTCCGCGGGGAGAGCGAATCAGGCCCGTTCGAGCGCCTCAACGCCAAGCCGATCGCTGGTGCGGGCACCTCGGACGAAAGTCACTCCTATGCTTTCGTCGACGACACCATCGACCCGGCGAAGGAGTACTTCTACTACGTCGAGAGCATTTCGATCGACGGCGTGCGCGAGAAGTTCACGCCGGTCAACCGGGCGAAAGCGAAGATCCCGCCCGCTCCCGCGCCGGCGCCGTGAAGTTCGGCGTCGCCGCGATCCGCCGCCGGATGCGCCAGCCAAACGACCTGCGCAGAGCGCTGTCGGCAGGGCTCTTCCTGCTCGCTGCCGCCGCTGCTGCAGAGCCGGCGCGCCCGCCGATGAAGATTTTTCTGTCGCAGCCGGGTATCTATCGGATGACCCATGAGTCCCTCGTCGCCGCCGGGTGGCCAGCGACCGGGATGGCGAGCGCGCGCCTGGCGATGCGCCACGGCACTGCCCCGGTCCCGATTTGGCTCGAAGACGGCGGCGACGGCCTATTCGGCCCCGGCGACGCCGTGCTCTTTGCCGGCGACCGCCTGGCGGGCGAGCACGGCTACTACAACGAATACACCAGCCTCAACGTCTACTGGCTGTTCGAGGATCCGCAAGCGGCCGCGGCGCCGGGCGCTCCTGGGGGCGCCATGGCGCGCCTGCGCCAGGGTCGAGATGTCGCGCAGGCTGCTTCGGCTTCCGCTGCTTCGGGATGGCAACGCCGGATCCGTCGCGAAGAGGATCGCTTGCTGCTGCGCTATCCGAACGCGGGACTCGAGGATCAGGAGCTCTGGTACTGGCAGAAGCTCTCTTACCTCGACGCCGATCGGTTCGAAGTCGAGATCGACCTTCGGGACCTCGATCGCACCGCCGCGCCTGCGCCGGATCCCGCGCCGGCAGTCGCCCTCACGGTCGAGCTGCGGGGTTGGTCGAATCCGCGGTCCAAGCCTTCGCCCGAGTTCGCCGATCATGCGGTCGAGATTCTCTGGAACGGGGCCGTGGTCGGTCGGCGCGAGTGGTCGGGTACCGACCGGTCGGAACGGATCGAGATT
>JAGOCP010000171.1 GCA_017998715.1 Thermoanaerobaculia bacterium | reverse complement strand
CGTCGTAGAGACGAAAACCGAAGAGCAGCGAATCGGCCCCTCCCGCCCGCGGCGCCAGCTTCAGCTCGGCGCGAACCTCGCCTTCGCCTGCCGGGGCGACGACGAGATCCACGCTCTCGTAGAGGCCGGTGCCGCGCGCGCGCTCGGCCTCTCGCTGCAGGGCTGCCGCATCCAGAGGCCGGCCCACCTGCCGCTCCAGGCGCCGTCTCGCGGCGCGACCATCGGCGGTATCGGGCGCGCTGACGACAACGGAGGCGATCTTCCCGTTCTCGAGACCGGAGGCTACGGTCGCGCCCCGGCGCCAGGCCGCATACTCCTCCGGCGGCAGGGCCAGCCGGCGGAGCTCCGCGACGGCAGCTTGCGCAGCCTCCTCACCGATGCGAATGGCGTCGCCCGCTTGCGCGAAGGAGGCGCTCGAGAAGGAGCCGAGCGCTGGACGAATGAGCACATCGTTCGCGTCGAGCTGCGCGAGTTGGCGCTCGTTCTCGCGCGCCATCAGCAGGGTGATCGCCTGGTTGAGCACGCCCGCCGCCGAGCCCAGCTCTTCCATCGGCAACGGCGGGCTCGAGATGTCGACCGCGAGAATGCGCACCGGACCCGAGCGCTGCGCGATCTCGATCGCCAGATTCTCCGAGATGCCGCCGTCGATCAGATAGCGGCCGTCGATTTCGACCGGCGTAAACGCCCCCGGAACCGCCATGCTCGCCCGCAGGGCCAATGCCAGGTCTCCCCGCGCCAGAACGACGGCCTCGCCGGTCTCGAGGTCGGTCGCCACGGCGCGGAACGGGATGGGCAGCCGGGAGAAGTCCTCGACGCCGGCGACGGCTGCCGTCTTCTGGCGCAGCATCTCCACAATGCGGTGGCCCTCGATCGCACCGAGCGGCAGGCTCGGTTTCTTCCCCGCGAGACGCAGCCGGCCGTGCACCCGATAGTCGCGCTCGTCCTGCTTGCGCCGGTAGCTCTCGAGAGCGCGCTCGGGACCGTCGCGAAAGATCCCGGACCAGTCGGTCTCGAGCATCGTCCGTTCGATCTCCGCCGCGGTCAGGCCGGAGGCGTAGAGGCCACCGACCAGAGCACCCATGCTCGTGCCGAGGATCATGTCGACCGCGACATGCTCGGCTTCGAGGACCTTGAGGACACCGACGTGGGCGGCACCGCGCGCCCCGCCACCGGAGAGCAGCAGAACCACCGGTTCGCGCGCAGCCGAAAAGGCGGGCACGGGTCCCGCGAGAGCAAGCGCGGCGAGCAGGGCGGGAACAGGTGTGCGCAGGATTCGCATGTCGAATCGCCAGGGAGAGCTACTGCCCGCGGCCGGTCGGCGCGGCCGGTGAGGCGGAGCCGGCCGGGCAGGACTTGCGCCCCACCTCCGCCAGCCAGGCGGCGTCCTCGGCGGAGACGAAGAGGGCGCCGCCCTCCTTCAGCACCTCGATGATCGGCCGCGCACTCGCGGGTTCGAGCGCCGGGCAACCCCAACTCCGGCCCAGACGCCCCTGTTGCCCGACCATGGCCTCGCTCACGTACCACGCGCCGTGGACGACGATCGCCCGGCTGCGCGCCTGGTCGTTGATGCCCGGGTCGAGTCCGTCGAGGCGCAGCGAGAAGCCGTTGCGGCCATGGTAGGTCTCGGCGGCGCGGAACAGACCGAGGCTCGACTGACGCGAGCCGTGCCGGTTGGAGAAGTGGCGCGCCTCGTTCTCCCCGGTGCCCGCTCCGTGGGCCACGAGGGTGTGGAAGAGGAGACGGTGCGCCTGGCGATCGAAAACCCAGAGTCGCGGCGAGGTCGACGGCAGGGAGTAGTCGATCACCGCCAGAATCTGCGCCTCCGCAAGCTCGGTGTCGGCAGCGCATTCGAGCGCCGTCAGGGCGCGCTTGAGCACGACGGGACGCAGATCCGGTGCAAGCGCAGCGAGGCGCTCGATCTCGGCCTTTCCGGAGTCGGCGAATCCGCGCCAGGAAAGCCCCATCGCGAGGCAGCAGCAAATCGCGAGGTAGCCGCGCGGGCGCACCACGCCTATCCGGTGGTCTGGTCGGCGTGGGTCGCCATCACGACGAAGTCCGAGCTCGAGCTCGTGTGCGGAGCCACTTCACGATTGGTGACGTAGATCGTCGTGCCCGGCTCCATCGCCTCGTAGACGCGCAGGCCGAACTCTGCCGGAATCTGAACGCTCGCGAGCAGCGCCGCTTTCGCTGCGCCGTCCGCGACGGCGGCCTTGCCGAGCGGCACCGCCATCCAGCGGTGATCCGGGCGATCCGGCGCAAAGGGGCTGCGGCCGTTGCCGAAGCCATCGAGCACGGTGAAGACCCCCTCGGGAAGTGCCGTAGGCTCGCTGCGGAAGGCGATCTCCGTGCGGCCGATCTCGGTGCCGTTGCGATAGACGTAGAGCCTCCGGTCGGCGGCGCTCAGGAGCATGCCGACCGGGCCCTTGATGGCGCGCTCCGGGCGCCACTCGAAGGTCCCGGAGGCGGCCTCCGTCGGCAGATCCGGCGAGAGGATCAGTCCGGGGTGCGCGGCCTCCCTCGGGCCGTCGTGCTCGTTGGCGATCACCACTGTGGTGCCGATGGCGTCGAGCTCGAAGAGCAGCTTCGAGAACTCGGCCGGCATGCGCACGCAGCCGTGAGACGCGGGATAGCCGGGGAGGTTCCCGGCATGCAGCGCGATCCCGGACCAGGTCAGGCGCTCCATGTTGGGCATCTTCGCCCCTTTGAACAGGTTGGAAACGTGATCGGCGTCCTTCTCCAGCACGGTGAAGACGCCGGTCGGCGTCTCGTGCCCCGGCTTGCCCGTGCTCACCGTCGAGTAGGCGATCCGCACACCGTTGCGGTAGGCGTACAGGCGCTGCTCCGCGACGCTCACCAGGACGACCACCGGGCCCGCCGGCGCGAGCTCCGGCGTCCACACGAACTCGCCCGGCTTGAGGCTCGCCGGTGCCTTGTCAGGCGCCACCTGCTGGGCACCAGCCTCGGCGCGCACGAGCCATCCGATCGACAGCAGACAGGCCGCTGCTGCGACCCCGAAAACACCCTTGCGAAGCAACTTCTCGCTCATCTCGACCTCTCTATCCAGGCGATCGGCCCGAAGCGGCCGCAGGCCGGGCATGACGTCCACACTCCGGCGAGCAGCAGGCCCACCCTGGACAAGTCGTGCTACTTGAAAATCCCGAGCACTTTGAGCAACAGCACCAGCAGCACCGCGCCGCCGACGGCGACGACGTAGACCATCGCCCCGGCCGGCGCGATCCCGAGCCGCGGCAGTGAGCCGGAGGCGGGAATTTCGATCAGCCTAGAGCCCGGAGAGAATCGACAGGAAGCGGCCACCGGCGGAAGCGCATGTAAGCAAAATTCCTACTGAGCTCCTCCGCGGGTGCACTCGCCGGCGAGGCGCGTCCACGGTTCCGCGCGTCGCCGATTGTGCGGGCGGAGCGCCTGCGAGTAGGCTGGAGACGTCTGCCGGAATAGGCAGGAGGAGACTGGGCATGGCCGCGCCGGAAGAACCGAACACGCCGATCTGCCGGGTCGCGATCGTCGACGATCATCCGATCGTGCGCGCTGGCCTCGCCGGCCTGATCGACGCCGAGGCCGATCTCAAGGTCTGCGGCCAGGCCGAGGAGGCGCACGAAGCCCTGCGGCTGGTCGAGCGCGAGCGGCCCGACGTCGTGCTCGTCGACCTGTCGCTCGGCGCCTCGAGCGGGCTCGAACTGATCCGCGAGCTCGTCGAGCGCTCGGTGCGCGTCCTGGTGGTCTCGATGCACGACGAGCTCACCTGGACGGAGCGCACGCTGGCGGCCGGCGCGCTCGGCTATGTTCAGAAGAGCGAGGCGACGAAGAACATCGTGGTGGCGATCCGCCGGGTAATGTCCGGTCGCCCTTACTTGAGCGAGGCGACCTCCGAGCGCATGATGCAGCGCATGGTCGGCAGCGGCTCGCGCGAGCGCTTCACGACGCCGGTCGACCGGCTGTCGGATCGCGAGCTCGAGATCTTCGACCGCATCGGCCGCGGAATGACGACGCAGCAGATCGGCGAGAGCCTGTTCCTCAGCCCGAAGACGGTGCAGACCTATCGCCAGCGGATCAAGGAGAAGCTCGGGCTCGACACCGCCGCCGAGCTCTCGACCCAGGCCACCCGCTGGGTCGTCGAACGCGCCGCCGACTAGCTCGCGCTGCCCAGGGGGACGCGCACGACGATGCGCGTGCCGCGCCCCGGCGCCGTATCGAGCTCGAGCCGGGAGCCGATCAGGCGCGCCCTCTCCGCCATGCTCGTAAGACCCATCCCCGCCTTGCCGGAGAGCTTGGCGGGATCGAACCCGGGACCGGTGTCCTCGATCGCCAGGAAGAGCTCGCCGTCCAGGTGATAGAGCGCGACGCGCGCCTCGCTGGAGGGGGCATGCGAGAGCACGTTGCGCAGCGCCTCCTGGGTGATCCGGTAGAGCGCCAGGCTGACCTCGGGCGCGAGCTTCTCGGGCAGATCGCAGCTGTCGAAGAGCACTCTGAGACCGGTGCGCTCGCCGAAGGTCGCGCACTCGGAACGCAGCGCCGCTTCGAGTCCGAGGTTCTCGAGCAGGGCGGGGTGGAGATCGCGCGCCAGGACCTGGGCGTCCGAGGCCAGATGCTCGAGCTCGCGACCGAGCTCCTCGACACGCGCCCCGACGTTCTCGGCCCGGCCCTGATGCACCGACCGGGCCAGCCCGCCGGCGAGCATGCCGAGCCCGGCGAGGCGCTGCGTCAGGTCGTCGTGGATCTCGCGGGCGAGCCGCCGGCGTTCGTCCTCCTGCGCCCGGATCAGGCGGCTGGCGAGCTGACGCAGCTCCGCCTGCTTGGCACGCAGCTCGCGCTCCTTGCGCACCCGCCAGTGGAAGAAGGCGGCGAGCGCCAACAGAACCAGGCTGACGGCGAGCGCCCGAAACCAATCGGCCTCCCAGATCCGGGGAGCGACCGCCACCTCGAGCTGGCGCGCCGCCTCCACCCAGATCCTGCCGGGCAGACGGGCCTGCAGACGGAAGCGGTACTGGCCCGGCTCGAGATGCGAATAGACCGCCGCGCGTTGCTGGCCGGCGGGCTGCCAGTCGCTATCCAGTCCTTCGAGGCGATAGCGGAACGAAACCGCCTCGGGGCGCAGGAATTCGAGCGCGGTGAAACGCACCTGTAGCTGGCGCTCCTGCCGCGAGAGGCGGATCGGCGCGCCGACCTCGAGCTCGCGCTCGCCGGACCAGGCGGCATCGATGACGATCTCGTTGGCGGTGAGCTCCGGTGCCACGACGCGAACGGGTTCGACCAGGGCGAAGCCGGAGATCGTCGGGTAGACCAGCTTGCCGTCGGCGAAGCGCGAGCTCGACGGACTGCCCCAGCCGTTGCACTCCCGGTCGCGCAGCCCGTCGCGCGCCGAGAACAGCTCCGAAGGGACACCGTCGAGCTCGCCGCGCGCCCAGCGCTCGAAGTCGGCCAGCCGGATTCGCAGCAGCCCTTCGTCGCCGGACATCCAGAGACCCCCCTGGCCGTCGAGCTCCAGGCTGTGGATGAGGTTGAAGGGCAAGCCGTCGCGCGGTCCAAGGTGAACGAGCACGCCGTCGGACCAGCGCAACAGCCCGGCAGACTCGCTGGCGAGCCAGAGCGTCCCGTCCGCCTCCTCGCAGATCGCCCGCAACGCACGCACCTCCTGTCCGCCGAGGAGAACTGCGTGCCAGCGCCCACCGTCGAAGCTGTACAGTCCATCTTCGCCGCCGGCCAGCAGGACGCCCTTGACGTTGCGATGAAAGAAGCGGACCACGCCGAGGTCCAGGCCGTTCTGGGCGTCGTGTCGCACAGTGCGCGAGCCCCGCAGCTCTTCAGCGCCGCCGGAGCGGCCGCTCACCCAGACCGTGTCGGAGGCGAGCGGGTCGGCATAGAGCGTCGCCACGACGGATTCCGCCGGGACTCCCGGGCGTTGGATGCGCCGCAACGCACCCCCGTCGAGCTCGACCAGCCCGCGGCTGGTGCCGAACCAGGCATGGTCGAGGCGCTGCCGGTCCTGGGCGATCGCCCACACTTGGTCACTCGGCAGGCCATCGGCCTCGAGCCAACGGCGCACGACACCAGCGCCCGGCACCCACAAGGCGACGCCGTCATCGTTCGACCCGAGCCACAGGCTGCCGTCAGAGCGGCCGACGACCGCGGTCGTGCCGGTGATCGCCACGCCCTCCGGGGCGCCGACCGCGGTCACTGCGCCGCGACGCAGGCGGGCGAGACCGCGGGAGAACGTGCCGATCCAGAGCTCGCCACTGTCGTCCTCGTAGAAAGCCCGGGTGCGGGTGTCGCCGAGCCCGACCGCGACCGGCAGCGTCTCCACACGATCCGCCGAGCGCCGCGCCAGGCCAGCATCATCGCCGTACCAGAGAGCCCCCTCGCGATCGAGCAGCAGCCTTTGCGACGAGCGCACGGCGGCGATCTCGCGCCAGCTCTCCCCAGTCGATCGCCGCTCCCAGATCCCCTCGACGCAGGCCGTGAACTGGCGGCCGTCGGCAGCTGCCGCGAAGTCGAGTCCGACACAACCCGGTGCATCCTCGTTGACGACGAGAACGTCGCCGTGCACCCGCCACAGCCCGTGCTCGCGGGTCCGCACCCAGAGACTGCCATCGGGGGCGGCTCGCAGCCGCGCGACCGTGGCGCGGCGCGCCGCGACGTCGGGCGCGACGACTTCGAGGCCGACGCCGGGGCGCCACCGCCAGAGGCCCGAGGCGGTGCCGATCCAGAGCGTGCCGTCGGCCGTCTCCACCAGCGAGCGCACGCTCGCGGCAGGCAGCGCGTCGAAGCGCGCATCGCGATGCACATGGCCGTTGTCGAGCCGGCGCACCCCGCCGTGCTCGAGTCCGATCCAGAGCCCGCCACCGCTGCTGGCGGCGAGCGCAGCCACCGAGTTCGACGGCAACTCGGGCTCGGAGGCAGCGGTGAAATTGACGAACCTCCGGCCGTCGAAGCGCGACAGGCCGGAGGAGGTGCCGACCCAGAGAAAGCCGTCCGACCCCTGGACGATGGCGCGCACCCAGCTCCCGGCCAGACCGGAGGCGGGAGTCCAGGTCTCGAGCCCGAGTTGCGCGAGCCGGCCTGTCTGGCCGACGGGTGCGCCAGCCGCCTCGTGCGCCGTGAGAGGCGGCGACGCAAGAACGCAGGCGCAAGCCAGCATCCCGCCGACGCGGCGGAAACGGCGCCGCAACTGCCTCCTGCCCCTCCCTCCGGCCATAGGCCGGGACTATAACCGCGCGCCGGCAGGCACTGCCTCGCAGGGTGGTGCCGCGCCGGCCCTCTGCCTGCTACCTTGTGGGCTGGGGGAGCGTGCAGTCCCGAACAGGAGGACGAGATGAACAGGATCATCAGCCGACAGA